>JAGPGT010000149.1 GCA_018055905.1 Phycisphaerae bacterium
TCTCCAGCGTATAGGCGATGTTGCCCAAGTGACACACAATCACCGAACTGGCGCCGATTTCGATGTCACAAATGGGCTTGGCGCGTTTGCGGATCGCGTCAAGCCAGTCGGTATAATGGTTCTTACTCTCGTACAAACGGATCTTATCGGCCCCAATCACCTGATCCTTGAGACTGTCCGGCCAGGTCTTCAGATAGCCACGATTCACTTCAACTTTGCCGGTCGTGCCTTCGAAGAGCACGCCGTTGACGCTGCCTTTGCTCTCTTGCACGTGTTCCAGCCAGAGCGGATAGGCGTCCCCGGGGAAGGGAAGGCCCTTGCCGTCGGGACCGCGGACTTGGCTGTCGCGCGTCATCGTGATGCCGTTGGCGTACTTGTAGGTCAGAACCTGGGTGTCTTTGCCGTCGGGCGGGACGATCTCGACCGGTCCCGAGCCGTCCATGCCGAGGCCCCACTGGGCGATATCGAAATGATGAGCGCCCCAATCAGTCATACCGCCGCCGCCATAATAGCTGTGATAACGCCAGTGCGGGAAGCCGTCGAAGCTGATGTGCGGGGCCAGTTCATTGTTATACGGCCTCCACATCGCCGGCCCGACCCACATGTCCCAGTCGAGATAATCCGGCACGGGCTCGGCCGCCAGCGGTTTATCCTCCGGTGGTCCGCCCACGTTGACGGTCACGTGCCGGATGTCGCCGATGTAACCGTTGCGGACCAGTTCGCAGGCGAACCGGAACTCCCGGCTGGACCGCTGCATACTGCCGGTCTGAAAAACGCGGTTGTACTTGCGAACCGCGTTGACCATCGCGCGGGCTTCGGCGATCGTCTGCGTCAGGGGCTTCTCGCAATAGATGTCTTTGCCCGCCTTGCAGGCTTCGATCGAAGTCACGGCGTGCCAATGGTCCGGCGTGGAGATCACCACAGCGTCGATGTCCGGCCGGGCCACCAGATCGCGGAAATCACGGTAGGCCGCGCAGCCCTTGTAGGACCCATCATTCCTATCGGCATAGTGCTTCTCGACGATTCCCTTGCTGCTACGCTCGAGCTTGAGCTGGTCCACGTCGCAGGCAGCCACAACGTGCGTTCCGGGCGAACCGAGAAACGACCGCATCAGGTGCTGGCTCTGCTTGCCGCAACCAATGAAACCGAGAGTAATCCGTTCGCTGGGCGCCGTGGCGCCGAAGACCGAGGACGGCACGAGGCTTGGCAGGCTCACAACGGCTACCCCCGTCCCCGCAACCGCTTTCAGGAAGCTGCGTCGATCAATGCTTCTGAATGCCATTTTGTGTCCATTCCTGCGGAACAAACCAGCGAGGCCTGACCGTTTTGGCAACGCCCAGGCCTCGCCGGAATTTCTGTCATTTCTTCTCGAACGCCGAGTCGAAGGCGATTTGAGAAGGCTTGAAGTCTGCCTTCTTGATCGCTTGGACGGCTTCGGCCGCCCCATGCTCGCGATCCATCCGGCCGTCTTCCCATTCGATCGAGAGCGGACCCTGATAGCCGATATCGTTGAGGGCCACGATGATCTCTTCGAAATTGATGTCGCCGTGGCCGATGGAGCGGAAGTCCCAGTATCGACGGGGATCCGTGAATTCGGTGTGGCCGCCGAAGACGCCGACGGTGCCGTCCCCATGGCCCCACCATACGTCCTTCATGTGGCAATGGAAGATCCGTTTGGGGAAGGTGCGGATGAACTTCACATAGTCCACGTGCTGGTAGCCAAAGTGACTCGGATCATAATTGAAACCGAAACATTCATGTCCCTTGACGGCATCGACCGCCCGCTGCGCCGAAGCGATGTCGAAAGCGATCTCGGTCGGGTGCACTTCCAGACCGAACTTGACCCCTTCCTTCTTGAAAGCGTCCAGGATAGGAATGAAACGCTTGGCGAAATCGGCGTAGCCTGCGTCAATCATCTGCTTGGGGGCCGGCGGGAACGAGTACAGCATATGCCAGATCGAGCTTCCGGTGAAGCCGTTGACGACACCGACGCCAAGCTTCTTGGCGGCCTTGGCGGCGTCGATCATGTTCTGGGCGGCCCGCTGACGGACGCCCTCGGGATTGCCGTCACCCCAGATCTCCGGCGGAATGATGGCCTTGTGCCGGTCGTCGATATTGTCGCAAATGCACTGGCCGACGAGGTGATTCGAGATGGCGAACACCTTCAAGCCGTACTTGTCCAGCAGGGCGCGCTTGGCCTTACAGTAATTGTCGTCCTTGAGGGCCTTGTCGATCTCGAAGTGGTCGCCCCAACAGGCGAGTTCCAGACCGTCGTATCCCCAACTCTTGGCTTTCTGCGCCAGCGTCTCCAACGGCAGGTCCGCCCATTGACCGGTGAAAAGCGTAACAGGTCGTGCCATCTCGTAACCTCCTTATCCTATAAGACTGTAGGGTGTGTGTTGCACACCGTTCCGCCAAAGCGTTGCTTCACGGGAAGAACGCTTACAATCCCCTGTTTATTGCGGGCGGAGCCTTTCGCCCGACCCGCTCACATGCACGTGACTCCACACGCGTCATATCCGGACGGTTATTCGTCCTTCGGGACATGGCCCGACTGCCCACCGCTGAACCCTGGGGTTTCGGACCCCTCGAAAGTACTCAATTATACCGGGCGCGGGTACGCAAGCAATCCAATTTGCCGCCAATTTGCCCCGAGCACCCCACCTCTCAGAGTCCCGTAGGTGTCTATGCAACAGCCTTCGAGGTCGACCTTCATCCCCCCAAGCTCGCCCCAGTAGGGTTCACTTGATTCCCGTGATTCGGAACACATATGCGTACTGGCAAGGCATGTCGTCCACCGATAAGGCCGGCACCCGGATCGTGAGGTCAGACCCCGACCGGTCCCATCGAATCGGTTGCGCGACTCCCAGCATTGTTACAACAGTGTCGGATGAGATCTCGATATCCCTCACAATCAGTTTCTCGCCGGGCCATCGGGGCGTGATCACATACAGATTGCCGTCCTTTGTTGTGAAAAACGCATCGATAACGGCTTTGTCAGCAGTGGGTTTTCCGGTCAGTTCGGCAATATCGTACTTGGCCATATACTCTTTGCCGTAATCAACCCCGGGTTGTTTGCCCTCGGTCCACTGGATTGGTTTCTTCCAACTTCGGGTGCCGTAGATGGCCTCGCCGTTGACTTTGAGCCAATCGCCGATCTGAGTCAGTCGCTCCTCCATGATGACCGGGATCGTGCCGTCGGCGGCCGGACCGATGTCCAGCAGGAGGTTGCCGCCCCGACTGACGATGTCGATCAGCATCAGGACCATCTCGCGTGCAGAGCGGTAATCTGCGAGTGGTTCGGTCCGGCTGTACCCATAGGAGTGCCCCATGCCGCGGCTCTCCTCCCAGGGATGCGCCCCACTGGCCAGACCCGCCGTATACTCGGTGGTGTAGTAGCCGCCGTGCTTGTGACGACAGTCTTTGCCCCACCGGTCGTTGATGACCACGTTGTCCTTGACGGACGACTCGTTGAACAACCAGGCCAGCAGTTCTTCGCTGCGCCAATCTTTGCTGGGCATATCCCATTCGCCGTCGGAAAAGATCACTTCGGGATGATATCGGGTCACCACGTCCTTGAATTGCGGAAACATGTGTTTCTCGACATACAAAGGGCGGTCGGTCACCCACAGCGGATTGTACCATTCGTAAAGCGAATAATAGATGCCCATGTGGATGCCTCTGGCCCGGACGGCGGTCGTCAGTTCGCCCAACAGGTCCCGTCCAGGTCCGATGTCGGCTGAATTCCAGGGTCGTCCCCAGCTTCGGTTGGCCTCCTGGCTGGGCCACATACAATAACCGTCATGGTGCTTGGAGGTCACTACGACGTATCTGGCTCCCGAGCGAGCAAAAATATCCGCCCACTGGTTGGGGTCGTAGAGTTCGACCTTGAACATCGGCGCAAACCCGGCATACGGAAAATCTGCCCCGTAGGTCTTGGCATGGTACTGCCACCAGGGTCCGTTCTTGGCCTTGTCGCCCGTGATGCGGTTCCAGTACCACTCAGAATACTGCCCCCGCACGGACCAGGCCGGAACCGAATAGACTCCCCAATGAATGAAAATGCCGAACTTCGCATCCACCCACCATTGGGGCGTGGGCCGCTTGTCGATCGAGGCCCAGTTCGCCTCATACCGCGTCTCCTGCGCCTCGATCGGTACAGACATCACCGCCAGATAAATCGCACCCGCCAGACCGAGCCACCTATTCATCGGAGCCTTCCTTTCCAGCTATGTCCATGAAACGCGGGCCATAACACAACCCGTGTCGCCCTGCAGCCAGAATGATAAACGCAAAAGGGAATGCAATCCACCAAATTAGGAGACATGTCCAGAGAATCAGCCCTTCCTCTAGGGCTGAAGGGACTGGCCCTCTTAATCCCCCTATCAAGCCCCACACACAATTGGAATGGTGTCGGAACAATGGGTCCGGATCAAGGGATGGTCGGTAGAGAAATTTTTCACTTTTTTGGATTTTTCTTTTGCATGGATTCGCGGGGGGGGGGGATAGAATAAGGGGTGCTGGGACTCAAACAGCTTTGATGACGCCTTCTACGATGCAGTCTTGAATCAGCGGCGGGTTGGCGTTGGGAACCCGTGCAACAGGAGAGGTCTTTGGGAGAAAGAGGCGAAAAGCGATGCGCTATCGAGGGAGACGAGACAGCACCTGCGGTTGGGCATTCACTCTTTGTGTCGCATTCTCTCTGCTATTGTTGCGAGATGCGGCCGCCATGGCAACGGACGCCGATGGGCCTTCGGCGCTGAATCATACCCTGGCTGCCGTGCGGGATTGCATGGTCCGCACTCCGGCCCCCTGGCCCCAGGCGTGGCAGCAGGAATACATCGAGACGATCCGCCAGGCCGCGATCCACGATCCGAACGCTTTTCAGTATGACCGCCGCCTGCACATCCTCAAGGAAGGTTTTGCCCTCTATTGGCCTGACCTGAGGAACACGCAGGACCGGTCCCATTTCGAGGTCCGACGCGCCGAGATCCGCTGGTACGTAGAGAACCTCATGGCCGCAGAACTCCCAGGCGGGGAAGACACCGCCCTCCTCCGCCGGCAATATGAAGACCTTGCCAATCACGCCGCGGAAGGCCTTCTCGCCCAGTTCTCCTTCCTCGACCCGAACGAAGTCCGCAACGCCAAGGCCGCCCACCTCGCGGAGTGCTATCGAAAGATCGATGCCCCGCTGCTGCCGATCTACCTGAAGCCTCTTTCGCAGGCGCAAATGGAACAGATCAAAGGCCGATGGCACGACTTGCGCTACGCACGCGTCGATCTCTGGCGGCAACTCGGAGGCGGGGGAACCTCATCTTCAACGAATCGATCAGCGACGACGGGACGACCGCATCCGGATTGTCTGCTGGCCCAACGGAGCCTTGAGCAATGGAAGGCGCACATCTGGGCCTTCGTCGCAACGGAGCCCGAGTATTGCCGGGTGGCTGGTGAGAACGAGATGAGGGCGCAGAGGCAGCGGCGAGAGGCCGTCTCCAAAGCGCGCGCCGAGGAGTTGCGTCTGGACAACACCACCCTGCAGACCGAGTGCCTCACGTTTCTCCTGGGCGCACTTCTGGAGACGGCAAGAGAGGAATTCTCCTGTACGGCAAATTGTCAGGATGGCGCAGCGCAAGGGAGGTGATTCATATGCAGTCTGTGGCTATAAGACATAGAATGCGCCGGCGACAAGGCCGGTCAGGCATCCACCGCGAATCATCACGTATCGATCCGAGGGCTTTTACGCTGATCGAACTGCTGGTCGTGATCGTGGTGATTGCGTCGCTGCTGGCGTTCTTGATCCCTGCGATGAATGCGGCCAGGGAACGCGCCCAACGGGCGGTCTGTCTGAGCAATCTCCGCCAACTCACCATTGCCTGGATCGCCTATGCCGATGACCACAATGGCAAGCTTGTGAGCGGTGATGCATTCGGGAAGCGAGAATCAACACTACTGCGCCAAAGACTTGACGGATGGGTGGGCCTAGCTTTTCTCAATCCGGAAAGCCGTTCCGCCATCCTGGAGAATCCCGACAAGGGGGCTCTATGGCCCTATGTTCGGGAGAGTATCGGGATCTACCACTGCCCTCGCGGGATCGGGTCGTTTGGGGCTACATACTCAATTCTCCCCGGTGCCAACGGTGTACGCTTCGAAGAAGTGTTGTCCAGGGGGCCCGATGTGGACCTGATGCCGCCTAGCAAACGCATTGGCCAGACCGTGCTGAGACTGACCCGGCTGACGCAGATCATCAGTCCGCCGGCATCGGAACGTGCTGTCTTCATAGACAATCGTTTTGCCGATGACTTCCTTGTTCGGTATCTGTATCCTGAGTGGGTCTATGTAAGCCCCCCTCCGATCCACCATGGAAACGGCGTGACTCTCTCGATGGCCGACGGTCATGCGGAGTACTGGAAGTGGAGAGGACGCGAGACCGTGACCCTGCGACGTTACGTCAGTCCGAGTGGACTGGAGAGTCTCGACCTTGAAGGGGAGGACTTCTACCGACCGCGTACCACGGACGGCCTGTATGATCTCCAGAGGCTCCAACGCGCCACGTGGGGCCGATTGGGATATGGGGATGAGCGTGCTCCTACCGGAGGAGGATGACTCTCGGCGGTTCCGTCGTGGTTGAAGGAGGCTCCGACCATCCGGCGGCACTTCCGAAGAATGGGGTGCCGGGAGACGGCGCAAGAGAATGTTTCGGAACCGGCGAAAGACCAGGGCCTGGCGGAGCCGGGGAGGTAATGGCGATGAGATCCGCAAACACAGAGACAGGACAACCGTGCCGGCGCGACCGAACGGAATGCCACGTCATCGATCATCGATCTTCTTTCACCAATCCAAGTGGCTTCACGCTGATTGAGTTGCTGGTGGTCATCTCGGTCATCGCCGTGCTGATGGGCGTGTTGCTCCCGGCGCTGGGGGCGGCGAGAAAACACGCCAGGAGCGTCGTCTGCCAGTCCAACCTCCGAGCATGGGGAACGACGATGAACCTGTATGCCCAGGAGAACGAGGGACGCTTTCCCACTGATCAGACGGGCACCGCCGGTATCTGGTTTCTGCGAGGCGTGTTCCTCGGCGAGGACGACCCGAACGCGGATGCCGGCGCGCTGCATCGCTTCGAGACCAAAGGGATCGCCTTGTGCCCGATGGCCGTCAAACCCGGCAGTTTCCCATTTGGTTCCGTCGCCTATTTCGGCACTACAAAGGGTCGCGTGGAGGGAACGGCAGGATCGGCGTTTGAGGCCTGGGAGATTGCCAGGCCCACTCCGGCGTTTCGGGGCAGCTACGGGTACAATAGTTGGCTGTTCAGTGGCTTTTCTGAATCTCCGCGGCCCTCTCGCGCCGGTCCCCTTGAACTCGACCTCCTCTCTTTCAAAGGTAGAGCTGATATCCCAGTCATGTTGGATGCGACATGCCTCTGGGCAAGTCCCCGAGAAACTGACCTCCCGCCACCAGAAGAGCGGTATGCAGGGCCTTTGACTATGGGAATGTTCGCTATCAATCGTCACAGCGAGTGCATAAACGGCCTGTTCCTCGACTGGTCCGTCCGGAGGGTCGGTCTGAAAGAGCTTTGGACGTTGAAATGGTCCCATGACTTCGACAGAGCCAACCGGTGGACGAAGGCAGGGGGTGTGAAGCCGGAGGAGTGGCCCGAATGGATGCGAGGCTTCAAGGACTACTGATGTGCGCCTGGAGTCCGCGATTATCTTCATTGGACAGGTGGTGCTTGCGTTCAGCGATATAGAGTGGGGCCGCAGCCCGCGAACTTGAAATGTATCAGGCTGGTTACGAAGTGGCCCTGTAGAGTATGCGCATATTGTGAATAGGATTACTCCGCAATCCGTGTGGTATCTTGGCGATGAACACAAGGAGGTGATGCGTATGAGTTGAGCAAGGTGAGGCCGCATTCGAAGGTGAACAGTCGATTTGAGGACATGGGAAGTTAAAGGAGTACAACCATGAAAGCACGTACTTGGTGTGTCTGTCTTTCTGCAATCTTGATGCTTGTTGCGTCGCCTGCCGCCCTGGCGGCCATCCACAGAGTTCCGGACGGTGGCGGCTACGACTACGGCACGGGCTACGGGGGGTACGACTCCGGAGGAACCTCGTGTTCCGCAACGGCTTCCGCAAACGGCAGCAACCCGTCGTCGGGGGCCAATTACTACGCATCGATTGACACGTACAGCGATCAATCTGGGTGGTTCTACGTCTCTTGGGACTGCAACGCCTCCGGCTCGGCGAGCTACACTGACCAGACCGGATCGGGCGCATCGAGTGTCGGCGCCGGCGGCGCGAGCACGTATGGGGGCGGTGCGCTTGCGGGCATGAGCTTCTCGAGTGGCGGCATGGTGGGGAGTGACGCTGACTCCGATTTTGACCCAGGTGTCGCTGGCATGACCCAGGAGGCGGTGTGGTTTGACGCGTTTGCGACTGTCAGCGCCAGCAGCGTCTGTGGCGCGTTCGCAGAGGTAGGAGGGAGCCCGAACACCGCGTACGCCGACGGCGATGCGTACGCTGATGTCTGGCTCGATTAAATGGCAGGAGGGCCACTCGTAGCATCTGAATCTTCGTGGCTTGGGAAAGGACAGTGATCTATGGCGGGGCATTACCATCGCTTCGCATCGATATTCCAGAAGATCCGGGCGGTGCGGTCGGGGCCTTCGCGTCGGCTCGTGGCCCGCGTCAAGGTTACTGTCCTGCTCTTTTGCCTGATAGCTTGCAGGACCCCGACCGTCAGGGGAGACGCCGAGAACGACTCGTGCGTCTTCGAGTTTCGTTGCGAGTTTTGGATGCCAATCTCGCCGGGACGCGTGGACGGGTTGATGGCTACCGATGGTCGTCGGCAGCGGATCGCCATTTATTGGATGGAGCCCGCCATGTTCCGCGAGGCACCGTCCTTTGTCCGCTACTGCGATCTTATCTTCGATGGCGGCATGGTTCATTATTGGATTCAGGGGATGTCCCAGCCAGGCGCGTTTGTTTTGCCTGGCGGCGAACAAGATCCTCTGTTGCCGGTGCAGAAGTCGGCGGAGTCGATTCTTCGGTCTGCTCTGGCCATTGCTGGGCGGGTTCGTTGTCCCGACGACGAGACGGACGCATCATTGGAGGTCACTACGTTCTTTGAATGCAGCCGCGGCCTGGACCAGTTTCAGCACCGCGTCTCGTCTGACGACGCGGACCAGAATCAGTCGTTGGGTGGGACCGAACCTGGCGTACAACTGCTTAATGCCCTGCCCTTCGGCAGAGAGTACTCGAAGCAGACCCGCGACGATGGGTCGACTGTGTGGCGCGTGCAGAAGACGGCAAATGGGCTACCCGTTGCGACTGTGACAGTCCATCGCGTTTGCGAATCTGGGCACCATGGTGCCTGTGGGGCATTCGACGAGCAGACTCTCGGACGATGGCCTCTCGTTCCAGAGGCGTACAGAAGCTACTGGTCGTTTGACCGTGAACTTCGCCACGTGATTGCCTCGTCCAAGGACCCTGCTTCCGGTCGCAATCTCTATG
>JAGPGT010000150.1 GCA_018055905.1 Phycisphaerae bacterium
GCTGCCGCTGGAGATCATGCCGCATGTGACCAGACCCGGCACAATCGTGGGCGAACTGACGCCCGAGGTGGCCCAAGAAATCAACGGGGACCGAATTTCTCTGATCGCGGTCGGATCCCACGACACCGCCTCTGCGGTTTTGGGCGTCCCCGGCCAAGGCAACCGCTGGGCCTATCTGTCTTCGGGGACCTGGAGCCTGATGGGCGTCGAGATCCCCCAGGCGATCATCAACGACAAGACTTTCGCCTACGAATTCACCAATGAGGGTGGCGTCGAGGATACGATCCGCCTGCTCAAGAACATCATGGGCCTGTGGCTCGTCCAGGAGTGCAAGCGGCAGTGGCAGCGAGAAGGCCAGGATCTCTCGTACGGCGAACTGACGGCGATGGCGGGCAGGGCCAAGCCGTTCTTCGGGTACATCGATTGCGACAACAGCGACTTCCTCGCCCCCGGCGACATGCCCACACGAATCAACAAGTGCCTTTCGCAAACGGGACAGAAGCCCACGCAGGACAAGGGCCAGATGGTCCGCCTTATCCTTGAAAGCCTCGCCCTGAAATACCGCACGGTCCTGAACGCCATCGAGGATGTCACCGGTATTTCGATCGAGACGCTCCACATCGTCGGGGGCGGCATCCAGAACGAGCTGCTCTGCCAGTTCACCGCCGACGCGACGGGACGCAGGGTCGTCACCGGTCCCATCGAAGCCACCGCCAGCGGTAACATTCTGATGCAAGCCAAAGCGACCGGCCAGCTCAAGAGCATCGAAGAGGCCCGCCAGGTCGTCCGCAATTCCTTTGAGATGAAAGAATATTTACCCCGGAACGTCGATCTCTGGGAACAGCAGTACCGACAATTCGCAGCGAAGAAATGAACCCTTGCGGCCAACTCCTCGCGAATCGTTTCGACGCATGAATGTCGGGCGGTTTGGTTCCAAACCCATGCGAGGAGCGGCCAAAGGAAGGAGACAGGGCTTTTGACGACTGAAGAACTCGAACAACAATTGGACAGCTTCGATGGGGCCGAGCGGAGAACCGCCCTGGCGTCGCTTCTTGAGAAGGTCAAGACAGGCGAAATTGTTCTGCCTGAGGCGGGACGGTTCGTGAATTTACATTGTCACACCTTCTACTCGTACAACGCCTACGGTTACTCGCCCTCGAAATTCGCGTGGCTGGCACGCAGGGCCGGGCTGGCGGTCGTCGGAACGACAGACTTCGACGTGCTCGATGCACTCGAGGAGTTTCGCGAGGCGTGCAGGCTTCTGAACCTCAAGGGTTGTTCGGGTCTGGAGACGCGGGTCTACGTACCCGAATTCGCAACACGGGTCATCAATTCGCCCGGCGAACCCGGCATCTCCTATCACATGGGCGTCGGCTTTCCGAATGCACAGGTCCCCCCAGCACAGAGGGAGTTCCTCAAGAACCTCAAGCAAACCGCCCAGCAGCGCAACCGCGACCTCATGGAACGGGTCAATAGATATCTCAGCCCGGTCGAACTGGACTACGAGAGCGACGTGTTGACGCTCACGCCTGCCGGCAACGCGACCGAGCGGCACATGTGCGTCGCGTATGCCCGCAAGGCGAAAGACCGGTTCGGCGAAGGAACCGAAGAACTCGCCCGGTTCTGGTCGCAGAAGCTCGGGACCGACGCCAAGAAACTCGGCCTGCCCGAGGGCCGCGACCTCATCAATACGATCCGATCCAAGACCATGAAACGCGGGGGTGTCGGCTACATTCAACCCGACAGCGGATCCTTCCCCCGGATGGCCGAAACGAACCGTTTTATCCTGGGCGCAGGCGGTATGCCCGTGCACACCTGGCTCGACGGTTCCAGCGACGGGGAACAGGCGATCGAAGAGCTGCTTGATGTCGCGATGAGCACCGGCGCGGTCGCGCTGAACGTGATCCCAGACCGCAATTACACGCCGGGATCACAGGATCAGAAAGTCCAAAACCTCTACCATGTGGTGGAGGTCGCGAAGAAGCGACACCTCGTCCTGGTCGAAGGTACCGAAATGAACAGTCCCGGTCAGAAGTTCGTCGACGACTTCAACTCCGCGGAACTTGCCCCCCTGTTGCCGGCCTTCCTGAGCGGGGCTCACATCGTGTACGCCCACTCGGTCCTCCAGCGACAGTGCGGCTTGGGTTACACCAGCCGCTGGGCGAACAAGCACTTCGGGACCGCGGAACGCAAAAACGCGTTTTTCGAAGAGCTTGGCGCGACATTGAAACCTCGGCAGGAAGACGCGATGGCCGAACTCACAGAGCTCGCAGCACCGACCGAAGTCCTGAAGGCGGCGCAAGCGTGATGAAGGATGCAGACATGAACGAGAGGATTCCAGCCAAACAGTACGCAGTCCAACTGGTGGGTCCGGACCAACTGATCCTGAACAAATCCAAAGACGTTTTCAAACCCGGGCCGCACCAGATCCTCGCCAGGGTCGAAGTCGTCGGCCTGTGCTTTTCCGACTTGAAACTGCTCAAGCAGTTCACCGCCCACGTTCGCAAAGGACCGGTCGTCTCCGGAATCGATCCCGAGACCCTCAAAGAAATCCCGAGTTACGTGCCCGACGCGGCCCCTACGGTCCCGGGACATGAAACCGTCGTTCGGATCGTCGCGGTCGGACCCGAGGTCACGCGACACAAGCCCGGCCAGCGGTATCTCGTGCAGACCGACTACCGTTGGCTGCACACCGCCAGTTCCAACTCGGCGTTCGGATACAATTTCGAAGGCGCCCTGCAGGAATATGTCCTGATGGATGAGCGGGTCATCACTGCCCCCGACGGCGAGTCCATGCTGATCCCCGCCTCCGAGGAACGCGCGGCCTCGGCCATCGCTTTGTGCGAACCTTGGGCCTGCGTCGAGGATGCCTACGTCACCAAAGAACGTACGACGATCAAGGCCGGCGGACGGATGCTCGTCGTCTCGGACGTGGCTGTCCCCGCCGGCCGAATGCACCGCCTCTATCAGAAGTACGGCACGCCCGGCAAGGTGACTTGGATCTCCAAATCGCTCCCGCCGGCCGATCTGGGCCCGGTCGTTGTTCAGGGGAACAGTCTCTTCGACCTCGAAGACGCGGCCTATGACGACGTGATCTATTTCGGGGCGACGGTCCGCACCGCCGAGGTGCTGTTCCCCAAGGTCGCAGCCAACGGCCTGTTCAATATCGTCCTGGGCGGGGATCGTTTCGGCGCACCGGTGGTGACCATGGTCGGACGGGTGCACTACGGCGGGATTCGCCTAATCGGCACAACCGGCTCGGACCCCGCCGATTCGATGAAGTACATCCCCAAGACCGGCGAGATCCGCCACGGCGACGTCGTCAACGTGGTGGGCGCAGGCGGTCCGATGGGCATGATGCACGTCATTCGCAACATCTGCCAGGGCGTCGAAGGCGTCACCGTCTATGCGGGCGACGTGGACGACAACCGCCTGGCGGCGCTGAACCAGATCGTCCAACCGCTGGCCGACAAGAACGGCGTCGAGTACAAACCCTACAACGCGGCCCACGAGCAGATGGAAGAAAACTACAGCTACACCGTGCTGATGGCCCCGGTCCCGGAGCTGGTGGCCACCGCGGTGAACTGCGCCGCGCCGCGGGGAATCGTCAACATCTTCGCGGGCATCCCCGCCACCGTCACCGGCAAGATCGACCTGGACGCCTACATCGAAAAGCGTCTGTACTTCATCGGCACCAGTGGCTCGACGCTCGACGACATGAAACGCATGTTGGAGAAGGTCGAGTCGGACCGGCTCGACACGAACGTCAGCGTCGCGGCGATCAGCGGCTTCGAGGGGGCGGTCGAGGGTATCCGCGCGGTCGAGAACCGCCTGATCGCCGGCAAGATCATGGTGTACCCGGCGTGTCGGAGCATGGGCCTGATCCGGCTGGAAGAGCTTTCGCAGAAAATGCCCGACGTCGCGGCGTGCCTGAACAACGGCCTCTGGACCCGCGAGGCGGAATTGACGTTGCTGGAAAAATATGCGAGTTGATCGAGAATGAAAGGGGAATCAGATGAGACGAGTTGGCGGAGCTTCATCGTGTGGCCATCGGGCACTCTTGGCAACATCCCTCCTGATCATCTGCGCGATGACAGGCGGACTCTTCGCACAGGGCCGCGAGTTCAACGGTCTGGGCATGGACCTGGCTAATCTGCCCAGGCTATCGAGCGCCCAGTCGCGCTCGATCAGTCCCGAGAACTTCACCGGCGAGAAAGGCAAGGCCGGCATGGCCACCGAAGGCACCGGTAAGAACGCCGCCCGCGACCTCGGCCAGGGTTGGAAGATCTCGCCGTCGGTGCGGATTCCCGCCAAGAGCACGTTCACCATGGGGGAGATCAACGGCTCCGGCGCGATCCAGCAGATCTGGATGACGCCCGCCCCGCTCGACAAGACCCAACTGTACATCCTCCGTTTCTACTGGGACGGCGAGGAAACCCCCTCGGTCGAAGTGCCGATGAGTCACTTCTTCGCCTGCGGCTGGGGCAAATACGCCCAGATCAACTCGCTGGCCGTCTGCGTCAATCCCGGCAGCGCGTTTAACTGCTACTGGCCCATGCCCTTCCGCAAGAGCGCGAAAGTCACGATGGAAAACCTCGACGAAAAGGACATGGTGCTCTACTACCAGATCAACTACACGCTGACCGACGTCCCCGAGAGCATGGCGTATTTCCACGCGCAGTATCGACGCGAATCGCCGCTCAAAACCAAGGGCCTCTACACAATCGTGGACGGCATCCAGGGCCGGGGCCACTACGTCGGCACCTACATGGCTTGGGAAGTCCACAGTCCCGGATGGTGGGGCGAAGGCGAGATCAAGTTCTACCTCGATGGCGACAAGGAATTCCCTACGATCTGCGGCACGGGCACCGAGGACTACTTCTGCGGCTCGTACAACTTCGAGAACCGCGAGACGAAGAAGTACCAGACCTTTTCCACGCCCTACACCGGCCTGGCCCAGGTCCTGCCGCCGGACGAGATCTACAAGGTCGGCCAGCGCTTCGGCCTGTATCGCTGGCACGTCGTGGATCCGATCCGGTTCGAAAAGGACCTTCGCGTAACGAATCAGGCGCTCGGTTGGCAGGAAGGCGGTCGCTATCTGCCGTTGGAGGACGACATCGCGTCGGTCGCCTATTGGTACCAGACCGAACCGCACGCCCCATTCCCCAAGCTGCCGGAGCCGGAGGCGCTGAAGGTTGGACCGATCCAAGTGCAGAAATAACGAGGGATAAGACTTGTTCTTGCCATGGGGAACGAAGTGAAGCATCCGGCCTGTGACCGAAAGAAACCTCTCGTCCGCGGCCCACATCCTTCGGCTTCGCCTCACGATGACAAGAGAGCCGCCAACATCTGGAGATGAATGCGTCATGGCGAATCTGAGACAAATTGAGCAGGCATACAAGCTGGCACGCGAACGTTACGGCGAGCTGGGCGTCGATACCGAAAAGGCGATGCGACAGCTTCGCAAGGTCGCGATCTCGCTGCACTGCTGGCAGGGCGACGACGTCGGCGGCTTCGAGAACGCCGACGGGCTTAGCGGCGGCGGCATCATGGCCACCGGCGCCTATCCCGGCAAGGCGCGAACGGCCGACGAGTTGCGAGCCGATCTCGAAAAGGCCCTGAGCCTGATCCCCGGCCGGCATCGGCTGAACCTGCACGCCAGTTACGCCGAAACCAAGGGCAAGGCCGATCGCAACGAGCTCGAGCCCAGGCACTTCAAGAACTGGGTCCAGTGGGCCCAGGCCAACAAGCTCGGCATGGACTTCAACGGAACGTACTTCTCACATCCCAAGGCCGCCGACGGTTTCACGCTTTCCAGCGCCGACAAGAACATCCGCAAATTCTGGATCGAGCACGGGATCGCCTGCCGCAAAATCGCAGCCTACATGGGCAAGCAGCTCGGAACCCCCTGCGTGCTGAACACCTGGATCCCCGACGGATACAAGGACATCCCGATCGATCGCAAGGGCCCGCGCCAGCGGCTCAAGGAATCGCTCGATGAGATCCTGGCCGACAAGATCAGCCGCAACTACGTGTTGGACGCCGTCGAGGGCAAACTGTTCGGTATCGGCTCCGAGAGCTACGTCGTCGGCTCGCACGAATTCTATCTGAGCTATGCGGTGGCTAACAACCTGCTCTTGTGCCTGGACACCGGTCACTTCCACCCGACCGAGACCGTCGCGGATAAGATCTCCGCCGTGATGACGTTCGTCGACGAGATCCTGCTGCACGTCAGTCGCGGCGTCCGCTGGGATAGCGACCACGTCGTAGTCCTCTCCGACGAACTGACGGCCCTGGCCCAGGAACTCGTCCGAGGCGACTACTTGGGCCGCGTCCACATCGGCCTGGACTTCTTCGACGCCAGCATCAACCGGATCGCGGCCTGGGTCATCGGCACCCGCTGCATGATCAAGGCCCTGCTTCAGGCGATGCTCGAGCCCACGAACCAGCTCAAGCGGATCGAGGCCAAGGGCGACCACACCTCGCGTCTGGCGATGCTCGAAGAAATGAAGACACTGCCTTTCGGCGCGGTTTGGGATTACTATTGCACGAAGTCCGACGTACCGGTCGGTTCGGCGTGGATCGATGAAGTGAAGAACTACGAAAAGGACGTCTTGGCCACGCGTAGCTAAGGAGACTTGGCAGGGATGACGGCAAATCCATTCCTCGGTGTGACATTCCACTGGTTGGGCGGATTGGCGGCCGGCAGCTTCTACGTGCCCTATCGCGGGGTGCGGAAATGGGCGTGGGAGGTCTATTGGCTCGTCGGGGGATTCTTCAGTTGGATCATCGCGCCGTGGTCGTTCGCCTTGGCGCTCATTCCGGGTCCCGTCGCCATCCTCCGCCAAGCCGACGCCAGGCCCCTCCTTCTGGCCTATTTTTTTGGCGTGCTCTGGGGCCTGGGCGGATTGACCTTCGGTCTGACAATGCGCTATCTGGGAATCGGATTGGGCATGGCCCTGACGCTGGGCTATTGCGCCGCGGTCGGGACGCTCACCCCGCCGATCCTCGAACACAAGCTGGGCGAACTCCTGACGACCGGGTCGGGCGTCGTCACGCTGATCGGCGTCGGTGTCTGCTTGGCGGGCATCGCGATGACCGGGCTTGCAGGCATGAGCAAAGAGCGGGAGCTCTCCGAGGAACAGAAGAAGGCCGTGGTCAAGGAGTTCCACTTCACAAAAGGATTCTTGGTTTCGACGTTCTCCGGCGTGCTGAGCGCCTGCTTCGCCATCGGCCTGTTCTACGGCAAACCCATCATGGAGGCCACCAGTAAGGTGCTCCAGGAGAATCGCTGTTCCGATCTCTGGTCGAACCTGCCGGTGTTGATCGTCGTGCTGCTCGGCGGTTTCACCACCAACTTCATCTGGTGCGTCGCTCTGAACATCAAGAACCGGACGGGTTGTCAGTACTATCGCTCGACGATCCGCCCCCAGACGGCCCACGAAACGCCCGAGCGAGTGCCCCTGTGGAGCAATTATCTCTTCAGCGCCTTGGCAGGCGTCACCTGGTACCTGCAGTTCTTCTTCTACAGCATGGGCCAGATGCGGATGGGCAGGTACGAATTCTCCAGTTGGACGCTCCACATGGCCAGCATCATCCTCTTCAGCTCGCTGTGGGGCATCGCCTTGAAAGAATGGAAAGGCAGCGGCCTCGGCACCCGGCGGAAGTTGACGCTCGGCCTGGCCCTGCTGGTCTTGTCGACGATCATCGTCGGATATGGTAACTATCTCGGCGCGCAACCGGCCGCGCAGTGAGAGACGATGCAAAAGGAACACCGCCGGTCAGAAGGATGGACACGATGACCGCAGAACAGCAATCACAAAAAACTCAAAGCGGCAGTGAATTCGAGCGAGAGCCCGTGCCGCAAAGCAAACTGCTTGGTTTCAAGAGCTTTATCGGCATGTACGCCGGCGAGCATACGGCCGGAACCGAGCTGATGATCGGCCCGTTGTTCGTGGCCGCAGGCGTCAGCGCGTTCGACGTCGTCGTCGGCCTGATCGCAGGCAATGTCCTGGCCGTGCTGAGCTGGGTCTTCCTGTGCGCCCCGATCGCCACGCGGGCGAGACTGACGCTCTACTACCAACTCGAGAAGATCTGCGGCCGCCAGCTCGTGACGCTCTACAACCTCGCCAACGGTGTGATGTTCTGCTTCCTGGCCGGCGCCATGGTCACCGTCTCGGCCACCGCGCTGGGCGTCTGGTTCAAGTTCCCCATGCCCGAACTGAACGACTTCTATCCCAACAGCCTCGGGTGGGTGCTCGCCGTGCTGGCTTGCGGCACGATGATCTCGGTCGTCGCGGCCTATGGCTACCAGGTCGTGTCCAAGGTCGCCAACGTCGCAGCGCCCTGGATGGTGCTGATCTTCATCGCGTTCGGTCTCGTGGGCCTGCGTCAGTTCATTGACGCCACCGGCACCAAAGTCACAGGCCTCGCCGACGTCTGGACGCTGGCGCAAACAAGCATCTGGAAAGGCGGAGACCCCCTGCCCGGACAGGTCAAGTTCA
Organism: Phycisphaerae bacterium; assembly: GCA_018055905.1. Taxonomy (GTDB): domain Bacteria; phylum Planctomycetota; class Phycisphaerae; order Sedimentisphaerales; family Anaerobacaceae; genus PLanc-01. The sequence continues at coordinate 8,505 of JAGPGT010000150.1, forward strand.
CGTTCTGGCATGTGACGTTCTTCGCCTGGTTCTGCAATATGGCGATGCACGTCGGTATGTCGGACCTGTCAGTCCTGCGATTCGCCAAGAAGTCCTGGTACGGCATCGCCAGCGGTACCGGCATGTTCCTCGGCCACTTCCTCGCCTGGCTGGCGGCCTCGATCCTCTACGCCTTCCAGATACACCAGGACCCGAGCAACACCAGCGTGCTGCCCGGTCCGCTCGCCTATCAGGCCGCCGGACTGGCGGGCCTGATCTGCGTCATCATCGCAGGCTGGACCACCGCCAATCCAACCATCTACCGCGCGGGCCTGGCCTTCCAGGCGGTCGTCCCGAAGTACTCGCGGTTCCGCGTGACGCTGATCACCGGCGCGATCGCCACCGTCGCCGCGATGTTCCCCGCCCTGGCGATGAAGCTGCTGGGCTTCGTCGCCCTCTACGGTCTGGTCCTCATGCCGATGGGTGCGGTGGTCTTCATGGACTTCTGGGTGATCCCCAAGCTGGGCCTTCGCGGCTCGTACGCCCAAGTGAGCGGCCGGCATTTCAATTGGGCCGCCGGGGCGGCCTGGCTCGGAACGTTGGCCGTCTGCCTGGGTATCGTCTTCATCGTGGGCAGTTGGACGCTGTACTTCGTCGCCCTGCCCGGCTGGTTCATCGCATCTATCATCTACATCGTTCTGAGTCGGATCTACCAGAAACAAGGCATCCCCGTCGCAGCGCGTCAGCAGATCAACTCGAACGCGACGCAGGCATAGGAGGCATCCCATGCGCACTACTACCATCCTCGTGATCGTTTCGTTGCTCTCGCTGGTCGCTCTGATGCTGCCCTCGATCCTGTTCCTGGCCGGACGGATGGAGTTGCCCACAGTCAAATGGGTCATGCTGGCGGCGACCATCGTCTGGTTCGTCACCGCCGCCCCCTGGATGTGGAAGCAATCCGGCTGAG
>JAGPGT010000151.1 GCA_018055905.1 Phycisphaerae bacterium
AATTTGGCGACGCCGGCGCCGACGGTGCCGAACCCGACCACACCCACTCGTACGCGTTTCTCATCCACAGTTGTCACCTGTTGTCTTCGTCGAGGACCTTGGGGGCCCGGCCCGCGGCCGCGATCCCCTGTCCTCCGAACCATCCCACAACGGCGCCCGGGGCGTTGCGAACGCCGTACGGATGCCACGAATAGCCCCTGATTAGAGCGGATCGACATTCGCCGGTCAAGGAAAAAGGTCTTCAAACCGGATACTGCGACACGCGAAAGTCGGAGGTCCCCAAAACATCCGCACCCAGAGGGCCGGCGATCCGGGACTTGCCAATCCGAGGGGGATGAGCTACTCTCTTAGCGTCGGCATTTCGTCACAACATTGGATGTTGGTTCAGACGACAGAGAGATCGGCAGTCATGGCACAAGGGAGGCTGAACATGAATCTCAGGACAATGGCATTGCTGTTGGTGACGTTTGTGGTCGCCGGATGCGTAACAGGCAAATCCAATCCCGGGTCTAGGGGAGGGGCCAAAGGGGCCGCTAAGAGCCGGGGGAACGGTTTTCGAGACGACGTCGCGTTCCTGCAGGCGTACACGGATGTGGTGATTCTGAAGGACCGCTCCGGCCAGGGACAGGTCGTCGTGTTGCCCAAGATGCAGGGGCGGGTGATGACCAGCTCGGCCACCGGACCAGACGGGCTGAGCTTCGGTTGGATCAATCGCGAATTGATCGCTTCCGGGGAATTCGTCAAGCACATGAATCCTTTCGGCGGCGAAGACCGCTTCTGGCTTGGGCCTGAGGGCGGCCAATTTTCCATCTTCTTCGCCAAGGGTGTTCCATTCGATCTAGAACACTGGTTCACCCCGGCGGCGATCGATACCGAGCCTTGGACGCTGGCGGCCAAGACATCGCGTTCTGCGGTCCTCGAAAAGACAATGAAGCTGACGAACTATTCGGGAACGGAGTTCGACCTGCGGGTGACTCGAACCGTTCGAGTACTGGACCGAAATATGGCTTTGGGCTTGCTGGGCACGACCGCGGGTCCGGACGTAAACATGGTGGCCTTCGAATCGAACAACAAGGTCGTCAACACCGGTTTGAAGCCTTGGACGAAGGACACAGGTCTGCTGTCCATCTGGATCCTGGGCATGTTCAATCCGTCGCCCGAGACGACCGTCGTCATCCCCTACCAGACCGGGGCCGAAAGCGAGTTGGGTCCGGTGGTCAACGACACGTATTTCGGGAAGGTGCCGGAAGATCGACTCGTCGTCAAAGAAGGCGTGATGTTCTTCCGTGCCGACGGTCAGTACCGAAGCAAGATCGGATTGACGCCGAAGCGGGCCAACAGCGTCGCGGGCAGCTATGACGCCCTCAACAAAGTGCTGACAATCGTGCAGTACAACAAGCCCGTCAATGCGGAGGACTACGTCAATTCGATGTGGCAGCTTCAAGAGGAACCATTCCGAGGCGACGTGATCAACTCCTATAACGATGGCCCCGCCTCGCCGGGGGCCAAGCCCATGGGGCCGTTCTATGAGTTGGAGACTTCGTCGCCGGCGGCCGCTCTGCCTCCGGGCGGCAGCATCGTTCACATCCATCGGACGTTCCATTTCTGTGGTCCCGAAGCGCAACTCGACGCGATCGCCAGGGCCACGTTGGGGACATCCCTTGAGGAGATCAAGTCGGCTTTACCGTAACCGTTTTGTACGGATACTCGACACCTCCATCGGTTACGCACCCGCCATCGTGTTTCGATGACAGGTGCGTTTCTTTTTGAATTACGCGTGTCCTTCCATTCTGTCGTGACCACTGTCGCCGGGAAAATACTTTTTTGAATTCTTGCAGAAAGAGAACGGACTCTGTATAATGAATAATGTAATGTCACGTAGTATGCTTCGTTGGGAGCGGCGCCTGGCGGGGTAGGGTTTTCTTGTTGGAGAGAGGGATCATGAGAGAGTCGTGAGTATTGCCTGCGGTTAGAATCGTGTTTCTTCATTGACGTGGGGACCGACTCTGTGTGATCCAGGATGGTCACTCCATCCTTGCGGAAAGGAGGTTTTCAAAAGTCATTGGCGAACTGCGTTGGGGGTCTGCCAACGCATTCGGAGGTGAGAAGGGTCCTGGCTGCCGTCAGGATTCGCACGCACAGGTGAAAGTCTTGTCGTTGCGAAGGGGCGGCATGCGTTCCGGCATGTGCCGGGACAGTGGTGACGCAATGTAGCAGTATCGGAAGGAGTATCATGTTTCGCAAAGCAGCAATAGTTTTGTCATGGGTTTGGATTCTCAGCTCTGTTGGTAGCACGTGGGGCCAGACGCTTCCCAAAGGGTGGTGGACCGAGACGATCGGCGCCGCCATGGCGGGCAAAGCCGAACCGAAGGCGAACACCTTTGAAGTTACCGGCAATGGGGCCGACATTTGGGGCACGGCCGACGCCTTCCACTTCATGTACAAGGAACTCTCCGGAGACGGATCGATCACGGCCCGCGTTGTCAGCAAAGGTACTGGTACGAACACGTGGGCCAAAGGCGGTGTCATGATCCGCGATGAAAAGACCGCCGGTTCGGCTCATGCGATGATGGTTCTGACAGCCAACAGCGACGGAGCCGCCGGTAATGGTGCCGCATTCCAGTGGCGCCCTGCTGCCTCCGGGACGTCGGTCAGCGCCAGCAGCGTCGCCGTTGTGACGGCCCCCTACTGGGTCCGAGTGGAGCGAGCTGCAGACCAATTCTCCGCGTTCCAATCCGCCGATGGCCAGAACTGGACGCAGGTGGGCACGACACAAACGATCGCTATGGCCGATCCGGTATATATCGGTCTGTGCGTGACCTCGCACGCGGCTGGCGAGATGCGGACGTTCACCTTCGACAATGTGAGCCACACGGGCGAGGTCACCGACCATCCGCTTCGCCTCAAGGCCTATAATCCGAATCCCCCCAGCGGATCCTTGGCGGTGATCACGCCGTTGTTCACGTGGACCCCCGGCGAGACCGCGGTGCTCCACAATGTTTACTTTGGAACAACTCCCGAACTGACCGAAGCCGATCTTCACGGCGTTCGTCAGACCTATGCCATGTACTATCACCTGAACGGTAACATGGAATCGGGTGTACAGTATTACTGGCGCGTCGACGAGATCGACGAGGCCGGCACGGTCTACACGGGTGATGTGTGGACTGCCATGGCCATGCCGATCACAGCGTATCATCCCAACCCGGCCGACAATGCCGAGAACGTGTCGCCGCACGTCACGCTGAATTGGTCCGTCGGGGAGGGCGCGGTCCAACATCAGATCTATTTCGGAACCTCATTTCACGCAGTGGACGTCGGCGACGCCCAAACAGACAAAGGCAAGGTCTCGCAGCCATCCTTCACCCCTGGCATGCTTCGCGTTTCCACCACCTACTACTGGCGAATCGACGAGATCGCTGCGGACGGCTCGGTCGTGAAGGGCCCTGTCTGGAGTTTCAATACCGAGGCCGGCATCGCGAACAAGATCGTTCGCCAGTGGTGGACCGGCATCACCGGCACCGCCATCACGGACCTGACCAACAACGCGAACTATCCGAACCATCCAACGGGCGTCGAGATGCGTGATCTGTTCGAAGGTCCCGTGGATTGGGCCGACAACTACGGCACTCGGATGTACGGCTGGCTCAAGCCTCCGGTCACGGCGGAGTACACGTTCTGGATCGCAGGGGACGACGCCCAGGAACTGTGGCTGAGCACGGACACCGATCCGGCCAAGGCGGTTCGAATCGCGCGCGTCACCTCCTGGACCAATTCCCGCGAGTGGGAAAAGGAAACGAATCAGAAGTCCGCTCCCATCAGCCTGCAGGCCGGTCAGAAGTACTATATCCAGGCCCTGGGCAAGGAAGGCACCGGCGGCGACAACATCGCGGTCGCCTGGCAGGGCGGCAGCATCACAGAACGTCAGGTCATCAGCGGCGTTTACGTCGACAGCTTCGGCTTGTCTCCTCTGACGGCGTTCACGCCGAGCCCGGCCGACAAGGCCGTGGATGTTCCGCAGGAACCCACGCTGAGCTGGGTGTCCGGGGAGAAGGCCGTGGAACACGAGATCTACTTTGGCGACGACGCGGCCGCAGTGGCTGCCGCGGACACGAGCAGCCCTCTGTTCAAGGGCCGCCAGGCGGATCCGATCTTCGTTCCAGGCGCCCTCGAATGGAACACGACCTACTACTGGCGCGTCGATGAGGTTAATCCCGCCGAGCCCGAAAGCCCGTGGGTCGGCAGGGTCTGGAGCTTTACCACCGCCGGGTTCATGGTTGTCGAGGATTTCGAGAACTACACGGACGCCGAGGGCAACAGGATCTACGAAGCGTGGATCGACGGACTGACCGACGGACTGAGCGGCTCGACGGTCGGCTATATGGAAGCCGCCAACGGTACGTTTGGCGAAACGACCATCGTCCACGGTGGTACCCAGTCGATGCCGATGGATTACGACAACAGTGTCGCCCCATACTACAGCGAGGCGGTCCGCGAGTTTTCGCCCGTCCAGAATTGGACGGTTGAGGGCATGGATACCCTGAGTCTGTGGGTTCGCGGGTACCCCAGCGTAGGCCAGGTCGCTGTCGTCGAGACCGGCGGCAAGATGAGTCTGACCGGCGCCGGCGCCGATATCTGGAACAACAGCGATGAGTTCACCTATGCTTACAAGACCCTCGACGGCGACGGGGCGATCGTGGCTCGCGTGGTCAGCATCGGGCCCGGCTCCAACACGTGGGCCAAAGGTGGCGTGATGGTCCGCGACAGCCTCGATGGAGGTTCCACCCACGCCATGATGATCCTGACCGCCAACACGGACGGAGCCGCCGGTAACGGCGCCAGCTTCCAGTACCGCGCGGCCACCGACGGTTCCTCGTCCAATGTGGACAGCGGGACGGTCATCACCGCTCCCTACTGGGTCAAGATGGAACGAATCGGCGACACCCTCACCGGGTATGTCTCGGCCGACGGAAAGACCTGGACGCAGATGGGCACCACTGCGATCACGATGCAGGCCCCTGTGTACATCGGTCTTTGCGTGACTTCGCACGCCTCCGGCGAGAATCGGACTTTTGAGTTCGACAACATCTCGACTTCCGGCGGCGTCAGCGGCGTTTGGCAGGGCGCGGCCATCAATGCCTCCCGTCAGAATAGTCCGCAGGACTTTTATGTGACGGTCCGGGACAGCGCGGGCAAGCAGGCGACCGTGACTAACGGGACCGCCGTGACTGCGGCCAACTGGACAGAGGTGAAAATCCCGCTGGCGAGCTTCGTCGGCGTGAACATGACCAAGGTCCAGACGCTGGTGGTGGGCGTCGGCAACCGCAAGGCTCCTGCCCCGGACGGCAAGGGCCGCATTTTCGTCGACGACATCCGTACGGTCAAGGCCGCGCCGGCTCAGCCGTGAGCGGCGACCGAATAGGTTGTCTGTCGTAAGCACGTTTGGCCGGGGTCTGGGTCCTGCGGGATCGAGACCCCGGCCCTTTTTCTCGCTGGCGGCATCGGCGGGTCCTCGCTCGCGTTGGGGTCATTTGGGTTTTGTGCGTTGCATTCGTTTCGAATATCGAGTCTCGAACCTGGGCGTCTTCACGTCTGCGGTGTGATGGGGTCTTTCTTGCGGTATACCATGCCTTCAAATTTGGCCACCAGTTCGCCCGCGTCGTCGGTGACTTCGATCGAATAGACCGCGAGCTTGGGGTTTCGGGAGACCTCCTTCGCCTCGGCGTAGAGGACGCCGTCCTTGGCGGCCTTGACAAACCAGATGCTGGCGTTGATGGCGACCGCGACGGTGCCGTGGGAGTTCGAGGCGACCGCGAAAACCAGGTCCGCCAGGGTGAAGATGGCGCCGCCGTGGACGAGGTTGACGCCATTGCGGTGGCAATCGCGGATGGGCATCTGAGCCCTGGCGTAGCCCTCACCGATTTCCAGGAGTTCGATTCCGCTGTGTTGTGCGAACCTGTCGTTCTTGAAGAAATCGCGAATCGCCTGCATAGTGACCTCCACGTTCAGGGGTGGCTCAAACGGCCGGTGCTTTGAATTCCGTGTGTACGCTGCCATCTGTGGCCTGACCGCGAGCAGGATCGTATACGAAGTGGTTTGCCGACGCCAGTGTGTAGAATGATTTAGGGTGTGGATTCATATGTTTGCCATTCGTAAGCGTGCGTCACACCGAGGAAATACCTGTGTTGTTGTGGAGATTTTTTCACAATTAGGTATTTTCCTTAGTTGGCGCACGATTTCCGCAGGACTATAGAAAGGCCAATGAAATTGTGGCGGTGGGGCTTTTTCGGGACGGAGGGAACCGGTGAGCCTCGTAAGGTTGTCCAGCGGTTCAGGTCGTCCGGTAGGGTTATGTACCTGACTTGCTCTTGGAGGGCAAAGGCATGGAAATCGCCCTGGAGAAAAGAGTGTTCTCGCAGCAGGAATGGAGCGAACTGAAACGGGAACTCTCGTTGCCCCCTCGACAGGCGGATGTGGTCGAGCAGCTACTTCACGGTCATTCGGACAAGCAGATCGCACGCGAACTGAACATGTCGGTACCCACTGTGCGTACGCATTTGTGTCGACTGTTCGCCCGTTTTGGTGTTCAGGATCGCTGCGAATTGATCGTATACATCTACGCGTGCTTCCGCGAAAAGTGTCACGCCTTCGGTTGCCCCCGAGTTCAGTAACCGGCCGGGGACATTTCATCCCGTGGTTTCTTCGTGCGATGCGTTTCCCAAGCCCGCCCCGATCGTTTATGTTGGGCAAGAGGGCGGTTTCCCTCGGAATCCATGTGAAGGTGCGTGCAGGAGAAGCGGATGGCAATCGCTGGACAAGACGTCAGGTGCAGACGGGATTTTGGGCATTTCGTCTTCTCCCGGTGCCGGTGGATGGGGGCTCTGCTGGCATTCAATCTGGCTGTCGGTTCGATCCCGGCTAAAAGTCAACGCCGAATACGCCGAGAGATGGAAGACGGCTTTGCTCCAAACGCGGGCGAGGATCGCTTCGGACCCGAATGAAGAAGTTCGCAAGGCCATGGTCGAAGAGTTTTTCGATTGGACCGAACGGGAGTTCCCGACGTACGGGGACTGGTGCTTGCAGGATCTCGGGGCGGATTTCAGCTCTCTGCTGTTGGGGTCTGCGATGCCTGGGTTAGTGCAGGACGCCACGAAGAAGGCGATTCAGGAAATTGGTCCGGCCGGTCGGGATCTGCAGGTCGAGTTCGACCGGCTCGCGGCCCAGGCGTCGTCTGTTGAGCCGCAGCAATGGCTCGACTTTTATGTGCGTGCGTGCGAATCTCGCCGGGAGACCCGACTGCGGAATTTCCGGCGGCAGTACCCCCAATGGATCTTTACGAAGCACTACACAATGGGCGGCTCTCATTACGCCTACACGGAAGGGCAGTCCGACGCCCAGGATGAACGGCATTTCTGGCCGGGCGCGGCCCTGTGCCGTCTGGATCTCGATACCGGGCAGGTCCACACGCTCCTCAAAGACCGTGACGGTGTGATTCGCGACCCCGATGTTTCCTGGGACGGACGGCACATCCTGTTCTCGTGGAAGAAGTCCGATCGCGAGGACGACTACCATCTGTATGAGATGGCGGTCGCCGATGGTTCGGTGAGACAGATTACTCACGGCTTGGGCTTTGCAGACTACGAGGGTGTCTATTTGCCCAACGACGACATTGTTTTTAACTCGACGCGATGCGTGCAGACGGTCGACTGTTGGTGGACCGAAGTCAGCAACCTGTATACGTGCGACCGGTGGGGCCGGTATCTGCGAAGGCTCACTTTCGACCAGGTCCACGATAATTTTCCGACGGTGATGCCCGATGGTCGGGTGATCTATACCCGCTGGGAGTACAGCGATCGCGGGCAGCTCTTTGTCCAGGGCCTTTTCCAGATGAACACCGACGGCACGAACCAAGCCGAATTCTATGGCAACAACTCCTGGTTCCCGACCTCGCTGCTACACGCCCGCGGCATCCCCGGCACGCAGAAAGTCGTCGCGACCTTCTCCGGCCACCACACGCTTCAGGTCGGCAAGCTGGGGATTGTGGACGTGACGAAGGGACGCCAGGAGAACTCCGGCACGCAACTGATCGCGCCGATTCGCGAGACGCTCGCCGAACGCATCGATTACTGGGGCCAGGACGGGGATCTGTACCAGTATCCCTATCCGCTCTCAGAATCGGAGTTCGTGGCGACGATCGCGCCCCTGGGTTGGGCTCGTTCGCCGGCTCTGTTCAAGATCTACGGGGTCGCCGCGGACGGCCGACGGGAACTGCTGGCGGCTGATCCCGACCTCTGCTGCAATCAGCCGGTGCCGCTGGCGGCACGGCCTAGGCCGCCGGTCCGGCCGAGCCAGGTGGACTATCGACAGATCACCGGCACCTGTTTTCTCCAGGACATTTACTTCGGTCCCGGCTTGGAAGGCATCCCTCGCGGCTCGATCAAAAAGCTCCGCGTCATCGCTCTGGAGTACCGGGCCGCAGGTGTCGGCTGGAGCTACAACCGAGGGCCCGCCGGCGACGCGCTGGTCTGCACACCGATCTCGATTGGCAACGGGAGTTGGGATGCGAAGGTCGTTCTGGGCGAAGCAACGGTCCACCCGGATGGTTCTGCCTTCTTCACGTTGCTCGCGAGATCCAGCCCATTCTGGACCGAAGCTGCGTCGCTTGCCACAACAATACGGACAAATGGCGCGAGCGACTCGGTCATGCAGCCTCCCTGGTCATTCTCAAAGCCGACAGTCATGCCAGGTCTGCTTCTGCGAACTCCATCGACGTGCAGATCAAGCCCGCCTTCAGCCTGCTCGGGACTCCGGCGGTCGAGAGCCTGGCGAAACGGCAGTGGACCGCAAGTTATCTGGCGCTGACGCGAGCGACCGTGGACAAACTGGAGGGACACGACTATCTGGCAGGCACGAGCGATTCGGTGGTGAACTGGATCAGCGCGCAGTCGGAACCGCCGATGATGGCGCCACGCGCCGCCGGGGCGGTTCGCAGCAATCTGCTGACCGAATTGGCCCAGGACCATTACGGCGTCCGCCTGACGGCTGACGATCTGGAGAAGCTCGCCTGCTGGATCGATCTCCAGGTGCCGTTCTGCGCCGACTACGAGGAGGCGAACGCGTGGAACGACGCCGACAAGGCTAAGTACCAGCGATTCCTGGACAAACGCCGCCGCATGGAAGAGCAGGAGCATCGGAACATCGCCGATTGGCTCGCGCGACAGGGGGGGCGGCCGATCTTCTTGAGCTGGGAACTTATCGGACCCGTCGATGTCTAACCTAGTATGGGCTGGGGGTATGTGTCGATAATGCCTTAAAGCGGCCGACGGCGCCGCCCGACATATGCTAAGACATGGCTTTCTGCGAGTTTAAGGAGAAACAGATGCTCGTGAACAGGTCGATCGCGGTGTTTGTGGCGATGGGCCTGTTTGCTGCGCCGATTTGGTCGCAGA
>JAGPGT010000152.1:0-3723 GCA_018055905.1 Phycisphaerae bacterium
TGCTCTTCATCGACGAAATCCACCGACTCAGCACACCGGTCGAGGAGTTCATCTATCCGGCGATGGAAGATTTCCGCGTGGATTACACAGTCGACAGCGGGCTACATGCCAAAACGATCAACTTTCCGCTTAAGCACTTCACCCTCATCGGCGCCACAACCCGGGCGGGCCTGCTCAGCGCTCCCCTGCGCAGCCGGTTCGGAATGCTCTACCACATGGATTTCTATTCCGTCAGCGAGTTGACGGAGATCCTGGGCCGCTCGGCACAACTGCTCAAGTTGATCTGTGAGGAAGGCACGCTCGAACGAATCGCAGCCCGATCTCGAGGCACGCCGCGAATCGCCAACCGCCTGCTCAAACGCGTCCGCGATTACGCCCAGGTAAAAGGGACAGGCACACTGAGCGCCAGGATCGTTGACAACGCCCTCCAGATGGAGCAGATCGACACCTTGGGCCTGGACGAACTCGATCGGTCGTTTCTCAAAGCCTTGGTGAACGTCTATGACGGCGGACCAGCCGGTATCGAGGCGATCGCCGCGACACTGGGCGAGGAACGCGACACTTTGGAGGATGTGGTCGAGCCCTACCTGCTTCAGATCGGCTTCCTGCGCCGGACCAAACGAGGCCGAGAGATTACGACCAAGGCCTGCGAGCACCTGGGCCTCAAGCCCTCCAAGACTCTCCCCGGTCCGGGGGAGCAACCGGAGTTGTTTGACGAACTTCCGGCGGCGGAAGTGTAGGCTGTGACCGCCCCGTCAGACAAGATGCGTTGGGTCGAGCTTTCGCAAGAGCCGCTGGCCCATCTTGTACGAGCAGTAGGTCATAAAGAACGCAGCAAAAACGTCGATGCTGTAGTGCAAGTGCATCGCCAGAACGACAATCCCCATCACGATGGCGCCGAAGAGAAAAAAGAATCTCAGGCGGCTGCGACGGAACACATAAAACCCGATGAACGGCATGGCGGTGTGACCCGAGAAGAACATGTCGTTCTCGAAATACAGATTCTCAAAAAACCACGGGAAGCCCACCGCCACCGAACCTGCCGGGGTCTCCAGGTGCGTGAAGATCATGAACACCGACCGCAACATCAGAAGCAGGCTAAACTGAATTGCCACCACGTGCAACATCCGCACGCGGAAAAACGCCGGGTAGAGAAACAGAACCATCAGCAGGACCATGTAGCCGTAGACGAACAAAAAACTCAGGTCGACGGCCGGGATCTTGTCGAGGATCAGATCGGGCACCTTGGCGCCAGGCGTGACCGTAACGTAGGAACCGCAATAGTAGTCCACCGCCAGACCGACGAAGGTGAAAACCGCCGCGATAGCGAGCATGCGTTTGCAGGCCCAGACATCATGGGCCCAGTCCTGAACCGCGATCCAGACGCGATCGCGCAACGCCAGCGGACCGACCTGCTCCTGAGGCAGCGGCCTCAATCGCGGCTGGCGGATCGGTGCCACAGAGGTTCTCCCCGCCACTGCCATTTCAACCCCTTTCGAAATCCGCGTCGCGAGGCACGCCGGACCCCTGTATATAGTCGGCCATCATCAGTCTGTACCCCAGAATCCCAGTCAGGTGGCGAATCAGGACCCTCTCGATCTCATCGAGTGTCTGTTCGTCAGCATTAACAATTTGTCTGACTTCCGTCAAGTACCTTGCCGCTTTTACGCTTAGGCGAATCTTGTCCGAAAAGTTCATCTCGCAGTCCCGACAAATCATCCCGTTGGCGGGATGGCAGAAGTAGGTTTCGGTCCAGTCGGGCCCGAAGGGTCTCCTGCAGTTGGCGCACGAACCCAGAATCGGCCGGAACCCTGCCTCGTATAACAAAACCAACTGGAACAAGATCAGGCGGATCAAGATGTCCCGACGCGTGGCCTCCACCCGGCCTTCGTCGATATCCTGAAGAAACTCCGTGAAATGGTCGAAAAGGTCGGGGTGTGGATCGTATTCGTCGGTAAGCAGATCCACCAGTTCGGCCGCAAACAAAGCACAGTTCAACGCAAACAGGCAACGACGGATTCCCCCCCGCGTCGGATCCGGTTGAAACTCCGTGAGGGTCGCCAGTCTGCCCCCAGACGCGGGCGAATACATGATCTGTCCGCAAGACAAGACCTCAATCGGACCCTCGAAAGCGGACTTGACTCGCTTCGATCCCTTGGCAATCGCGCGAATCTTGCCGGAAAGCCGTCCAAACAGGGTAAGAATCTGGGAGGTTTCGGAATAATCCACCGTCCGGATGCAGACCGCGAGGTCTTTGCTCAACATGGTTTGCGCTCCTGAAGGGAACTCGACGATTGAAGCGGGATTGCCGAGGGGCGAGATAGAGAAAGTTGTCGGAGGACCTCCACAAGCAACCGTCAACAACCTTCCATCCCCCTTCGCTCCTATTTCGTGACCTTCTGGATCCTGACCCGCTTGACGCGTCGGGGTTCGGCCGAGGCGATTGTGAACTTGAGGTTCTCGTAATCGAAGTCCTCCCCCGCCTTTGGCACGTAGCCCAGGCGCGAAAAGACGAAACCGCCCACCGTGTCGTAGTCCTCATCCTCCGGCAGGTCCAGTTCGTATTTGTCGTTGAGGTCCTCGACATAGGTTCTTGCATCCACCTCGATCGTCTGCTCATCGATCTGCTTGATCGATTCCGGCGGAAGCTCCTCGTACTCGTCGGCGATCTCGCCCACCAATTCCTCGATGATATCCTCGAGTGTGACGATGCCGGCCGTTCCGCCGTATTCGTCGAGAACGACCGCCAGATGCAGCTTCTGGTTCTGGAATTCGTGCAACAGAGCCCGCAAGGGTTTGGTCTCCGGAACGAAGTACGCCTCACGGATTCGCTCCCGTAGGTTGAATTGCTCGGGATCCTTTCCGATCTCCTCCAGCAGATCCTTGGCGTAGATCAGCCCGACGATGTTGTCGATCGTCCCTTCGTAGACCGGAATCCGGGAATGCCCCATTTTCTGAATCGCATTGAGCACGGTCGGCAGGTCGGCGTGGACATCGACGGCGACCAGATCCGTCCGAGGCGTCATAATCTCTGCGGCCGTCCGTTCGCTCAATTCCAGAACGTTCTCGATCATCTCCTGTTCCTCCTCGTCAACCGCCCCCTCCATCCGATGGTGTTCGAGCTCTTCCAGAAACTCTTCCTGCAGTTCCTCCTGCTCGGCCTCGGGCGTCGCAACCGGAACGCCGGCCAGACGGCGAACGAAGCCGTCATAGAGCTGTAGCACATGGAGGATCGGAGAAGCGATCGCCGCAAAGGCGACAAGAACCCAGTAAGTCCGACTGATGAGCTTCTCCCCGGCGTACTTCGCCCACGCATAGGGAATCGCCAGACTGAAGACCGAAAAGATGGCCAGCGAGAGGACGAAGGCGACCGCGTAGGCGCCCAGGGTCAACTCCGCGTGCAGTTCGCCCATCAGCGCCACCATCAGAAACAGCGCCCCGATGTTAAAGAGCAGCCGGTAAAACGCGCAGGCCAAGATCAATCGATCCGCGTTCTTTGTCACCTGCTCGACCATCTCGGGGCGTTCCTCGCCGGCGGCCGTCCGGAACGCCTCCTGCAGCTTCAGGCGGGAAAACACCCGCAGCGCGTTGGCGTTGACCGAGAAGAACGATGTCGCTCCAACGAAAAGGCAGATCAACAACACAGCCCAACCGATGAAGCTCACCTGCCCAAACCTTTCCATGAAGCTCTTAAATACCGGGGCGGGAACTCACCGCGCCCGG
>JAGPGT010000152.1:3823-7205 GCA_018055905.1 Phycisphaerae bacterium
GACCGAGAAGAACGATGTCGCTCCAACGAAAAGGCAGATCAACAACACAGCCCAACCGATGAAGCTCACCTGCCCAAACCTTTCCATGAAGCTCTTAAATACCGGGGCGGGAACTCACCGCGCCCGGGTGTCGGTATTATACACCACCCCATACCCCTGATGCTGGAGAATCTCGTCTTCCATCCGGTGCATCTTTCCGGCCTGGGCCGGTGTGGCGTCGTCGAATCCCAGATTATGAAGCAATCCGTGCGTCACATAAAGAGCCAGCTCCGCGTCGACACTGTGGCCCCGCCGGGCCGCCTCGCGTGCGGCCCGTTCCACGTTGACGATCAGATCAAAAAGCTTTGCTTCCTCCCGGTTATCCGACAGGTCGAAACTCATGCAGTCCGTGGTCCCCTCGTGCCGGAGAAACCGCATGTTGAACTCGGCCATCTCCACATCGTTGACGATGCCGATACTGACCACCGCCTCACGGACCTCGAACCGCCGGCAAACCGCTTTGACCAGGGCGCGAAGGCGGGCCGTGTCGACAGAGACCGTGCGGTAGTGTTTTGTAATGCGAACGGTGATCATGTCTCAACCATCTTGGGGACGCCCGGTTTGGATGAGCGTTCGGGACGTACGACCGGCGCGTCCGGCGCGGTGGGATAGGCAATCCGACCGTGATAGTGGGCGGCCAACGACTTCGCAAGGCTCGCCTCGATCTGGCTGAGTTCCCGTAGTGTCAGATCGCAGTCGTCGAACTGGCCGTCCTGGAGCCGTCGCATGGCGATGTTATGGACGACCGCCTCGACCTTGGCCAAAGTCACGTCGGACAGAGACCGCACCGCTCCTTCCACCGCGTCGGCCAACATGAGGATCGCCCCTTCTTTGTTTTTGGGTTTGGGACCCGCATAACGGAACTCGCTCTCGCTAGGGGGGGTCTCGATGGGCTTGCCGGGTCCCTGGTCCTCGTACTTGCGTTTGGCCTCGTGATAGAATGGCTCGACCAAGGTCGTGCCGTGATGACTTTCGATGAATTGCCGCAAAACGTTGGGCAGACCGAACTCCTTGGCCATCTCGACGCCATCCTTCACATGGCCCACGATGATCAACTGGCTCATCGCCGGCGAAAGCTCCTTGTGCTTGCTGACCGAGCCCATCTCGTTCTCCGCGAAGTACTTGGGCTTGTTGATCTTTCCGATGTCGTGATAGTAAGCCCCGACCCGGCACAGCAGGCCGTTACAACCAATCGCCTCAGCGGCCGCTTCGGCGATCGAGCCAATCAACAGGCTGTGGCTGAACGTGCCCGGCGCCTCCATCGCCAGCTTCCTGAGCAACGGCTGATTCGCGTCGGAATAGTCCAGCAAGGTCATGCTCGTGGCGATGCGGAACACCCGCTCGATCAGCGGTAGCAAAGCCTGGACCAGCAAGCCCGCCACAAACGTGGTGCATGCGTGGTACCCGGCCGCCTGGAGAACCGCAGCGGTGCGAGGAGGTTCGCCCATGAAATTCAGGTACACCACGGACGAGGCGGTGACAAACACCACCGCCGTCGCCAACGCGCTGACCTCCAGCAGTTTCATCCTCGTGCGGATCTCTTTGAGCGTGAAACAGCAGGTGGCGGCGCCCGTGAACATCGTCAGAAAAAGGCCGATCCCCTGCAATTGGAAACCCTGGTCGATCCGGAGGCCGACCGCCAGAGTAGCCAGCACACAGTACAGGGCGCTCATCCCGATCGCGAATCGCTGGTCATAGGCAATCACCAGGACGATCGCCGCCAGCACAGCGGTTCCCGTCCCCCAACTGGGTTCCCAGAGCGGATCATTGCTAGACAACGAACTGAGTTTGGCGATCGCCAAAAGAAAGGGAAACAATAGGACCAACCCCAGCGCCCGGCTGTGGTTTCGAAGCAGACGCGGTTGGTAATGACCGACATAAAAGGCCGCGCCCACAGCCATGAAGAAAGTCAGCACAGCCAAGGCCGCCAACGCGAGGTAGCGTCCCTCTTGAACCATCCCGAAGGACAACACGGCGATGCATAACCCAAGAAAAACCAGCCAAAGCAGAAACGAAACAGCCACGTCGGCGTCCGCATACAGCGAAGCCTTCAACGGCCGCTCGGCCCCAATAGTCCGGCGGACCTGATTTCGACGAGGATTCGTCTTCTTGCTAAAGAACCCCATTCCTCGCGCCTCTCGGACAGGCCCAATCAACCCATACCCCGAAATCAAAAACCGGTTTCCGTCGGTCGAACATCATGAAACCCCGCGTTTCTTGGCCCCGGCGACGGCCTCCTGCCGGAGGCGATAGGCCTCGACGATGTTCTGAACCAGACGATGACGCACGATATCCCGCTGGTTCAGTTCCACCAGTCCGATCCCATCCACCCGACGGAGGATTTCCATGGCTTCAATCATGCCGCTTGGCTGATTGGCGGCCAAATCCACCTGCGTGATATCGCCGGTGATGATCATTTTTGAGCCATGCCCCAGGCGAGTCAAGACCATCAGCATCTGGAGGCCCGAGGTGTTCTGGGCCTCATCGCAGATGATCGCCGACTCGTTCAACGTCCGCCCCCGCATGAACGCCAAGGGAATGATTTCGATGATGTCCAGTTCCATGAACTTTCGCATCTGGGCGAAGTCCATCATGTCCTCAATGGCGTCGAACAGTGGACGCAGATAGGGATTGACCTTGGCCGCGATATCCCCGGGCAGAAATCCTAGCTTTTCGCCGGCCTCGACCGCAGGCCGGGCCAGGACAATCCGGCGGATCTGGCGTTTCTTGAGCATGGATACCGCGACCGCCACCGCCAGATACGTCTTGCCCGTGCCGGCCGGACCTGTGCAAAACGTGACGTCGTTGTTGAGCATCGTCTCGATGTATTTCAACTGTCCTTCCGTGGACGGCTCGACAATTTTGTTTGAGTAAACTGTGATGGCCTGATGGCTCGTGATCCGGTCGGCCGGAGGACCCTGCTCAACGAATCCGGTCACATCCTCGGGCGTCAATCGTTTGTGCTTGAGCAGATGCTTCTGCATCCGGTCGATAACCTCGGTGGCACGGTTGACGTTAGGCTCGGAGCCGCTGATGTGCAGGTCCGACTGGCGGGCGGTAATTTGGACGCCCAGAGCACGGCGCAACAGACGCAAATGGCCGTCTGCGGGACCAAACAGCTCAAGCTGCTTGCTGGGATCCAATTGTACAGTGACTTCCAAAATTCGTTCCGGCTCCAGTGATGCCCGGTCGGCTGGCTGAGGCGAACCCCTTTCGCTAGACCGCGAAGGTCAAGAACAGGTACGCACAAGGCGCCGCAAAGAGCGGCGAATCAATCACATCCAACAAACCACCAAATCCAGGCACACGGTTCGAGGAATCCTTCTGCTGCGCGTCGCGTTTA
>JAGPGT010000152.1:7305-9155 GCA_018055905.1 Phycisphaerae bacterium
CTAGACCGCGAAGGTCAAGAACAGGTACGCACAAGGCGCCGCAAAGAGCGGCGAATCAATCACATCCAACAAACCACCAAATCCAGGCACACGGTTCGAGGAATCCTTCTGCTGCGCGTCGCGTTTAAGCATAGACTCCGACAGATCACTCAACTGGCCGACGACGGCCATGACCACCCCGAACACAGGGGCAACCCAAATCTTCATTATACCAAAAGCCAAGGCAAATGCCAAGCTCACCCCGGCCGCGACCACCATTGCGCCCGCCAGCCCCTCCCAGGTCTTGCCCGGACTGACCCGCGGGGCCAGTTTATGGCGGCCCAAGAGCCTCCCCCATGTGTACGCACCAATATCGGAAGATTTGACGACAAAGATAAAAGTCAAGAACGCCCAGGGGCCGCCCTCGATGCGAATCCCCAGAAGAAAAGCCCCCAGAAGCCCCAGGTACAGTAGGGCAAAACTGCTGACACCGCAGTTGCCCAACACGCCGTTGACGCCAAATCGGATCTGCTGCCAAAGCATCATCCCGGCAAGTGCCAACACCATCGCCAGGGAGAGATAGCTGCCCGGAGAGACGGAAACCAATTGCGCACCCCACCAGCCTGTAGCAACCAAGACCACCCCGACGGCACAAACGGGATTGAGAACGACCAGCCCCTTCGAGGCCGCCAGATTGGCCAGTTCCAGCCCTCCCAGACCGGCCGCAACCCCGACCAACACAGCAACGACAGTGGCTTGGATCGGCTTGTCGTCCTCGGGCGAGAGGCTCAAAGAACCATCGAGCCAACCGTCGAGCAAAACCAGACCGCAGAACACAACGGTCATCAAAGAACCGAATATCAGCCTGTGTTTGAGCATGGGTCCAGCCCGCCGAAACGACGGGTTCTTCCGGCGTAGGCCAGGATCGCCTCGTCGAGCGACTGCTCGTTGAAATCCGGCCAGAGCGTATCAGTCACATAGAACTCGCTGTAGCAAATCTGCCACAGCAGGAAATTGCTGACGCGCATCTCGCTGGCGGTGCGGATCAACAGATCCGGATCAGGCATCCGGGCGGTGTACAAGTGCGCGCTCACGCACTTCTCATCGATATCCGCCACCCGCAGACGACCCTCGACGCATTCCCTGGCAATTGCCTGGGCGGCATCGGTGATTTCTACCCTGCCGCTGTAGTTCAGCGCCATCGCCAGCATCATGCCGGTATTGCCCTCGGTGAGGGCCATCGTACCGATCAAGGCATCGACAACCGACTGAGGCAATCCCTCGAGGCGGCCTAAGTGGAGCAGGCGGACGTTGTTTTCCATCAGGCTAGGGCGAATCCCCACGAGGTAATCCGCGTACAGATGCATGAGGGCATTGACTTCGGCCTGCGGTCGTTTCCAGTTCTCCATGCTGAAAGAATAAAGCGTTACAGACTCCAGACCATAATCAACGCAGGATAGCGCCACTTTCTCGGCGGTCTTGGCGCCTTGGCCATGCCCTTCATATCGAGGCCGATTCCTCGCTTGGGCCCAGCGACCGTTGCCGTCCATGATGATGGCGATGTTGCGGGGGATCTGTTCCGGCCGAATCCCCAGTCGAGCCGCGGTTCTAACCAACTTGGCATGCATGTCGTCTGTGGTCATTGATATCGCGCTTCGAATTCTCTACTTCAAGATGGTCTGGCTTCGTTTGGGCCCGACGCCGATCATTTCTACGGGTTTTCCGAGGATTTGCTCGATCCGGCGGACATATCTCTGCGCCGCCACCGGCAGGGAGGCAAAACTCGTGGCGTTGCCGAGATCTTCGTCCCAGCCGGACAGGGTCTCATAGACCGGCTTGGCCCGCGCCAGCCTGTCGATGTTGGAGGGAAA
>JAGPGT010000153.1 GCA_018055905.1 Phycisphaerae bacterium
CCGCCGAGTTCGCGGCTGCCGTAGCTGACGAACACCAGTTTGACCTTCTCCTTGAAACCAGGCGTATTGTCAACATCGGCTGTGGAGATGCTTCCTCCGCTGAAGAGTCCGATGTGGGAAAATTTGTCAAGGTTCTTCAGAGTGATCTGGCGGGTCTCCATTCCACCCATGGACAGGCCTGCCATCGCGCGATGGGGCTGATCGGCCAGCGTTCGGAAGTTGGCATCGATATAGGGGATCAGCTCGTCGACGAGAACCGTCTGGAACGGCTCGATCTTGAAGTCCCTCAGGCCGCCCATCCGCGTTTCGTTGGTCATGCCGTAGGTCATCACGATGATGAAGGGTCTTGCCTTGCCCTCGGCCAGCAGGTTGTCCATGATCAGATTGGCTCGGCCCTGATTGCCCCAGCCGGTCTCGTCCTCACCCCAGCCGTGCTGCAAGTACAGAACTGGATATCGCTGGGTCGGGTCCTTGTCATAGTCGGGCGGCGTGTAGACGAAGGCCCGACGCGAGGTGTTGGTGCTCTTGGAGGGAAAGAGAATCTGCCGCAGTTGGCCGTGCGGAACATCCTTGAGAGCGTAGAAATCCTGGTCCGTGGCAGGGCATTCCACGCCACTGCCCCAGCGACCGGCGCCGAAGAAGTAGAGGCTGCCGGGGTCTGGAACTGCGGCCCCGTCGATCCAAATCTGGTAATAGTGAAAACCTTCATCCTGGGGTTGCGATTCGCCGCCGGTCCAGATGCCGTTGTCGCCCTTGGTCAGGGGGTATCTCTTGCCTCCGATGTCGAGCTCGACCTTCTGCGCCTGCGGCGCGGAGATGCTGGTGCGAACCCGACCATCCGAGGTCACCTGGGGATATTGCCTGCCCGGCTGATTGAGGGATGAGGGTTTCCAATCGTTTGCGTCCGCAGACTCTGCTGAAGGTTGAGCTCCATAGGTCTGCCCCCAGAGAATCGTCACTGTCGCCCACGCCACAAGACTCCATCTCATGATGTTCCAACCTTTCCAAATAGACTTGTAGGCACTTGGTTTATACCGTTTTATAGAACACCGTCTCAAAATGCCAGATGTGAGATCAAAAATCGGACTGTACCCGGTTTTTCTGGATTCGGGGCGATTTTTCATCTCTCACGGAGGGACGCAGATCGGTAATAATAATATGAAGTCAATGGAACCGCAAACAGCAAGGACCACTATGGGGCAGGACAAACGTACACTGGACTTCCTGAAGCTTTTCGTCAAGCACCAGCAGGAGATTTACGCCTACATCCTGACGCTGGTACCCCATGTCAATGACGCGGACGACCTGTTCCAAGAGGGGATGACCGTGATGTGGCGGAAATTTGATCAGTTCAAGCCGGGAACAAACTTCGCGGCTTGGGGTGTCCAGATCATGCGATACCAGATCCTGGAATACCGTCGAAACCTCGCCCGCGACAAACGCGTCCTGATCGAAGATTCCTTGTTCGAGACGCTTCTGGACTCCATGTCCACCATTCAGGACGAACTGGCGGTTCGGATCGAAGCCCTGCGCAAATGCCAAACGCTTCTGGATGAGCGGGCCAAGCGGGTTCTCAAGATGCGATATGAGCGAAACATTCCCGTTCAGGAAATCGCGTCCTTTCTGAAGGTGTCACGCCGTCACGTCTATCACCTCCTTGGCCAGATCAATGGTGTGCTTCTGCGATGCATGCGAAGGACGTTGGCGGAAGGAGGCCATCCTTCATGAGTGTGCCTCCTTATCCGGACCTGGACGAACTCATCCAGCGTCTGCTGGACAACCAGATCGAGCCCGACCAGATGCAGCGTCTGGGCAAAGCGATCCGCGAGGACCCCCGAGTGCGGGATTACTACCTCGATAGCCTGCTGGTTTCCGCGGTGATCCGACGTTCCAGTCAAGTGACTGGAGAGCTCTCCCAAGCCGATCTGATCCACGCGATATCGAGTGGCGTCAGTCGGAGTCGTCCCGTTCGCCTACAACGACGTCTTTCTTACGCCATTGCGGCGGTCCTTACGTGCGCAGTCCTGCTTGGGGCGACTCTCTACTGGTTCCGCCAGGCGGTGGGACCCGCGATCGGCGTGCTCGCCGACGCATATGAAGCAAAGTGGAGAGGGTTTCGTCCTCAGCCCGGCGATCCCCTTTACAGAGGCGTCTACGACCTGCGCGAGGGTGCGGCGAAGATAGCTCTGGACCGCGGAACGGGCCTTGTGCTCGAAGCCCCTTGCCAAATCGATCTTCGGAGCACCGACGAGGCGATTTTAAGAGGGGGCAAGTTGGTTGTGATGGTCCCGCCGCAGGCGAAAGGATTTCGCGTGCGAACCCGCACAGCCGTCATTACCGACCTGGGCACGGAATTCGGGGTGATTGTGCGTTCCGACGGGAGTACCGAAGCTCACGTCCTGAAAGGCCATGTCACCGTAGCTCTCGATCCGAACAAGTCGGGTCAGAAGATATCGATCGTGGTAAATGAAGGACAGGCCGCGGCGGTTGACGCCCGCGGACGGACGATTCGCGAGGGCCTCACGGCTCGAACGGATCTCTTCCTCCATCCCCTGCCGCCAGTCGACCAGCCCTCCGTCCCGACGAGCCGACTGAACCTCGCGGATCTCGTAGGAGGCGGCAGCGGCCGCGGTTCCGGTACGCTCAACCGGGGCATCGACGCGGCGACCGGCCAGACATTCAAAGGACCTGCGACCTCAATTCGGCTGAGCCGACGGAATGAATTCCGGCCGTCACCGCAGTTGCGTGGCGTCGATGGCGTCTTCGTGCCCAACGGGGCCTTGGGCCCGGTCGTGATCAGTTCCACCGGCTTGATCTTCATGGAATGTCCTCGAACGATGGGAAGTTACTTCGGCGGTCCTGCCAACAGCGGCGAGTTTTTCGACCTCCCCACTCGGCAGCCCCATACAGTACGATTCCAGGGGGTCCGCTATGGCACATCCGCCCATCCGGCCTTAACTCTTCATCCCAATGTCGGCATCACCTTTGACCTGGATGAGATCCGCCGGGACAATCCGGATCTGTCGATCACCCGCTTCACCGCCGTTTGCGGCATCCCCAAGGACTTGCCGCAGGTCCCGTTCAGCCCGGCCACCGTGTGGGTTCTCCTGGACGGCGTCGTTCGCCTTCGCCTGCACTATCCTGTGGATCGGTCGGTGATGGAAAAGGTGGATGTGCCGATCCCCGTCCAGACACGGTTTTTGACGCTGGTTGCCACCTGTTCCGGACGCGCGGACTATTCCTGGGTATTCTTCGGCGATCCGTTTCTGGAGTGAGCGATCAATTCTGGAGGTTCCTATGATCAACAGCACATTCTCCACATTCCTTGCGGTCATATTGATGGCATCGGGCGACGCCGCCCTCGGACAGCCCCCTGCAGAACCGCTCAGTCTGTGGTATCGCCAGCCGGCCCGACAATGGGTCGAAACCTTGGCTGTCGGCAACGGTCGACTCGGAGCGATGGTTTTCGGTGGCGTCACGCAAGAACGGCTCCAGTTGAATGAGGACACGCTCTGGGCCGGTGGACCGTACGACCCGGCGAATCCCGATGCGCTCGAGGCATGGCCCCAGGTAAAAGAGTTGATCTTCGCCGGCCGTTACCGGGAGGCGCACAACCTGATCGGTCAGAAGATGATGGCCAAACCCTTGACCCAAATGCCCTATCAATGCATGGGGGATCTACTGCTGTCGTTTCCGGACGCCAACGGGGTGACGGATTATCGACGCGATCTCAACCTCGATACCGCCGTGGCCACGGTCGTCTATACGATCGACACAGTGCGCTACAAACGAGAGGTCTTCGCCAGCCCAGTGGATCAGGTCATCGTCGTTCGCTTGACAGCGGACAAGCCAAGCAAGATCGCATTCACGGCGAGCATGACGACGCGGCAGAAGGCGTCCGTCACAGTGGAATCACCCGGCACTCTGGTCATGCAAGGCGTCAACGGAGGAGCGAGTGGTATTGCCGGGGGATTAAGATTCCAGAGCAGGGTGGTGGTTACAACCTCAGGCGGTCAGATTACGACGGGCGATGGACAAATTACGGTGACCGGTGCGGATTCCGCCGTGCTGTTGATCGCGGCGGCGACCAGCTACAAGAGCTTTAAAGACGTGACCGGAGACCCCGAAGCCCTGACCCAGGAGACCCTCGCCAAAGCGAGCAAGAAGTCTTTTGAGACGATGCTCAAGGATCATGTGGCCGAGCACCAGAGACTGTTTCGTCGCGTCACGCTGGACTTGGGCACAACCCCTGCGGCCCACCGCCCGACGGACGAACGAATCCGCGACCCCAATAAGGAAAACGATCCTCAACTGGCGACCCTTTATTTTCAGTTCGGTCGGTACTTGCTGATCAGCAGTTCGCGACCGGGCACTCAGCCGGCGAATCTCCAGGGCATCTGGAACGACAGCATGAACCCGCCCTGGCAGAGCAAATACACGATCAACATCAACACCGAAATGAACTACTGGCCCGCCGAGCCGACGAACCTGAGCGAATGCGTCGAACCGCTCGTGGCGATGGTAATGGATCTGACCGAGACCGGCGCTCGCACCGCCAAGACCATGTACAACGCCGCGGGCTGGGTCACTCATCACAACACCGACCTGTGGCGGGCCAGCGCCCCGATCGACGGCCCTCAGTGGGGCATGTGGCCCACGGGCGGCGCTTGGTTGTGCCTGCACCTGTGGGATCACTATGACTACTCACGCGATAAGGCGTATCTGGCCAGAGTGTATCCCGCGATGAAAGGAGCAGCCCAGTTCTTTCTCGACACCCTGGTGGAAGAGCCCACGCACAAATGGCTCGTGACGTGTCCTTCGCTTTCGCCGGAAAACCCGCACCCATTTGGCTCCAGCGTCTGCGCGGGCCCCACGATGGACTCACAGATCCTGCGAGACCTGTTCGCCAATTGCATCCGTGCGGCGGAGATCCTTGGCGTCGACGAGGATTTCCGAAAACAAGCCTCCACGGCACGTGAGCGTCTGGCTCCAAACCAGATCGGCAGCGCCGGTCAGTTGCAAGAATGGCTCGAAGACTGGGATATGAAGGCGCCGGAGATGCATCATCGCCACGTCTCGCACCTCTACGGCTTGTATCCGAGCGATCAAATTCACGTGCGAACTACGCCGGACTTGGCGGCGGCGGTCCGCAAGAGCCTGGAGATTCGCGGCGACGAAGCCACCGGGTGGGGCCTCGGTTGGCGTTTGAACCTCTGGGCACGCCTCCACGACGCCGAGCACGCCTATAAGATTCTCACCATGCTCTTGAGGCCGGAACGGACCTATCCGAATCTGTTCGATGCCCATCCGCCCTTTCAAATCGACGGCAACTTCGGCGGCGTCTCCGGTATCGGCGAGATGCTCCTGCAAAGCTGCGCCGGCCAGATCGACCTGTTGCCCGCTCTGCCCAAAGCCTGGCCCAACGGTTCGGTCAAGGGCCTTCGCGCCCGCGGCGGATTCGAGTTGGACCTTCAATGGAAGGACGGGAAACTCGCGTACGTAACCGTACGTTCACTCGTAGGCGGCTCCTGCCGACTCCGCTATGGCACAGCCACACGAGACTTGAACCTGATCCAAGGCCAGAATGCTCAATGGGATGGAGTCCAATGATGCGGTTCGTGTACGACCGTGGGGCATCTCCGGCGGTCGCGGGCAAAAAGCCAGCAGGAAAACCTCAATCTTAAGGAACAGGAGAAAAAACATGAAGACGCGAATCGGTCTTGTGGCACTGTTGGCGATGTCGCTGATGTTGCCTGTCGCCACGTTGGTGATCGCAAGGCAGGCCGGAACGGAACGTAATACGGTTCCGCCCCGCCCCCAGGGGCCGGGCGACATCTATGCCGCGGCCGGCTGTCCTCTCGTGGCCGCTCACAGCACCACGCGCGCGTTGTACGCCTCCTACAATGGTCCGCTTTATCAGGTTCTGCGTCAGTCGGACGGCAAGACCCTGGACATCGGCGTCGTTCCGCCTTCGCCGGGGGATGCAGGCGGATACGCCGACGCAGCCGCACAGGATGACTTTTGCGCCAATACGTACTGCTGGATCACCACGATCTACGACCAATCCGGTAAGGGCAACCACCTTGTCCAGGCGCCCCGCGGCGGATTCAGCGGCCCGGCCATGGGCGGATTCAACAACATCCCGCTGGCCGACATGGCGCCGGTGACACTCATGGGCCACAAGGTCTACGGCGTCTTCATCGAGCCGGGCATGGGCCTTCGCTGGAACGACGCCAAGGGCACCGCGGTGGATGACCAGGCTCAAGGGCAGTACTGGGTCGTCAGCGGCCACCACTACAATTCCGGCTGCTGTTTCGACTATGGAAATGCCGAGACCGACAGCCGCGACGACGGCGACGGCACCATGGAAACCACCTACTTCGGCAACGCCTCGGCCTGGTACCGCGGGCAGGCCCCGGGCCCGTGGATCATGACCGACCAGGAAAACAACCTGGTGGGCTGCGTCAACGAGTCTCCCAACGACAAGTACTGTCCCGACCTGCCGAGCATCGGCTGGCGATTCGTGACCGCCACCGCCGATGGGGAGCCGCACCACTGGCGATCCATGGGCGGCAACGCGCAACGCGGCGACCTGGCGATCATGTTTGACGGACCACGCATCAAGAATCCCCGAAGCAGCTATGACCCGATGCGAAAACAAGGCGCCATTCTCCTGGGCAACGGCGGTGACAACAGCGTCGGATCGCAGGGCACCTTCTATGAAGGCGCGATGACCGCCGCAAATACCTTTCCCAGCCAGGAAACCCACCAAAAGGTACAGGCCAATATCGTGGCCGCCAAGTACGACGTGCAACGGCTGAGTATCTCGCCGGCTTCGGCCGTCGCTACGCCGCCGGGGCTTCAGACGTTCTCACCGGGCTCATCGCAGGACACCACCGTGACATTCACCAACACCGTCGGGGCCCACGTCCGGGACGTCACACTGAGTATCACCGCACCAGTGGGCTGGGTCGTCGTCGCCAAGACACCGGCGGCCATTGCAGGTACGATCGCCCCCGGCCAAACCGTCAGTACCACCTTCACCGTCACCTCCGGTCCGATGCCCTTCAACGGCGACCTGGTCGGCAAAGCCTCCTGGACGATCGCAGCGACAGGACAGACTCAGTCCGAAATTGCGATCGAGAAGGTGCGAAACGTCAGCCCGATCAAGATCAACGAATTCGCGATCGGTTCCGGTTCGCCGGCCAACGCGACGAACTCATTCATCGAACTCTACAACGCCGGCGACAGCGACGTCGATATCTCCAACTGGACCCTGACCCAGCATCCGACGCAGATGCCCATCTTTTCAGCGATAAAGATCCCGGCGGGAACGAAACTCGCGGCTAAAGGTTTCTACCTACTGGGTCTGTCCAACTCCGGATTGGCGGTCCCGGCGAGAGAAGGCGAGACCAACCTCTACGTCAGAAGCGTCGAGGGTATGTCGGTCGGCGATACGATTGAAATCGGCACCGGCCCGGCTAGGGAAATCCGCAAGATCGCGAGCATCCAGACGCCGGCTCCTGCCGTAACACCGAGTGCCGGCCCCGGTGGTTTCGGCGGCCCGCGAGGCGGTCCCCGCGGTCAGACGACCGTATGGCAACCGTTGCCCGACGGTCCAGTGATCACGATCCCCCCCGGCTCGACCAACATCCCCGTCACCAGCGTCAACGGCTTCGAGGTCGGCCAAAAGATGGCTATCGGCTACGGCGCGACCTACCCGGCGGTCGCACAAGCCCTGGAGAAGTACGAGGTGGTCACGATCACGAAGGTTGGCAAACCGGGAACGCAGGCTTGGCTGTCGATGGACGCCAAAGCGGGCGACACCAACATCAAAGTCTCCTCTGTCGAAAACATCTCGGTCGGCGACAAAATCCGACTGGACATCGACAGTGTGGGGCACGGGATCGAATGGGTAACGGTCACGAAAGTCGGCACCGCGTCGGCTCGCAACACCTTCAACGGTCCATTGCGGGAAGGAGAGGATCCCGGGACGGGCCTGGACTTAGCGGAACCGCTGAAGTTCAACCATGCCTCCAACATGCCCTTCAGTGTTCGTGGGACAGGAATCAGCTTCCAACCGCCGACAGCCTTTGCCCACTCGAGCAATGAGCCCGTCCTGGCGCTGGCCACCAGCCTCACGCTCGACAGCCCTCTGGCCCACAACCACGAAATCGACACGGTAGTTCGTGACGAGAAGGTCACAACCGCAGGCTACCAGGGCGAGAAAAAGCCCCACCAGTGGTTTGGAGGCCCGGCCCTGGCCAACGCCGGCGCCATGG
Organism: Phycisphaerae bacterium; assembly: GCA_018055905.1. Taxonomy (GTDB): domain Bacteria; phylum Planctomycetota; class Phycisphaerae; order Sedimentisphaerales; family Anaerobacaceae; genus PLanc-01. Next base: position 8,283 of record JAGPGT010000153.1, read on the forward strand.
TCCTGCGGGACGCCGCAGGACTGATCGTGGACAGCCTCAACTACGGCGGTCTCGTCGATCCATGGGCAGCCGAGGGATATCAGGCGGCCTCCGGCGCAGGGGCCAGCGGGTGCAGCGTGCCTGCGCCCACCGCGGGTATGGGCTTCGGCATGCGAGGAGGTCCGGCCGTTGGCGGACCCAATCGCAGCGCCGGCCGCTTTCCGGACGGCGCCGACACCGACAGCAACTGCGACGACTTCCTGTTGCAAAACACCACCAGCTTGGCAGTCGCCACGCCGGTCGGCGCAAATAATATCAAAGTCGCCAGCGTCGCGGACTTCCGCGTCGGACAGAAGATCCTCGTCGATACAGGCGAAAAGAGCGAGGTTGCCGTGGTCCAAACGGTCGGCACGGCGGGCGGTACCACCATGAACGCCGCCACCGAAGCGGGGGCAACCGTGGTCCCCGTCGCCAACGCAATGGGCTTCAGTACCGGCCAGACTATCACAATCGACAGCGGCACCAACCAGGAGACCGCGGTTGTCGCCTCCGTCAGCGGCGGCCGATTCGGTCGGGGCGGTCCCGGCGGCGCCACTATCACCGTCGCCGCGCCGTTGGCCAAGACACACAACCAAGGCGCAGAGGTCTCCGGAAGTGGCATCACTTTTGCCACGGCCTTGACCAAAGCGCATGAAAGCGGGGCACAAATCGCCGGCAGCGTTCCTACACCCGGCGCGCCCAACCAGTACTTCAGGAGAACTCAGTGAAGAAACCTGCGGATCTGAATCCACGGGTTGTGATGAAGGAAACTCCGTGACCAAATCACACTGCGGAGCTGTCTGTTTTTCTGCAACGGTGTCGGAAAAACGAAT
>JAGPGT010000154.1 GCA_018055905.1 Phycisphaerae bacterium
GTTTGATGAACGTCCCAGGTTCGAGTCCCTGGTAGACCGCCCACGGGTCGGGTGCGGATGTTTCCCCCGCCTGAACACCCACGGACAAAGCGTGAACCACGACAAGACCTGCCATCATTCGCACAGTGGCCTGCATCTGATGCTCCTTGCACACCCTTGGGCTCGGCGTCGGTTCAGACCGTCGCTCATCCTCTAAGACGCCCCGACAGCAGGTTCGTTACCACAGAATCCCAGGGGTATTGCGGAAGGAGGATGGGCCGCCCGTGAGCCTCCGTTCTTCCCACGGGCGGGCTCAGTCCCTCGCCACAGAGCCGACGAAAAGCAAGCGCTCTCCGCTCATCGCCTGAAGGCGGCTACCCTGCTGCGCAGGATGTCGGACCGGCTGATGATCCCGACAAGCCTGCCTTGATCGACGATAGGCACCCGATGGAAGTCCTTCTCGATCAGACATTCGCAGATCAGATCCAGATCGGCTTTACGGTCGAAGGCGACCACCTTGGTGGTCATGAAGACCGAAACGGTGGCGTCCGGGGGGAAGGGATGAAGGCAGTAGTTCAGCAGGTCCTTCTCCGTGATGATGCCCAGAAGAATCATCTGCTCATCGACAACCGGCAGACCCGTGATGTGTCGTCGGACAATCAGGTCCATGGCTTCGGAGATCGGGGCATCGGGAAAGACCGTGAGCAGGCCGGGTCTCATCGCGTCCTCCGACAGCAATGCGGTTCCGGATTTGGGGCGGGGCGGACACAGTTTCTCACGATAGACACGAATCAGGTCCGCGCGGGAGATGATCCCCGCCAAGGTCCGCTGGTGCAACAACACCGGCACCCGACGGAACGGCGTATTAACCAGCCTCAGGGACACCGAGGATAACGGGTCATCCACGTCGACGCTGACGACCTCGGAGGTCATATAATCGGCGACTTGGCCCGGTAAATACTCCTCTTTCTGTGTCAAACGGAGCAGATCCCGCTCAGAGATCATGCCCACCAGCTTTCCACAGTCGGTAACCGGCAACCCGCTGATACCTTTGTCAAGTAACAACGACACCGCGCGATGTACCGGATCAGTCTTCTCGACGCTGACAACGCCATACTGCATGACATCCTTGGCCGTCAGTTTGTCCAAGGAATTGGAAACCCCGCTGAATTCCGATGTCGGAATTCCTGGCGTTGTTGGAGCATAACCGCAAGGATCCATAAACTTGCTCTCTTCCTCATCGACCCTTATATTGGGCTGGATAGGACATCGAGGTCACAACCGTTCCCATAAGGAACGTTCGGCAGAATCTCTTTTACACCTTTACGTGTTTTGACCGGAAGGATGGAGATTCGCAAAGAATACCTATCTGTACTTACGTAATTATACGTAGAGTTGCCCCCCAATCCCGGAATACTTCGAAATTCACCCAACGTTGTGAATCTTGGGGATTTACAACGAATCGTTTTCAATTTATGATGTGGTTTTTGCGGTCTGGATGAAAAGAAACTCCAGGCATACGCCATGTTCGTGAATGATTATCACCACAAAAATAAACCGCGGTTGGGCTCGGGGTGCACAGATGAACGTGAGGAACTTGGCGGGTTTCATTGCCGTGGCAGTTGTTTGTGCTGTCGCGGAGGCGCAGGACACGATGAGTTCGACGAACGCTGGCACCCCGGCGACGGCAAAGGAGAGTAGACCGATGAATATCCATACCGAATTGTTCGGCCGAACGCCTGAAGGCGGCGAGGCCTTTCTCTATACCCTGACCAACGCCAAGGGCCTCAGGGCCCGCATCACCAACTACGGCGCGATCGTCGTCTCGATGGAGGTCCCGGACCGTCATGGCAAACTCGATGACGTGCTCCTGGGCCACGACACGCTGGAAGGATATCTTACTCGCGGAGGCTGCGCCGCGGCGATCATCGGTCGATACGCCAATCGTATCGGCAACGCCAGGTTCACCCTCGACGGCGTCGAGTACACCCTGGCGGCCAACAACGGGCCCAACCACCTGCACGGGGGCCTCAAGGGATTCGACAAGCAGCTCTGGACGCCGGAGGAAGTGACCGCTTCCGAGGATCAGGCTTGGGTCAAGCTCAGCTACCTGAGCAAAGACGGCGAAGAAGGCTATCCCGGAAATCTGCGGGTCTTGGTCACCTATACGCTGACCAACGACGACGAGCTTCACATGAGCTACGAGGCCCAGACCGACAAGAAGACCGTCGTGAACCTGACGAACCACGCCTACTGGAATCTCGCAGGCCAAGGCAACGGCGACGTTCTGGGCCATGAGCTGATGATCAACGCCAACCGTTTTACCGTCGTCGACAAGGGCCTGATCCCGACCGGAATCACCGTCAGTGTGGTGGACACCCCGCTGGACTTCCTCTCGGCCAAGAAGATCGGTTCCCGAATCCGCCAGCTCAGTAACGGTTACGACCACAACTACGTTCTCAACGGAGCCGCGGGCGTGATGAAACTGTGTGGAACCGCCTACGATCCCACGACCGGGCGATTCATGGAGGTTACGACGACCGAACCCGGCGTGCAGCTTTACACCGCCAACCACATGAACGGCTCTCTGATCGGCAAAGGCGGCAAGGCCTACGTCAAGCACGCGGCTTTCTGCCTGGAGACCCAGCACTACCCCGATTCGCCCAACAAACCGCAATTTCCGTCCACGGTCTTGGAGCCCGGCAAGAAATTTTCCAGCCAGACGGTGTACAAGTTCTCGACCAAATAGATAGCGAGTCGGGGACTCGTGACCCGTGACTGGCAGCATTTCGTGCAGGGCACAAGCCAGGGATCAGGGGCCGCTGTTCTTACGCCTTGACCTTGGAAATCTCGTAGACAACGGTGCCGCCGCCGGTGTATTGGCACACGTCGGGGCACTGAATGTAGGCCTTGGTCTTGTCCTGCTTGCCGTCGATGCCCCATTCGATGGGTTCGGAGACCCGCAACGCGTTATACCAGGGCATCAACGAGGCCAAGCCATGCATACAGATCGGAATGTCGCTGACGAGCTGGTAGCAAGCTTTGAGCGTAAAGGAATCGCCGGCTTTGTGGACGGGACAATGGCCCTTGACCTCTTTGACGGTGATGACCAGATCCATGCTTTGGGCTCCTCAAATCGGGTTCGGTTTTCCTCTACACTATGCCACGACCGGTGGATTGTTCAAGCAAAGACCCGTCAAAAACCGAGCGGTACTCTGTGAAACATCGACATCGCGGGCCAAACCCGTTATGATGAGCGACCAGAAAGGAGACAGGCATGGCAGGTGAGTTGGTTGGAATCATCGGCGGCACAGGGTTAGGGGACGCGTTGGCCGCACGGTTGTCGCAGGAGGGGTGTCGGGAGATCGAGACGCCGTTCGGAAAAACGAGCGGCCCGGTTCTCGTGGGCACCCTGGGCAAACGCAGGATCGCGTTTTTGAATCGTCACGGCCCCCAACACACGTTCTCACCCTGCCAGGTGCCGTACGCCGCAAACATCTTCGCGCTCAAGTCCCTCGGCGTGCATTCGGTCATCGCCACCGGAGCCGTTGGTTCGCTGCAAGAGAAAATCGCGCCGGGGAATCTCGTCCTGATCGACCAATTCATCGACAAAACGTTCCGACGGAAAAATACGTTCTTCGAGGGGTTTGGTGCGGTCCATTGCGAGTTCGCCCGTCCGGTCTGCTCCCGTCTCAAGGAGACGCTGCTTCACGTCGCGACACCGCTGGACGTCACCATCCACACGGACGGCGTGTACGTCTGTATGGAAGGCCCCCAGTTCTCCACCCGAGCCGAGTCTTTGATGCATCGTCGTTGGGGAGGGGATGTGATCGGGATGACCGCCATGCCCGAGGCCAAGCTGGCACGCGAGGCCCAGATGTGCTACGCTCTGATCGCGATGGCCAGCGATTACGATTGCTGGCGACCCCACGAGAAGGACAAGACCAAGGAGACATTGCTCGAAGAGATCCTGTCCAACCTCAAAATCGCCACGAACAACTGCCTGGCCTTGATTGAGGCGCTGCTGGCCAGCGACAAGACGCTGGTTTTCGAAGATTGCCCCTGCCGCAAGAGCTTGGAACTGGCGGTCTGGACGAGTCCGGACGCCATTGATCCCCAGAAAAAACAACGCCTTGCGGTTCTATTCGAGTAACATAACCGAATTCGAAATCGAGAACTCCAAACGCAGGCGGAGGCAAAACACCGAGGACAAGCCCCATGAGTTCCTTCAATCCTACGGATCCCATGGAACTCATGGAACAGACAGGACACACGCCGTTTCGCTTTATGCCTCTGCGTGGGCGCAGACCTTTTTTACCGCCTCCACCGAACCCGGCAGGTTGTTATCCAAGTGGTGCCTCTTCATCGCCGCCGCGACGAGACCGACGAACATCGGCTGCGGCCGCAAGGGTCGCGACGTCAGGCACGGATGCGCCTGCGTCCCCATGAAAAATGGATGGTTGGGCAACTCCAGGATCTGCATGATGGGCTGATCGGGAGCCTTGCCCGAGAAGACCAAACCATGTTTTTCCAGCGTCTCGATGTACCGGGGATCGACCTCGTAGCGATGCCGGAACCGCATTCGAACGGTGTTCTTGCGACCAAAAAGATCCCAGGCGATGGTCTGGGGCTCGATCTTGATGTCCCGTCCGCCCAGACGCATGTTGCCGCCCAGGCCTTCGATCTTCTTCTGCTCGGGCAGAATGTCGATCACCGGTTCGGGCGTCGCCGGGTCCAGCTCCGTGCTGTTGGCGGCCTTGAGTCCGCAGACGTTCCGTGCAAACTCGATTACCGCCATCTGGAACCCGAAGCAAAGACCCAGGTACGGCAAATTGTTCTCGCGGGCATACTTGACGCAGGCGATCTTGCCCTCCGAACCACGAGCGCCGAACCCGCCGGGAACGATGATGCCGTCCACATCGGCCAGATGCTTGCCGGCGTTGACATCGGTGATATTGGTCGTGTCGATCCACTTGATCTTCACGTCGGCGCCCAGCGCGATACCGGCGTGTTCCAGTGCGTTGATGATCGACGCATAGCTGTCGCGAACGGAGGTGTACTTGCCGGTGATGCCGATCGTCGTCTCGTACTTGGCGGTTCCGATCTTGTCGGTGAAGTCGCACCATCGGGCCCAAGCTTTTCGCTCGTGGCGAAGGTTGATCCGATCCTCGATCTTGAGCAGACGAAGAACCTCGAAATCCAGGCCGTACTCGCGAAGCATCGCGGGGATCGTGTAGATACTGGTCGAATCGTGCAGGCTGATCACCCGCTCCAGCGGTACGTTGCTGTAGACGCTGATCTTCTGGCGGGCCTTCTCGTTGACCGGGTTCGTCGCTCGGCAGACGATGATGTCCGGCTGGATCCCTAGCTGCATCACCTGCTTGATGCCGAGCTGGGCGGCCTTGGATTTCTGCTCGCCCAACGCCGGCGGATCGATGATGTACGTCAAAGCCACGAAACAACTGCTGCCGGGGCCTTCTTCATAGGCCAGCTCGCGCATCGCCTCGATGAAGTAGGCGTTTTCCAGATCGCCGACGGTGCCCCCAATCTCGACGAACACGACGTCTGCCTTGCTCTCCGCGGCAAGCTGTCGCAACCGCAACTTCACCTCCCCGGTCACGTGTGGGATCATCTGCACGTCCCGACCCAGATAGTCCCCGTGGCGTTCCTTACTCAGGACGGAACTGAAAATCTGGCCGCTGGTAGCGAAATTCGCCCGGCTCAGGTCCTGGTCGAGAATTCGCTCGTACGTGCCCAGGTCCATGTCGGTCTCCATCCCGTCGTCCAAAACGAACACCTCGCCGTGACGGAAGGGGTTGAGTGTGCCCGAGTCGATGTTCAGATACCCCTCGAGCTTGATCGGCGCCACCTTGAGTCCTTTGTCCTGCAAAAGCTTGGCCAGGCACGAGGAGAAGATCCCCTTGCCCAATCCGCTCATGACCGTGCCCATGACGAACACGTAGCGAGTTTTGCCTTTCTTGTAGTTCGGCGGCATCGGCGCAAAGAACTCGCTCTCGGTCGATGTGTCGATAATCTTGGTCAACAGGTCTCTGCTGTCGGTCATCTGAGTCCCAGCCTCAAACGGTTCCATGTTCTGCACTCTATCGTCCCGATAATTCTACAGTCTCGATGTGTTGTCTGTCATACTTGGGACTCCGCCCCAAACCCCGGCATTCGCCGCCAGATGCACTTCGATCTCAACGTCGGGCTCCTTTCGGGCGGCCAGACAACGGATCTTGGAAAGCCCCCCTCTTTCCTCGACCGCTTGTTGGAGACCACCGCCACGCCTGACAACATCTCGGAGAAATCGAAAGACGTCCAGCAGGTTGGACTTGCCGGACGCATTGGGTCCCGCCAAGAACACGCGCGCCCGCAAATCCACGTCGACCTTGCGGAAATTTCTCCAATTCTTCAAACCAAGATGGGAGACAATCATGACTATCCCTCGGATCCTTGCCTCGTCTGTCCCTTCACAAACGCGGCGTACTGCTCCGGCGTATCGATCCCTTCGCAGGTGTGCTCGACCTTGCCGACGAGGATCGTGTAGCCGTTCTCGATGACCCGGAGTTGTTCGAGCTTCTCCAGCTTCTCCAGAGGCGTTTGCGGCAGCGAGGTGATCGTCAGGAGAAAGTCCCTGCGATAGGCATAGATTCCAAGATGACGCAGGTACGAGCCCACATCCCCCACACCTGCGCGGTCCCTGTCATAGGGGATGACCGACCGGGAAAAGTAGAGGGCCTTTCCACCGGTTCCCACAACCACCTTCACCACGTTCGGATCGGCGATTTGTTCCCGGGCAGCGAACGGCGCCGCCAGCGTGGCCATCGGGGCTTCAAGGTTGTCCAGCATCATTCGAGCCAGAAGGTCGATGTGGTTGGGATCGATCCGCGGCTCGTCGCCCTGGACGTTGATCACAATATCTGCGTCGGACCGCCCGACCGCTTCGGCGATCCTATCCGTTCCGCTGTTATGTCTGGGCGAGGTCAAAACGCATTCGGCCCCAAATTCCTTGGCCGCCCGGACGATCTTCTCGTCGTCGGCCGCGATCACGACCCGCACAGGAAGCTTCGCCTTGCACGCCTGTTCCCACGTGTGCTGGATGAGGTACTTGCCGGTATCTTTGGCCAGAACCTTCGCGGGAAATCGTGTGGACGCGTAACGAGCAGGAATACAAACGACGATCTTCACAGGATCTACCATTTACGATTGACGACCTACCTATTCGCCACCGACGATCCGACGCCCGATCCGCGCGCTGCGATAGACCCCAAAACGCAAATCAAATAGTCAATCGTGAATCGTCGATGAAAGGGGTCCTGCGTTGCGGCGACATGCCCCAACTGTCAACAGTCGTCATCTTACATGCGAGCGGCATCTCTGTCAATCGACTCGCAACCGATTCCTGCGTCGGGAATCCCGCTTCACCCGCCGGACTACAGATGCCCCCAAAAATCGGGTCCGGATACCCTGAGATCTGAACCACCGTCAACACTGGAGTTGTTTCCATGGTTAGATCCGATCGAACCGCCGTCATCATCATCCTATTTATGTATGTGGACAGTGAGAACGGGGCCCCCACTCCCGATGCCATGCCGACATCCCCAGAGAACTTGCACCTGCAAGTCGCAATGCCATCCCTGGTGCTCCTAAAAACTACGGGGCCCCTGTTTCGTGAACAAGGGCCCCGTCGGAAGGTTCCAATCCGTTACGGATCCGTTGAAAGGCCGACTCAGAACGGTTTGGCCACCGGTTGCGTCTGACCCATCACCCACAGAATCTCTTCCTGAGACAGAACGCGGTTGTAGACCCGTACGTCATCCAACGCGCCCAGCCAGAAATAATCCGTGGCGGATTCCCCCCGTCCCAGCATGAACGAGGCGGTCGAAGTCCCCAGCTCTGCCGTCGTGGCCATCTCCCGGTCCAGGCTCCCAAAGACATACGTCCGGATGAACTGGCCCTTGGAGTAAACGCCCGCCACGTGATACCAAACGTCCTGCTCCAACACGGTTCCCCCCGCTGTATTGCGGTTCAGGGTACCTGCATTGGCGGACGTGCGGATCTCGAACTCCACCTTGTTATTGGTGTAGAGGCCCATCTTGTAGCCACCGGTGGTCCCATCCTGGTTGGACGCGATCTTGCGGTCCCCCGCCGTGAAGCCCATCCGGATCCAAGCCGTCACAGTCACAGCGTCGGTCAGATTCAAGCTCGCGTTCTTGCCGCAATCGACATACGTCTGTCCGTTCGTGAACTCCATCGCCTGACCGATCACCCCGGGAATCCAACTGGCGGTCCCCCCGATCACCGTCCCGTTGTTGCCCTTGCCCGAACTGTCGTTGAGGTTGCCGTCCAGCGTCCAAAGACCCATCAGATTCGCATTGCCTGGATCGACCGGCGTGATGAACTGCGGCGACTTCGGATACAGCCGGATGTCGTCGATGTACAACTTGCCTTTGGCCCCGGCCCCCTCAATCCCGATCGTGAGGGTCCGAACGCTGCTCACGTTGCCCACCGTGGACAAATCCACGTTCCACGCCTGCCAAACAGCCCGTGCCAGGTCCCCCGCGGCCCCATTGTAGGCCACCTTGGTGCTGTTGATCTTCAGGTACAGTTGGCCCGTGTTCCCCGCAACCCCGGCGAAGTGAATCGCCAGCGTCTTGATCCCCCGAGCGGTCCAATTCTGCGCCGAATCAAACGTGATCTGCGCCTCCGAGAAACTGTACTTGCTGTTGTCGTACAGCAGCGGCATCGACTGGCTTCCGCCCCGGATGATGCTCTTTTCCGCAAACGGAGATTGGTCGTATCCAACCTGAGAACCGCTGACGCCCGTGGTGATGCCGTCGACCCACGCCTCATAGATCCGGCTGCCTTCCGCATCAGTGTACGCCTCAAAGTCGTCTACAACCAGATACTCCTGCGTCCGGAAACTCCAGACGTCGCCTTCATATGTTCCCGCCTCCCCGATCGAATCGACTCTCCAGAAATACTCGGTGTCGAGGTTCATGGCCGCCGGAGTGTAGCCGTGGCCGGCCACCGAAACCGCCGGGGCCGTGCCCGCGGCCACCGCCTCGCGGTCGGCGCCGAACAACACCTTGTGCGAAACGGCCTCACGACCGGGCCGCCAATCCAAAGAGGCGGTCA
>JAGPGT010000155.1 GCA_018055905.1 Phycisphaerae bacterium
TTGCCCGTATGGTGGTGGAGGATTTGCCTGAACATCTCGGCGTGAACTATCATCGGAAACTTACTGACCATCAGCATCGTACGCCCGTGTTTTTTCGGACCGATGAGGTGTCGCCGGGGAAACTTTCAGAGATCCAGTGTTGTGGGTCCGGTTGGTGTCTGGCAGAGCAACTGCGACAACTCTACCTCGACAACGAAACCGTCTTTGGTTCTCCCCGACACTTCCCGGACTCTCTGGCGGCAAGTTTCACCCGATCCCTTACGAAGTACTTGGGCGAGGAGCCCCGGATTCATCACCTGGTGGACAACGCGTCCAGACCGCACGGGATGCGATATTTCATCCAGCGCACTCGCATGCAGGGAGCCAAGTACTTCAGCTATGATCGGGGTGTGTCCCCATCGGACTGCAACTTTGTGCGTAGCCACGACTTCATCACTCTTCCCCACCACAACTTCTTCGCCGACCGCATGGAACGGTGCAATCAAGGCAAGGTTTTTTTTGATTTGCCGCCGTCAAACCTCTTCGACGGAAAGATCATCCTGGCTTGGCCGTTCTGGAAAGAGACGCGGGCCTGGTACCCCGACGAGGTCAGAGGTTTGTTCCCCTACACGACAATCATTCGTCCCGATGGCATCGACCTCGAAAACGGCGAACACATCTCCCTCGATGAGTTCTGCAGTCTCCCCCAGGGACGGCGGCATTACTATATCAAATACGCGGGCACCGATATCAACATCAACTGGGGCAGCAAGTCTGTTTTCCTCGCAAGCACGTTTTCCCAGGGGAAATGTCGCGAGCTCATGGAGACGATCCTGCAGGATAGTCGACGTAACCGGTATTGGGTCCTCCAGGAGGCCGTCCGCCAGAAAGAACCGGTTGTGGCATTTGATCCCCAAGGAGGCTTGATCAAAACGGATGCCTACACGAAACTCAGCGGCTTCTACGGGCCGGACGGCTTGATGGCGATTCTTGCCATGCAAAAGTGCAGCCACAAAGTACATGGGAGCTCGGAAACCATCATGAGCATCGTACATTGAGGGACCTCCTCCGACAGCAACCATTCTTTCTCGTTCGTTCCCGGAAGTGGGTTTTACCGGCAAAGTTGACCATGATTCTCATTGGTGTCAAGGAAATCATGCCGCTCCTTCTCCGGCATGGAAATCTCCCGGCCTCTCCTGGTTGCCCCAACCGACGATTTTATTTCATAGTCAAACCTTGGGTTCTCCGACAGATTTTCAGACCAGGGCCAAGATTTTTTCTGCATGGGAGGGATACGATTGAGTACAATAGTTCGGTTTACGCTTTGTTGGGGATACCCTAGGTTATGACGGACAGGTACTTGGATAGAATCAACAGCCCGGCCGACCTCAAGACACTTTCGGTCGCCGAGTTGGAGCAACTGGCCTCCGAGATCCGCCAGTTCATACTGAATTCGGTCAGCAAGACCGGGGGGCATTTGGCCAGCAATCTCGGCGCGGTCGAGTTGACCCTCGCGTTGCATTACGTCTTTGATTTCCAACGGGACAAGCTGTTGTGGGACGTTGGGCACCAGTGCTACACCCACAAGATCATCACCGGCCGCAAAGCGGGTTTTGAGCGTCTCCGCACCGCCGGCGGGATCAGCGGATTCCCCAACCCCCAGGAGAGCCCGTACGATCAGTTTACCGTCGGACATGCGGGAACTTCGATCGCCACCGCCATCGGCATGGCTTTGGGCGAGCAGTTGAAAGCCGCCAATGTATCGGGCAACGCCCAACGCACAGGCCCGGAGGCTTTATGCCCGTCGCCGGCGATCGTTGCTCTGGTCGGGGACGCGAGCATCGTCAACGGCGTCTCCTTCGAAGGGCTCAACAACCTCGGCTTGGTCAAGCGGCAGATGCTGATCGTGCTCAACGACAACAGCATGGCCATCGACGCAACCGTCGGCGCGGTAGCCAAATATTTCTCCAAGGTCCGCCTAAGCCAGACGTACGAAGGTCTCCGTTCGACCACCAAGAATATCCTCGAACATCTGCCAGGCATCGGCCGCAGCGTCGAAGAGACGATCGAGCGGGTCAAGAAGAGCATCCGCATGGCTCTCCCCCAGAGTCAGTTGTTCGAAAGCCTCAACATTCCATATTTTGGGCCAGTGGATGGTCACGACCTCGAAGGCCTCATCCGCCTGTTCAAAGCCTTGGGCCAGATCAATCATCCGGTCCTTCTGCACGTCTACACGAAAAAGGGTAAAGGTTTCAATCCCGCGGATAAAGGCCCCACACGGTTTCATTCGACGGGTCCGTTCAAGATCAACGGCGACAACACGGTCGAGAATTGCGACGTGGGGAGCCAATCCCCCGGTTATACCGAGGCCTTCGGAGAATCGCTGACCTCTCTGGCGGAACGGGACAACCGGATCGTTGCCATCACCTCGGCCATGTGCGATGGAACCGGCCTTCAGGAGTTTCGCAAGCGGTTTCCCGACCGGTTCTACGACGTGGGGATCGCCGAGAGCGCGGCGGTGGACATCGCGGCGGGCCTGGCCAAGACCGGCATGAAACCCGTCGTGTGTATCTATTCGACCTTCCTGCAGCGGAGCTTCGACCAGGTCTTTCAGGAGGTGTCGCTACAGAATCTGCCGGTGGTGTTCTGTGTGGACCGGGCCGGAATGGTGGGTTCCGATGGGGCGACTCACCACGGTTTGATGGACATCGGATACTTGCGAATGCTGCCGAATATGGTTTTGACGGCCCCCGCCGACGCGGCGGAGATGCGACAGGCTCTGCTGTTCGCCTTTTCCCATCCTCAACCGGTAGTGATCCGTTACCCGAAGGAGACCGTTCCGCCCGAGCAGCTGACGCCGGCGACGTCCGAGAAGGTCTTTGAACTCGGCCGTAGTGTTCTGGTCCGCCGCCGTCCGAAGGCTTCTTTGGCGATAGTGTCTTATGGGACTGTTCTGACGGAGGCTCTCAAGGCAGCCGAACGCCTCAGCGTCCTGGGAATCGAGGCCGATGTGATCAATGCTCGGTTTGCGGCACCGATCGACGAAGGTCTGTTGGAACTGCTGGCGGAGGGAAAGCGATTGATCACAATCGAGGACCACAGCTTGTCCTGCGGTTTCGGGTCAGCCCTGTTGGAGCTTGCGGCTACGCACGGGTGCGAGTCGGGTCACATTCGGGTCCTGGGAGCCCCCCGGCGTTTTATCGGTCACCATACCCGGTCCGCGCAGCTTATGGAGGCCGGGATTACTGCCGATGAAATAGTCAAAACGGCCAAGGAGCTGTCTATTGAGCGGCAAATCAGGTCAACTCGACGTTCGGCAGGGACGGTCGGGGGGCCCGTCGCTGCCCCGATTGATCCTGTTCGGCGATCCTGAGAAAGGTCCCGTTGCCCAAGCGTTGCAGGACTTTACGCGGTTTCTCGAGAACCGGGCCCGGATTATTGCACGCTGCCATCTCGCCCAGTGCACGCCGGAGGTCCTGCGGGATTGCGACTATGCGGTCGTGCTCGGCGGCGACGGTACGATCATCTCGGCTGCCCGGACCCTGAGCGAAGCGGGGGTTCCGGTCATCGGGGTCAACCTGGGAAAGCTTGGGTTTCTGGCAGAATTCAGTGTGGCGGAGTTCAAGGAACAGTTCGCCGACATTCTTGCCGGCAAAGCTCCCGTCGAGACGCGGATGATGCTGGGATGCCGGGTGTTCGAGCGATCGCAGGGGGGCCGCGAGACGTTCCATGCCAAGGCCGTCAACGACGTTTTTGTCGCCGCGGGGCCGCCCTTCCGAGTGATCGAGTTGAAGATCGCAGTAGACGGCCAGCGAGTGGCCAGTTGCGTCAGCGACGGATTGATCGTCTCGACGCCCACGGGCTCGACCGCCTACAACCTCTCGGCTGGCGGGCCGATCCTCGACGGCTCGATGGAGGCGATGGTGATCACGCCCATCTGCCCTCATTCGCTAAGTTTTCGGCCGATCGTGATCGACGCAAGCAGCGTGGTCGAGATCCGCTGCACGCGGATCAATGAAGGTACAACCGTTTCGATCGACGGACAGGTTTCTTCCGGGCTGACGCTCAATGACGTGGTTCGGATTGCTCGGGAACCGACCGGCTTCAAGGTGGTCAACAACCCCATGCGGACCCGCTGGGACACGCTGGCCACGAAGCTCGGCTGGGCGAGGAACCCGCGGTACGCAGGACGGGCGGTCTGACGTGGCCCGGTCGTGCAAGCATTCGGAGCGACAGATGACAGGATCAAAACGGTACGGCAAGACATCGATGATGAAGCGACGCGGACCGAGTCGTTCGTGGAAGGTGGGGTTCATTCGTACGGGGCCGCAAAAGCGGTTCCTGGCCGCATTGTTGATTCTATTGGCGACGACGGTTCCGATCTTCTCTTCTGCTTCCCCGGTTACGATGCCGCCGAGCAGCTATCAGAGCGGCCTGACCGTCGTTCCCAACCCCCTAGACCGTTCCGCCAACCTGCCGATTACGGGAAACGTCGCGGGAGGCAAGCATTTCCGCGGTAGCATTCCGTACAATTCGACCACGACCTTCGGCGCCCCGCTGGGCTCGACGAGCCTGGATTCATTTCTGAGATACTCCGCGACGCCGGACGTGCAGGCGGGTTATCCCCAGGGCTATAGTCCCTTCTACTCTCCGACCGGCACGGTGACGACGACTCTGCCGGGTTACCCAGGCGTTTTCTCGCCGGTCAGTCCCCGCATCATTGGCGGATCAGGCCAGGCCCGAACCGGCCAGCCTCTTGACGTGCTGACCATGACCGAAGTGGCCGAACCCCAGGCCTCCACGAGAGACGGCTGGGGCGTTCAGTCTTCGCCTCGCCTCGGCGATGTCCCGATGTCGACGGAGTCGGGCAAGACCATCTTGAACACACCCGGCGATGGTCTCATGTCGCCGCAGGAATACCAGCAGAGACTGGACCAGTTGCTTGAGGGCATTGAAAGGATACAGGGCAAATCGTCACGGCTCTACCCGGGACGCAGTACAGAGGACGACGCCATTCCGCTTCCCCAATTGCCCGTGTCAGGACAAGAAGTTTTGTCTGCCGTCAAATCGGGATTGGAATTCTACGATCCGCCGGTGATTCCTCAGGAGACGATTCCGACGCCCTTGAATACGGCAGAGCCGGTGGGGGGGACATCGACCGACGAGGACCGACGCACTTCGGCCATCCCTCAGGACGTCGCCGTCCTGGGACCGGTCGAGGAGAAGTCCAAATCGGCCAGGCGGTCCGCGACGGTCCAAGCCTTCTCGAACGAACGTTTGCCTCAGGAGACCGCGGAACCCCCATCGACCATGTCATCATCTGAAACACAACCGCGGACCTACGCGGATTCCGACTCCGTCACCCGAAAACGGTTTGACCAGCATCTGGCCGCAGGGCAATCACATATGCGACAAGATCGCTATGATCTTGCTGTGGATTCCTTCCGCCTGGCCTGCGTCTATGTCCCCCACGATGTGCGTCCGCACTTCGGCAAGAGTCTGGCTCTGTTGGCGACCGGAGACCACGTCGCCAGCGCTATGTCTCTGATACGAGCCCTCGAACTCGACGCCGGGTATGTGACGCAGAAGCGGGATCTGGTCGAGAGTCTTGGCGGGCCGGATCTGTTCGTCCGGCAGATCTCCAGACTCCAGGACCTAGTGGAAGAGGGCGCCTCGCCGCAGCTTCAGCTCCTGCTGGCCTATGTTTACTTCCAGATGGACCAGACCCATGAAGCGATCGCCGCCATCGAAGCGGTCCGCGCGGCGCTGCCCTCCTCCCGAGCGGCAGCTTCTCTGCAAAGAGCAATTCAAGGGTCCGGTCGATAAGTGACGGGACGAAGCCTGGAGACGATCGGCTTGCAGACTGCCTCGCGACAAGCTTCGTGCACGCCGCACGGTCGAAGAATCAGACTCAGCTTTTTCGGAAGACCGCGACGACGTTTTGAACTTCCACCACGAACAAACGGTTGTCGCCTTCGAAATCGACGGGAATGGCGCCCTTGGGATTGAAGAGGACCTTGTCGTATTTCCGCAAGGGGATGTCCGGCGTGTGCTCGATTTCCGCGGAGACCGCCACCACGCGACCGGTGATCGTGGGAATCTCTATCGTGTCGGGCAACTTGATCCCCCCTTTGGTTTCCTTCTTGTCCTCGTCTTTGCGGATGACGACCCGTTTGCCGATGGGTTCGATCGTCTCGAACGTCTGTGTGTCGGTCTGCCGCTCGTTTTTCATAGGTGTGACCTTTTCTGCTCACAGCGTCACAGAAGGCCCGGTTCTTCCGGGTTCGGTCGCCCCGGTCGTTCGTTCCGGCCGAGGCGTTTGTTCATCCACCTGTCTGTCGTCAATTTCGATGGGTTACAGGGCTCCGTTGTTCCCGAGCAGCTTCTCCACATCCACGCCTGGCAGCGACGGCAACGTCACCTGGTCGATTCTTTGCAGAGGCAGCAGAATCGTTCCCAGGCGGGGCGTGTTGACTGTCAGATCCACCTGAGCTTCATACGGAATCGTCGCGCCCGGCCGCACACCGCCCAGCAGACGCAACATACCGATGTAGTCAATCCGAACCGGGAGCGATACAATCTGGCTGCCATTGACCGGGATCTGTACCGCAAGCTCCTGTTGTCCGGCCATGAACCTCTTGCCCTTGCTCGAAACCGCGTAATTCAGCCGCCGCAGCGGCAATTCCGTCGGATAGTGGTTTACGATCTGCACGTCGAACACCACGGTCGCGCCGTAGGCGTCTGCATCCCGCAAGTACATCCCCATCACCCGTGCAGTCGGTTTGCGGAGGCTCATCGATTCCTCCATATTTTCACAACCGACCCCGACCATCAGCACCAGACTGACGAACACGACCTTTACGATTCGCGACATCATTGAATCCCTTCCAAAATCCTGCATGCAGGATACCTCCCATAATCCTCCCGGTCAAGTGAGAGTCGATGTGTCCCAGGCATGGCAGGCACGCTCTTCAGTCATGATTTCGCAGAGGCTTGTGTTCGGTCACGGTTTTGCAGTCGGCCCCCAAGGTTCGATCTGTCGGAGGTCTTTCGCTTCCAGCGCCTTGTAGCAGTCCGGCAGGTCGAACGCCGACAGCACGTTGGGCACGAGTGTCGAAAGCGGCCACCCGTAGTCCTTGGACTCCGCGATCTGCTGGTACGACGTCAACGAGTTCTTCAACGTCACTTGCGTGACGCGATCCGACAGCACGCCTGCGAACGTGGCTGGCAACGCACCCCACCCTTTGCCGACGAGGTGCACTTGCGTATGCCCGACGCTGCCCAGCCAGTCGAGCACGCGAAGCACGTCATACGTTCGTTGCCCGATGTAAGGCCGATCGAGCATGATCGAGTGGATGGCGTAGAAGTAGTCGCTGCCATAGGGGTTCAGAAAGGAGTTTTCGTCGCACGTGTCGGGCTGCGATTCGCCGATGCCGCGGACATCGACGGAGTAGAACACGGTGTCCGGCTCGGCGGCCATCAGTTCCGCCAATAGAGGTTCGGTGCGAAGTTCCACGTCGCTGGATTGGTGGGATACATAGAGGATGGCCTTCCTGCTGTCCGGCTGCGGCCTCGAGAGCAACTGCTGATGTCCCAGGCGGTACACGACCGCCTGAATCCCCGGCTCGGTTTCGACCACGTAGGTCGTCCACCGTGGACGCGGATACCCGCGTGATCTCCAGTTGCGGAGAATCCGGTAGGATGGAGCGGAGTTTTCCTGACCGTCGGGCAAACGCAACACACGCCGGACTTCGCTGCGAAGTTGGCCAAGAGTGAACTCCGCAGGTCGCCGCTCGGCAAGAGCTTTTGCCCTCTCGGCGGTGAAGGAATAAATCGGCCGCGATTGAAGTTCACAGACCTGTCCTTTCGGAGTACACCAAAGTGTTTCTTCCTTTTCGATCGTCAGAGCCGGTTCGGTCGTCGCGTCGCTGATCCCCGTGGCGAGGTTGAACCATCGGTACATTGCTTCTCGGCTCTCCTGGGAATAGCCGTGGCCGCCGGGACCGATGAACAGGCTGACGTTCTGTTCCCGACCCAGCAACTCATAGAGCCGGCGCAGACGTCGATAGGCGATCTCGGTGCCGCGAACGTCGAAGAAATCCATTTCCTTAGCCAAGAGAATCACCGGCTTGGGTGCCATCGCCGCGAGGAAATCGCAGTGGTCCAGTCCCATCGCCAGCGCCCTCGGCGGGCACTGTTCCGTGTCGGCCGGCAGTTCGTTCTCCGTGTTGCACAGGAAGGTCGTGACAAAGCAGCTCGGCGCGGCCATCGTCCATCGCCGCTCGACGCCACAAAGCCACGTCGTCAGCGTGCCGCCGCCGGAATTGCCGGTGACGCCGATGTGTTGAGGATCGACCTCTTTGCGGGTCAGCAGATAGTCCAAGGCGCGGATTCCGTCCCAGGCTCGCCAGGAGCCGAAGAACTCGCCGACGAGGAACTGCTGGTTGCCGGCATAGAGATGTTCGCGAACACCGACCCCGACGCGGGACTGGAGCCGTTCGTCGGGATACTGAAGCCGCTCGCCCTGCCCGATCGGATCGAAGATCAATGTGACGTACCCCAGTCGGGCCAGGCTTTGGGCAAATCCCTGGTATTGGTCGGCGGCCTTTCCGTTGTTCGAATGTCCGCACGACGCGACCACGCCCGGCAACGGGAAGGGCCGTCCTTTGGGCACGTAGAGGTTCCCGGTGACCAGAAATCCCGGACGGCTCTCGAAGATCACGTTCTCGATCCGGTACTGGTCCCGCTCGACCACGCTCGTGACGCGGGGATTCAGCGGCGTCTTCTGGGGCCAGGCGCCGAAGCAACGGTCGATCTTTCCGCGAACCGTCTGCACATAGGCCTCGGCGTCTTGGCGGCTGTTCAGTTCCGCGTATCGTCGCTCGACCTCCGTGTCCACGCGACGGACCTGGTCGACGAAATACTCCTGCACCATTCGGGGAAATCGGTTCAGGGCCGGCAACTCCTAGTTCGAAGCGCGGACGGTCGTGCCCATCAGACAAACGACCGTGATCACGCC
>JAGPGT010000156.1 GCA_018055905.1 Phycisphaerae bacterium
ACAGCTGGTCCAGCAACAGTCGGTGGATCGCGTTCAGCAGCAAACGCCAAGGAGGCGTATTCACGCGGACATACTTCAGCTATGTCGACGAGACAGGCAAGGTCCACAAACCCTTCGTTCTGCCCCAAAAGGATCCCGCCTGCTATGATTCATTGCTGGAGACGTATAGCGTTCCAGAGCTGATCACCGGGCCGGTTACCGTTGGAGCCTGGAGACTGGCTCTCGCCTCGCGTTCCCAGCCGAACACGTCGCCACAGATTCCGATCAGCGGCGCCAGCCCGAAGGCGGCGACGCCGACTCCCTGGCACGAACGCGAATGAGATCCCAACGACCGAAACCAACAATGCCTCAATCCCACAACAAACAAGCGGATGCAACACCGAAAAAATCAAAGGCTTTCACCATTTCCGCATCGTCGGTTTCTTGCCTGCTTCTTTTTCTTTTATCCTTCCTCTACCTGTGGCTGGTCGTCGAACCGCGTCTGATTTACTACTGTTTTGGGACAATCCTTTCAGACACTAACCAATTTGCGACAGGCTGGTCTCCCTTAAGGGATTCCTTGCAACTTCCGGGGGGATTGGTCGCCCACATAGCCGCATTCTTGTCGGTCGGATTCCATCGATCTTGGCTGGGGGCTGCGATCATCGTTCTGACGGGAGCAAGTCTTGCGGAATTGACCCGGCGGCATCTGGTAAAAGCAGGGCTTTCCGATGCGACGGTTCCCGCCCTTCTTCCGGCGGTCGCCCTCTTTTTGATCTACAGCGATTACAAACATCCCTTGCCCGCTGCGATGATCGCCTCCTGTGGGCTGCTTCTATCCCTACTCTTTGAACGACTGCCGTCGTACCGCTTTGGAATTCGCGCTGTGGCATTCTGTCTGTCGGCTGCGGTTGCATTCTGGCTGAGCGGTCCGATGACCCTGCTGGGGTTCGCGGTCATGACCGTGCTTTACGCCGCCTTTCTGAGGAAAGACTGGCCTATGACGGTCCTTGCCTTGCCGGCTGCGGCGGGGATCGCCTGGCTTCTCTCAGCGCACTTGTTCCTGTTGCCCGTCTCTCAGGCATTGCGTACATGCACCAAAATGCCCTCAGTACTCGGCATGAGCCCTTTCTTTCGAACCCTTCATTTTCTGGTGTATGGGCTGGCGCCGCTGGCCTTGCTGCTGACACTCGCAGGAAGACGTTTCTTTGCCCGAAGGCGCCCCAAGCCCACGGTGCATCCGCCAAGGGCCAAAGGCCACTTTCAACGAGTCGAGGCAAAACCAAGAAGACAAGTTCCGGCCCTACTTGCGAAAACCTTTCTTGCCGTCTTCCCGACGGCGATAATGGTCTTGGGGTTGTACTTCACCCGGGAACAGCTCCGCAAACCCTACCTCGCCTCGAATTACTATTGGCACCAGAAGCAATGGGATAAGATCCTCGAACTGGCCGGAAAACTGCCAAAGGACAAGACTCATGCCTATGTCAACCACGATATTTTGCGGGCCTTGTATCACACGGGTCGACTCCCCTACGATCTGTTCCGCTTTCCCCTGGTTCCAGAGGCACTTCTGCTGACGCACGAAGCCTGGGAATCCGATCTGAGCCAGTTGAAACTCGGCGATTTGTTCCTTGAACTGGGACACGTCAACATGGCCCAGAAACTGGCGTCGGAACTGGTGGCCGTTAAAAATTATCTGGGCCCGGCACTTGAGCAGATGGCGTGGATCTGCATCGTGAAAGAGCAACCCGCCGCCGCACGAGTATATCTGGAGGCGTTGAAAAAGGACCTGATCCGTCGCAGCCAGGCGGAATCGCTCCTACAAGGCTTGGACAGGGGTTTCACGCCGCAACAGTGGGAGCGTATCACCCGAATCCGTTCCTGCCTCCGGGACGAGACCGCCGGACCGACAGGCCCTGAGGCGGTGGATCAGTGGCTTGCCGCTTTGGTCGAGCATAATCCTTGCAATCGCATGGCTTTCGAATATCTCATGACGTGCTATCTCTTGACCGGTCGCGTGGAGAAGATCGCGGAAAACCTCAAAAGACTTGACGCACTCGGCTATAGGGGTATCCCCCCTCTCTATGAGGAGGCCTTGGTGATCCACTATGGCAACCTCGGTCGTCTGGCTGATTTGGCCAAAAGCAATGTGAACCCTGAAACTGTTCGAAGATATGAGACCTTCCTGCAACTGCGCTATTCCATGCGCCCCCAGAATCAGCAAGCTGTGCTCAATCTTCTGATCCGTGACTTTGGCTCCAGCTACTTCTTCTATTACTCCTTCGGCCGGGTCGGGGTCATGTAACCCTCGGCGAGGTCCCCCATCCCGTGCCGCGATTCCAGGAGGCGATTCCCTTGCGACCGGCGTCGTCCGAGAAAAAAGTGTTGCAGTCCCTCTGCCCATCTGGTACAAGAAATGTGGACTGTTGGGTCAACGGTTTTCGATGGCATCCGTTGTCGCAGCGTTGGCGTGGAACGTTGTGGCATCGGAACCACAGGACAGGCTCAGAATCGCACGTCCCATGATTATCGGAGGATGAGCCGCGGTGTGCTCTGGGACGCACACAAATCAACAGAAGCCTCGGGTGCGTATTTGCACCGCAGGTCGGGTTCTGTTTGTTCCCCCGAGATCCATCTTCTGCTTTCTACAGGAAGGAGGTGATTCAGCCGATACAACCCTCACAAAACACCGAGGAGGAGAAAGGTTGTGGTAGGTAGCTCTGGTAGTGTGGATACATCATCAAAAAGACTGAGTACTTTTCCTGAAAGACGGAGGGAGACGTGCCCTGATGTGTGGTCGGGACACAGTGAAATGATTTTGTGAGAAGAAGGAGAGCTCCTATGAAGAAGTACTGTTGTCTGGCCCTCTTGGCTGGAACCTTGGCCTTGGTCTTGGGCAGCGCCGCTCAGGCAAAATTCAATCCCCTGAAGGATCCCTCCATCATCGGCTGGTGGACGTGTGATGAAGGTGCCGGCGAAATCGTTGCCGACTCCTCCCCCCTCAAGCACGATGGAAGATTCATCAATGGCAGCCCGGTCTGGCGGACCGGCATCCACGGCAACGCGATCACCTTGAACGGTCCGACCCTTGTCCAGATCGAGCCGATGGGACTGACTCTCAGTCAGGCCACGATGGCCGCTTGGCTCTTTGCCCCAACGGCACAGCCTGAGTGGGCATCCTTCATCATGCACCGAGGCCCCGGTCCCGCGTCCGGCTTCAACATGTTGGCCGACCGCCAACTGGCCTATCATTGGAACGATGCCTCAAACACCTGGAGCTATCGCCCGAACGTCTTCCATCCGCTGAACGAGTGGGCCCACTGTGCCGTGACGGTCGATCCGACCAAAGCGGTCTTTTATCTCAACGGCGTGGCCTCCGCCACCAATACCGTCAATCACCCGGCTTGCGCTTGGGATGGACCGGTTTGGCTGGGCGGCGACGGCGGTGCCTCCTGGGTATCCCGCCGTATGAGCGGCGGCTCCCTGGACGACGTCTGCTTCTTCAGCCGTGCGATGACCGCTGAAGAAATCCAGGCTCTCATGCTGGGTCTTTCGGACCCCGCCTTGGCAGGAGACCCGACCCCTGCCGACGAGGCGACCGATGTGCCTGCCGATTCCGTTCTCAGTTGGAAGGCAGGCGAGACTGCAACCTCGCGTGATGTCTATTTTGGCACATCGCGTGCGGACGTCACCGACGCCACGCGGGCAAATCCTAAAGGGGTCCTCGTGAGTCAGGCTCAGAGCGACACGACGTTCACCCCCGCCGAACTGGTGTTAGGCCAAACCTATTATTGGCGAGTCGATGAGATCGACGCCGCCGGGACGATCCTGACCGGAAGCGTCTGGTCGTTCACCGTGGAACCTGCCGCATACCCGATCAAGGGTATCATGGCCAGAGCCTCCAGCCAGAGCCGGGCCGATACGGGTCCGGAGAACACGATCAACGGTTCCGGTCTGGTCAATGATCAGCACTCGGTCAATCTCAACCAGATGTGGATGAGCGCGGATAAACCTCTGCCCAACTGGATTCAGTACGAGTTCGACAAAGTCTATAAGGTCGCGGAACTGTGGGTTTGGAACTCCAACCAGGTCGTGGAACCCTTCGTCGGCTTCGGTGCCAAGGGCGTCACAATCGAGTACTCCCTCGACGGCGAAACTTGGACCGAGCTCGAGAACGTCCCTCAGTTCAATCAGGCCAGCGGCCTGCCCAGCTACACCGCCAACACGATCATCGATTTCGGCGGCGTCATGGCCAAATTCGTCAAACTGACCATCAACACCACTTGGGGCGGCGTGGTCAAACAGACCAGCCTGGCCGAGGTTCGGTTCTTCTACAAGCCCGTCCAGGCGAGAGAGCCCGTTCCGGCCGACGGCGCCAAAGATGTCCTCCTGACCGCCTCGCTGGATTGGCGACCCGGACGCGAGGCCACCTCGCACAAGGTGTTCTTCGGGACCGATGAGGCCGCGGTCGCTGACGGGACTGCACCGGCCAGCACGGTGAGCACTCACGGTTATACCCCGGCTTCCATGACTTTCGGCACCAAGTACTTCTGGAGAGTCGATGAGATCGGCGACACCGGAACGTACGAAGGCGACGTCTGGAGCTTCACCGCCCAGGAGTTCGCGGCAATCGACGATTTCGAGAGCTACACCGACGACGAAGGCAGCAGGATTTATGAGTACTGGTTCGACGGCATCGCCGACACCGCATTGGGCGGCTCGACCGTCGGCTACATGGAGGCCCCGTTCGCCGAGAGGACCGTTGTCCATGCCGGCAAACAGTCCATGCCGTTCGCTTACGACAACACCAAGGCCCCGTACTTCAGCGAGACGGTCAAGGAGTTCGCTTCGGTCCAGAACTGGACCGGTTCGGGTGCAACCGAGCTGTGCGTCTGGACGCGAGGTCGTCCGGCTCTGACCACCACGGCCGTGACCGAGACTGGCGGCAAAATGACGCTCACGGGCGCCGGCGCCGACATCTGGAACAACTCCGATGAATTTACCTACGCCTATAAGACCCTCACCGGCGACGGCAGCCTGATCGCCCGTGTGGTCAGCAACGGCACCGGCACCAACACCTGGGCCAAAGGCGGTGTCATGATCCGCGACAGCGTCAACGGCGGCTCCATGCACGCAATGATGGTGATCACCGGCGGCGGCGGCAACGGCGCCAGCTTCCAGTATCGTTCGACCACCAACGGCGCGTCGGGCAACGCCGACATCGCCACGGCGGTTACACCTCCGTACTGGGTCAAGATCGAACGGGCCGGCGGCAACTTCAGCGGCTACGTCTCCGCGGACGGGAAGACCTGGAGCGTTGTAGGCCAGACGCAGATTGCGATGACCGATCCGGTCCTGATCGGCATTTGCGTCACCTCGCATGAGGCTGGCGTGGATCGGACCTATCAGTTCGAGGGCATCGCCTCCACCGGCAACGTGACCGGCGCATGGCAGGGCGCGATCATCAACGCTCCTGTGTACAACGACGCAGCTCCGATGTATCTGACGGTGACCGACAGCACCGGCAAGTCGGCGACCGCCACCAGTGACACAGCGGTCACTGCGGCCAACTGGACTCGCTGGACGATCCCGATGAGTAACTTTGGCGGCGTGAACTTCACCCGAATCAAGAAGCTCACGATCGGTGTCGGTGCCAAAGGCGCCACCAGCGGCGGCTCAGGTATCGTGTTCATCGACGACATCGGTTTCGGTCGTTCGATTCCCGCTCAGCCGTAAGGCGATCGCGGAAGCAGCAAGAGACGACAACGGTTGCAAAGTTGTCGATCGATGCAGCAAATTCAAAGGGCCCATGCTTTTCAGGCATGGGCCCTTTGCTTTGGATCGTACAAGTGCCGAAGCCGTTATCGGTCTCGCGACAGAGACCGTCGAAACCGAAGATTGCTACGCGCACCAAGGCCGGGAACGCTGGATCTGACCCGAGAGGATCTGCCGAGCGGTGATCACGTCCTCGCGGACCTGGAAGTCGAACATACCTACGCAGAGGAAATCCGCACCGCCCTCAAAGGCGAAACGGAAGCCTTCCTGAGGTCGAACCGCTCCGGCTGCCAGGACCTTGAAGGCGATCCAGGGTTCCTTGAGCGAGCTCATGTATTCAATGGTTTCCTGGGGGTTGCGGCAGTACATGTTGTCATGGTAACCACCGTGTTCGTTGGTGGTGGGACCGACCACGTCGAACACTCTACGATTCTCCTTGGGCGTTGCGGACCAGTAGTTGTCCGGATGGATCGTCTTGACCCAGAAGTCCGGCTTGAACCCCGCTTTGACGCAGGCTTTGACCGTCTCTAGATCGTGGGCGCCCAGCCCGCTAGGCACATTGAATTCTCGCATATAGTCCAACGCCTCTCCGATCGCAGCAACCTTTCCGTCGCGCACGGCCTGATCGGCGAGTCCCCCCTGCACGTACACCGCATGGGCGCCGCTGTCGATCGAACGTTTGATCCCCTCCTTGATGTCCTTGCCCCAGGCGCAATCGGAGAACCACTGGATCTTGCCTCCCCGCTCGTTCCAATAGCGATTGATCACCTTGTCGGAAACGGGATTGGTCAAAACCGCATTGATCCCCATCTCCTCGGCCAATTCAAAAGTCTGGAAAATCTTTTCATCCGTGTGGTAGGCCTTGACCAACGAAGAAACATAGATCAGATCTCGGCTGTGGGCCCAGCCGCCGATCAGGTTGCCGCCACAAAAGATCCGACTGATCTTGAGGCCTTTGATCTGCCCCAAGGGCATCTTCGTGTCGCCGCTAGTCAAACCGATTGGGTTTGGTGTACCCGCCCCGGACATCTGGGCCAGCAGATTCTGTTCCTCGAAACTGTGCAGCCCGAGAACCACCCCGGCCCCCGTCGCCACGGACCGTTTGATGAAGCCACGTCGATTGACTTGATTGTCAGCCATGATGCCTACCTCTCTTTGCGACACACAACCCAACTGAAGAACCTACGGCCACGCTACTGATCGTCGCAGTTTGAAACGAAAAAATCAAGAGAACAGTCCGTTCGCCGCGAAGTTGATCACGCACGCCAAGGTCGTTGCCTTGGCAGATCACCGGTCAGGAGGTTCTTGGCGATGATCACGTCCTCTCGAACCTGGAAATCGAACATCCCCACGCACGCGAAATCGGCGCCGTTACCGAAAGCGTGCTTGAACCCCTCGCGAGGGTGAATCGCTCCGGCCGCCAGGACCTTGTACGCAATCCAGGGTTTTTCGACTTTCTGCATGAACTCCTTTGTCTTGTCCGGATCAATATCCCAGTAGTTGTCGACGGCGTAGTTGTCAATCACGTCCTTGTTCTGGTCGGGCCGACGGCTGGACCAGTAGTTCGTGCCATGGTGCGTCTTCATGTAGAAATCGACCGGCAGTCTGGCCTCCTCGCAAGCGACGATCGTACCCAGGTTGTGGCCGCCGACACCGGTCAGGACGCCGTTGCTCTTGACAAAATCCAGAAACTTGCCGATCAGATCGATCTTGCCCGCGCGAGACCAGGCGTCACCGACGTTGCCGATCAGATATGCGCCGGTCGCCCCGCCGTCGAGAGCTTTTTTGACATCGGTTTTTAGATCGTTTTCGCTAGGCACGCACTGGGCAAGCCACTGGATTTTGCCGCCCCATTGGTCCCAGTACTTTCGAAGTACCGGCAATGAACTGGTGCCGGCGTTGATCGTGTTGACGCCGTTGTCCTCGCAGATTTCCAGAGTCTGACAGATCTTCTCGTCGGTGAAGTACTGCTTGAGCAACGAGGAGACGTAGATCAGATCCCGGCTGTGGGCATAACCGCCGATCAGGTTTCCGCCGCAAATAAGCCGGCTGATGGTCACATCGCCAATTTTGCCCGTCGGCAATCCCTTCACGCCAACCTCGCGGGTCAACCTTACGCCGCCTGCCGCCAAGAGAGCCTGCTCCTCCCGACTCAACCACGCCAAAGCCGTCGCAGAACCCACAAGAGACCCCTGGAGAAACTCACGGCGATCTAGACTGCCAGACATGTTCCGACCCTCGACCAAGACCCCACAGAAGAGAAAAAAAATGGGTGATGTAGGATTCGAACCTACGACCGGCTGATTAAGAGTCAGCAGCTCTACCAGCTGAGCTAATCACCCAGAACCACCGTCGGACCAAGCCTCCGGGGACAATGCCGCCTTGGCATCGAAAGACACAAGTGTACTACTACCCGCAAAGGAATGCAAGAGGTATTTCTTGAGTTTCATTCGACTTTCTAAACCGCCGCCAAAGACCCCGCTTATAGGACCTTCGCTGCCTTTTGCGGTTTTTCCGGCGTTTTGCCCGTCACGCCCTAGAGTTGGGTCAAGGGGCTACGTTTCCTATATTTTAGGTGGTTGTCGGCATGAACACCCTGCCGCCAACCCCTTTGCACTTATGATTCTGGGATTATCGGGACTACAGAACAGGACTGGAGGCATGACGTCGAATCGCTCGGGGCCTGCACCCGCAGCAAGAGGTTCTCAATTGGCTGGCCGCGAGAGCCGATTGAACAAGCGGATCGATTCCGACAGAACTTGAAAACGGATGTAATCATGCTCCAGAAGTGTGCGATTCTCGGGATGGCTCTGTTGTTCGTGGGTGGTCTGGCCACAGGGTGGGTCTACAACGAAAAACAGACAGAACAGGCCCAGACGCCGGCAGCGGGGATTAAGTATTCCCTGGGCCCCGAGGAATATCTCGACAAATATGGTCGCTGGTACCAACTGAGCCCGGAACAGCAAAACCAGCTGGTTCTGGAGCTTGACAAGGATCGTCAGGACAAGACGCCGGAACAACTCGTTCGTGAACAGCAGGCCCGGCTCCGCGCGGACCTGGAGAAATTGGCCGCCGGCCAGATGAATCCCGGCGCCATCGCCAACATATTGTACGGTCCCGGCTGGGAAAGCGAGGTCGAACAGTACAAGAAACTGCGCGAACAGATGGAGATTGCCCAGATCATCTCGATCGTGTGTCTGTCCATCGGTGGGGTGTTGTTCGCTCTGTGTTTCTTGATCTGGGT
>JAGPGT010000008.1:0-34899 GCA_018055905.1 Phycisphaerae bacterium
TCCCACCAAAGGCGTCCCGTCGTCGTGTGGATAAAGGCATAGAAACCCCAGAAAACCCCGCCGACCGCCGGCAGGATCAGATACCACCAGTTTCTCAGAAATGCGCTGGTGGCCATCAGCATGATGGTCGGCATCGGCAACAGATTCTCTTTTCCGCGAAAGATCGCGGTGAATCGGGGCAACACGAAGCACAGCAGGAAAACGGTCACACTGATGGCCATCACCGCGATGATCACGGGGTAGACCATCGCGCTCTTGACCTGGGACCGCGTCTCCGCCTCTTCATCGAGGTACTCGGCGAGTTTTTGCAGCATATCGCTCAGCGAACCGGAGGCCTCGGCCGCTGCGACCATGTTGATGTAGAGATTGGAGAAGATCTCCGGATGCTCGGCCAAGGCCTGGGAAAAGCTGTTGCCCTCTACAATGCGAGTCTTCAGATCGTTGATGATCGCCTTGAATTTCTGATTCTCTTGCTGGCCCCCGATGCCTTCCAGAGCATCCTGGATGCTGATGCCGGCGCGGATCATCACAGCCAACTGGCTGGTGAAATGGAGGATATCCTTGCGGCTGGGGCCGAATTCGACCCGGAAGCCCTTGAGCTTGTCGGAGAAAGAGGCGTTGACGCCGCTTCCCGCGGAGCGGCGTGCGTTTTCGGTGGAACTGCGGCCCTGCCAGTTCTCCGAAACACTGGTTTCTTCGTGTCGTGTGATCGTCTGTGTTGCCATTTCGTGTTCTCCGTGTGCGTGGTCCGCGTTTCAAGCCAGACGCACAGTCCAATCGCTATCGCGTGGCAGTGGCCACTGCTTTCGATGTGTCGGGGAGCTTGCCGGCCGCGACCAGCGTCTTTTCCATCTTGCCGGGATTGCTCGACCGCACGATCGCCTCGTCCCGATCGATGAACCCCTTGAAGTACATCTCGGCGATACTGTTGTCCATGCTTTGCATGCCCAGCCGCCGGGAAGTCTCGATGATGTTCGGAATCTCGTAGATGCGGTTCTCGCGGATGCAGTTGCGCGTTGCGGAGGTACACAGCAGGATCTCGGTGCAGGGCACCATGCCCGGCTGGTCGATCCTCTTGAACAGAGTCTGGGAGATAACCGCCTGCAGGGTGTTGGCCAGCATCGTTCGGATCTGGTTCTGCTGCCCGGCCGGGTAGATGTCGACGATACGCTCGATGCTCTGCGACGCGTTGATGGTGTGCAGCGTACTGAACACCAAATGGCCGGTTTCGGCGGCGGTAATGGTGAAACTGGTCGTCTCAAGGTCTCGCATTTCGCCGACCATGATGATGTCCGGGTCCTGACGTAACGCGTGTCGCAAGCCGGAGGCGAAGTTCGGGCAGTCGGAGCCGATTTCACGCTGCTCGATCATGCACTTTTCATTCTCGAGATGGTATTCGACCGGGTCCTCCAGCGTGATGATACGCTTGCTGTAGCGTGAGTTGATCAGGCCGATCATCGCGGCCAGCGTTGTACTTTTGCCGGAACCGGTATGCCCGGTGACCAGGACCAGCCCGCGGGGCAGGTCCGTCAATTCCTTGACGATCGGAGGCAGGTGCAGATCATCGATGGTGTGCACCTGGTTGGGAATCACGCGAAACGACAGCGCAACCGTGTCCCGCTGATAATGGGCGTTGACACGAAAGCGGTGCCCTCCGGGAATCGAAGTGGAGAAGTCCAAATCCCGGTTCTCGTCGTACCGTTTCATCTTCTCCGGCCCGACCATGGACAGGACCATCGCCCGTGCCTCCTGATTCGTGATCGGCGGACAATCCATGTCGATCAACTCCGTGTCTTTTCGCAACACCGGCGGCATACCGACGTTG
The DNA here is from genome assembly GCA_018055905.1 of Phycisphaerae bacterium. Taxonomy (GTDB): domain Bacteria; phylum Planctomycetota; class Phycisphaerae; order Sedimentisphaerales; family Anaerobacaceae; genus PLanc-01. Next base: position 1,826 of record JAGPGT010000008.1, read on the forward strand.
ATGTGCACGTCGCTGGCTTTGTTTTCGATGGCCGCTTCCAGGATCGTCTTGATGTCGATCATATGAGCACTTCCTGTCGGCGATTGACGGGGGTGTCGTCCGCCGCGACCGTAACCGGCGCGCGGGCGTTCATCAATCGCCCATCATGGATTCAGTGGATGTTCTCGACGAACTCTTCGTCCTCGTTTTGCCCGTACACTTCGGTGACCCGGAGAACCTCTTCGATCGTGGTGATTCCTTTCTTGACCTTCTTCATACCGTCGTCGAAAAGGGTGTCCCGCCCGCTCTCGCGGAACGCGCGGCGCATCGCGCCCACCGATGCGTCCCGGTTGATCATGTCACGGAATTTGTCGTCCAGGATCAGCAGTTCGAAAATGCCCGCGCGCCCAACGTACCCGGAACCGCGACAGGCGTCACAGCCTTTGCCGTGGACCAATTCGTTCGGATTGATCCCTACGCGTTCGATATACTTTTTCAGCCGGTCCGGGCTTTTATACGTCTCCTTGCACTTGGGACAGATCCGACGGACCAGACGCTGAGCCAGTGCCGCATTCATCGATGCCGCCAGCAGGTACGGCTCGATGCCGATATTCACCAGTCGGGTGACGCTGCTGGCCGCGTCGTTGGTATGCAGGGTGGAAAGCACCAGGTGGCCGGTCAAGGCGGCCTGCACTGCGATGCGTGCGGTCTCGTTGTCGCGGATTTCGCCGACCATGATCACGTCGGGGTCCTGACGCAACAGACTTCTCAGCGCCGCCGCAAATGTCAGACCGGTCTTCTCGTTGACCTGAACCTGGTTGCAGAAGCCCAGCTCGTACTCGACCGGGTCCTCGACCGTCGAGACATTGAGCTTCTCGCCGTCCATTTCCCCCAGGGCCGAGTAAAGGGTCGTACTTTTGCCCGAGCCGGTCGGACCGGTGACTAGAAGAATTCCATGCGGCAGCTTCACTTGTTGGCGGAACGCCTCGCACGCCTCCGGTTCCATCCCCATCGAATCCAATCCCCGACGGATAGACTTGCTATCGAGAATACGAATCACGGTCTTTTCGCCGTGGTTGGTCGGCAGCGTGGAAACGCGAAGATCGATGGCCCGTCCGCCGATGATCGCAGCGACCTTCCCGTCCTGAGGAAGACGCCGCTCGGAGATATCCAGATTGGCCATGATTTTGATACGCGATACGATGGCGGGGTGCATCTTCTGCGGCGCCTCCATCGCTGCAAAGAGGACACCGTCGATGCGGTAGCGGATTTTCGTCTGTTTCTCTTTGGGTTCGATGTGAATATCGCTGGCCCCTTCGTGGACCGCGTTGCTGATCAGGTAATTGACGAATTTGATGACGGGCGACTGGCCGGCCATCTTCTCCAGGTCTTCGGAGACATCCTCGACGTCCTGGACGACCTCGACCTCGGTCATGTCGCTCATAATGTCTTCGAGGACCGCTTCGGTGGGCTGCTCGCGGAAGGCCTCGCAGATGACCGCGATGTCCTCCGGCGGACAGACCACGACGCGTAACTCCATCCCGACCTGGCGTCGGACGTCCTCCATTGCAAAGACATTGGCCGGTTCGCTGGTGGCGACGACGAGCGTGTCGCCCTCGATGGCGATCGGGACGATATTGCTCCGCTGGATGAAGTCCGTTTCCAACTTCCCGAAGGCCGCCTTTTCCACGTCCTGGGGCGTGATATGGCGGAACTCCTGCCCGTTGAGTTTCGCCTTCGCTTCGAGAATGTCGTTGACGCCGATGAGTCCTTCCTTCAGCAACGCAGTGGTCGGGTCGGCTCCGGGCTTGCTCAGGGTCTCCCGACGAAGCCGACCATACTGCTCGTCGCTGATCTTGTTCATCTCGAGCAAGACGTCCACCACATCGCGTACCTGAACGCGGCTTGTCGGCTCGGGGGAATACAGATCGCACAAACCCCGCACTTCGGCGTCGTCGGGATAGACCGGCGCCATCGCCGGCTGACCCGCGCCCGACCGATTCGCCACAGGGGATTTGACCTTTTCTTTTGAGGATAGGAATCGCAACATTATTCAGACAGCTTCAAAGTAATCGTCCAATCTTTGGTTTCCGACGCGGTGTCGCCCGCAAGGGCCCCGTTCCAGGCCAGTTCGACAAAGTTGTTGCCGATCTGCTGGACCGTGAAGCCCTCGATGCTCTGGCCCTGCTGGAGAATCTGATCGTTGATCATGCAGGAGTGTCCGTTGTCAGACCGCATGATGCTCAGTAACCGCAACGTACCGGCCTGCTCCTGCATCTTCTGACGTCGGATCATCTCGGCCTGCATCTGGGGATCTTCGCTGATGATCACAGGACCTTTGATCCCTTTCACCCTGACCCCTTCGACCTCGAACGGATTCTTGGACAATTCGCTGACCTTCACCTGGAACACGTCCGAGAACTCGTAGAACTTCGTAAGGATCGCCTCCATACGGTTGGTCATCTCCGACCGCACGCCGGTCAGACGACCGATGGCGGCTTCGATCTTCATCTCGTCGGTCACGCCCGGCTTGGCCGAGGCCGCCTGCGGCTGGCTGCGGCGGATCATGAACATCAGACACACCAAGCCGATGGCGACGAGGATGGCGACCAGGATGGTGCTCCGGCGGACGTTCTGGCGGTTGGCCGCGACGGTCAGGTAATCCTGAGAGTCCGAGCCGCCGGCGGACAAAACATCCTTTGTCCCACTCGGCGCGGGCGAAGGATCGGAGGAAGTTCCGGTTTCTGGTTCACGCATGAAAGACAGCATAAATCAACTCCAGCAATTCACGTTCGCGGTCAGGCGGTTTTGTTCTGAAAGAAAATGCTCAGGATGAATTCGGCCCCGATTTCGCTGGCACTGTCACTGGACTTGTCCAGTTTGAGTTCCCGCAACTTCATGATGCGAGGCAGTTTCTCCAGCTCCAGCAGAAATGAATAGAACGAGGTGAAATCGCCCACCAACTTCATCGTCAACGGCTGCTCGATGTAGCCGCTGTTGTCCTTTTGGACCAGGGTCTTGATTGTCTTGGGCTTGAGTCCCTGCTTCTGAGCGATCACAGTGACCTGCTCGAGCACTTTGTGCACCTCGCTGGTCGGAGGCAGCTTGCTCTCGAAGAACCGAACCGCTTCCTGCAGTTGCTCGACTTGCTTGTTGAAGTCCTCCGCCTGGCTGGTGGCCGCCTCGAAGTCGGCCAGCTTGGCCCGCTTGCCTTCCACCCGGCGCTTGGATTCCGCCAGATTTTGGTTGGCGGGCTTGATCATGTACTGGTACCCTGCGGCCGCCACCCCCACCAGAAGGACGAAGAAGATTGCCTGTCGTAAACCGCTCGTCATAATATCTGCTCCCACACTACAAAGTCCCGATCCGACTCTGATGTCCGGGACGCGTTAGAACTGGTAAATCGAATGTTGGGCCTTGGCCCGAATTTCGTCGATGTCTTCCTTGGTCAAATGGATATCCCGGTTCAACATGGCCGTGAGTTTGAACTGTCGGAACGCGGTGTCCTCGATCTTCTTCTCCTTCGATTCGACCAGCGCGACGTTCTCGAGCAGAACGGAGCGGCCGAGATGTTCGATATATGCGGCGACCTGAAGATCGCTGGGCGCGATTCCCTCGATGTCCATCTGGATCAGCATCGATTTTTCCGGAGAAGATTTTGAATCGGCCTCCGGGACGGGTTTGCCCTGGGCGGCCTGATATTTCGTAGGTTTGAGTGCCGTGGTCGGCGTCCGCGATGAATCCTGCTTTTGGGTCAGATCCAGTTTGATCAGCGAGACCCCCGGCGGAAGCGTGTTCGTCAACGAAGCCAAAAGAACGCTGCGAGGAACCGGTTCGAGCAGCTCGGCCGTCGTCAAGGCCGTCCGCATCATCTCCTGACGACGGGTCTGAAGATCTTCGAACTGCTTGATCGACTCCTCCATTTTCGCCATCCGGGCGTTCACCAACGCCTCTTCCGCGACACAGGCCCGTTGACGAATCCGAATCGTCACAAACGAGCCTCCCAGAGCCGCCATCACGACCAGAAACAGGATCAGACACATCAGATTGGCCCGGCGGGATTCGTTGCTCTGGATGTAATCGTCCGGCACAAAGTTGATATTCGACATCGTGTGTACCCCATCATTGATGACGGATGATCGCGAGATACTCGGACCCTCGGCCGATCATCGACAATCCATCATCCTGAATCAATTCAGACTCAGGCTCAGCCCGAAGGCCAACGCCCAGCTTGTTGCAACGTTTCTTCGCTCCAACCCGAGATGATCCGGATTCTGGATCTCCACCGCCGCCATGCAGTCGCCCATCTGCGCCTGGATTTCCAACTGCTTGGCGATCGTGCGGTAGACATCTGCCTCCACGGCCAGTCCGGAAAGGAAGATCAACCGCTCGAGCTGGATGTTCTTGTACAACGACAGAAACTCCCGTCGGCACGCCGTCATCTCCATGACGAGCCGCCCCACCGCGGTCTCTTCCTTGAGCTGTTTGGCCCCGATGGGAATATAGTGAGCATACAAGGGATTTTTGTGCCGGCAAATCACCAGGTGCGTACAGTCCAACTGGATATCCAGCAACAGAACAACCGCTTCGAGATCCGTCTTGCGGCGTCCGAAGAAACGGGCGTAACAGTTGGCCAGCGCCACCGGCCAGACGCCGATGGACTTGATCGTCAACCCGGCCCTCTCGTAGATCGCCAAATGCCGGTCGATCACCGTCCGCTCGGTCGCCAGCACGATGACGTTGTCCTGCTCGGCCGGGATGTATTTGATCAGCGTGTTTTTCTCGATGGGCTCGAAGGGCAACTTCTGTTTGATCTTTGCGAAGATCGCATCCTCGATCTTTCCGTCGAATTTCTTCGGCCAGCGCAGATGATCGATAAACACCTCGCTGGCCGGCAGGGCCGCGACTACCTCCTTGCTTTTGAATTGCCCGCTGGCGGTCGATTCCCGCATCACGTCGATCGCCCACCGTTGCCATCGCGCGGTCCCCGCCGTGATGTCTGCGGGACGATTGACGCATTGTCCGGCGATCAGGTGCGTTTCCTCCGTGCCGTTGGCCAGTTGGGCCAGCTTCACGCAGTCATTGCCCAGATCGACCCCAATCAGACATGATTGTTTTCTGCCAAATCCAAACATATTCCGTCACCCTAGAAGAAATGTGAGCCGGCTTCGTCGCCGAAGCGATGACACGTCATGACTCTCTCACATTGTCCGTTCGGACCCCCTTTCGTGTACCGTGGCCCGATGAGGCCGAGTCTTCTTTTGGACCGGCCGGCATTCTGTGCTTCGACAGTCTGCCCGGCGTCGTTTAAAGTATATGAAATGGAATTGCGCCAAACCAAAAGCGGCACGACCGGTCCGGAAAATTGGCGACTTCGGAGAAAGGGCCGATAACGAAGCCCGCACGACGGGAGTGTGACCGCGCCAGGCCTTGAAAAATGCTTGCGCGTGAAAATTTCCCCAGGGGAAACACACCGATCCCCCTCCGACCAGGGAAAGACGACGGGACTGCACAAAGAAAAAAACACAGTCGACGCCCCGGCGGCGACGGACACGTTATGGGGCTTTCGCAGACGCCTTCGCCGAGAGATTCCATTCCGGCTTGGGGCGTCGGGTCATCAAGTCCTCGATCGCCGTTCGCACCGGTTTGCCTTCGAACAACACCTCATAGACCGCCTGCGTGATCGGCATCTCGACGCCTTGGCGAGCCGCGAGGTCCACGACGGATTTGCAGGTCGAGACCCCTTCAACGACCGACGCGGTCGCATGCTGCGCCTGCTCGGGAGTCAACCCCCTGCCGATCCGTTCGCCGAAAGACCGGTTGCGTCCGCTCGGCGAGATGCACGTCGTCACCAAGTCTCCCAAACCGGTCAGGCCCGCGAAGGTGTACTCGCTGGCGCCCAAAGCCAAACCCAGGCGTGTGATCTCCGCCAGCCCCCGCGCCAACAGTGCCGCCTTGGCGTTGTCGCCGGCGCCGACGCCGTCGATGATACCGGCCGCAATGGCGATGACGTTCTTCATCGCCCCCGCCAGTTCGACCCCGACCAGATCGGTGTTCGTGTACACCCGAAACCACGAGCAGTTGAACGTCGCCTGCACCCGCTGCGCGAGGGCTTCGTCCTGGGCTGCGGCGCAGGCGGTCGCCGGCAGTTTGCGGGCCAGCTCATCCGCAATGGTCGGCCCACTCAAAGCCGCCAGTGGAATTCCCGCGCCCAGAACATCGCGTAGAATTTGGCTGGGCCGCTGCAACGTGCCGATCTCGATGCCCTTGGTCACCGAGACAATCGGAACACCCGCCGGGACGTGCTTGCCCAGCCGGCGCCAGACCGACCGCATGTATTGGCAAGGAACTGCCGAGACGATCAGATCCGCGCCCACCATCACCTGTTCGTCGCGATGTTCGAAGGCCAGCGACTCCGGCAGCTTGTAGCCCGGCAGAAACCTGAAGTTCTCCCGTTGCCGCTCAATCTCATGTAGCTGCCCCGCGTCGTAACCCCACATCCGCGTGGGGATGTTTTTTTCGCAAAGCAGGATGGACAGCACGGTTCCCATCCCGCCGTCGCCGATGATGGCGACATTCCGATACCCCCTGGCCTGCATGACCACCTCGATGATCCCGATCGAATCTGACGCGGCGCCCCACAGCGGGTCCCCGCCACCCCGATTAGAACCGCCGACGCCCATTAAGTCAACCGGAACGCGTGACGTTGGGCGATGTGTGGAAATTGTTGAAATCCAGAGGGTCGGAACGTAACGTCGGACTGGCCATATTGATCGGGATCTCCTCGGAGAAGGAAGTGTCCAAAGTCTGGAGCCCCTCACGGTTCCTGGAAGAGTTGGGGCGGGAACTCCATCGCTCCCACCTGCGAGAAATGTGCGCAGAGAGGATCCGACGTCTGGGCCAAACCCCGTACCGGCTCCGACCCGCCAAAATCATCCAACAACACAAATGACTCGCCGATCGTCACTGAGCTCGTAGGCGAAGGAGAGCCACCCCGTGGCGGGGTACTGTCGTTGCAAAACGGTCTGTGAAGACACCCAAGTCCTTCTGCCGCCAGAGGTCGCGGATTGCCTGTTTGCCCTTGACGCCAAGCAGCGACCAGTCCATCGCCATTTCCTGGGGCGTCTCGGCCATGTTGAACAGGCCCACCGCCAGGGAGCCGTCCGCCAAGGGTTTGGCCAGGATCAGTGTCAGGTCGTCCTGGGCCAAAGGTCGGGCCTGTTTGCCCAGCGGATCCTGGTCGATCTCGATCACTTCGGGACTGCACAAAATGCCCAACGTAAAGTCGTCCAACAGGGCCATGTCGCCCGAGAAAAACAACGGCGCCGCCATCAAGCACCACATGGACATGTAGCTGTATTGCTCATTGGGAGTCAGCTTGGTGGGAATCGCAGGGTCGTCCTGGCTGCGGGCATTTCCGACATAGCCGATGAGAATATAATCCGGATCGTTCCACCCTCCAGGGCCGGCGTATTCGTAGCGTTGAGCGTTGCTCAGGCCGATGTGATAGAAACCCGGCAACAAGGTGTCCTGGGCCAGGCCCAGATCTCCTGTGGTTCGCCAGCAGTGGCCGGTTTCGGCGCCCCAGGTCCAGACCTCGCCCATGCCGTATTGGCACAGGTTGTGGACGATGTCGCGGTCGAGCGTCTTGAGGATATCGCCCATTTTTTGGTAGGGCCGTTTCATGTGTTCGAGGGAGTGGCCGCCTGCGACCTCGCTGTATGAACACCAATCATATTTGAGAAAGTCGAAACCCCATTCGGCGAATTTCTCCGCGTCGATCCGCTCGTGCTCATAGCTGCCGACGTAACCGGCACAGGTCCACGGGCCCGGCGATGTGTACAAACCCGCCTTGAGACCTTTGCTGTGGATGTACTCAACCATGCTACGGATGTCCGGGAATTTGGAGTTCGGCAGGATCGCCCCTTTCTCGTCACGGTAGGGCTCGTCCCCCCTTTTTTTCATCCAGCAGTCGTCAATGTTTACGTACTCGTATCCGGCGTCCGCCATACCCGAGGCGATCATCACGTCCGCAGCCTGTCGCATGTGCTGTTCTGTAACGCGGTGGTAATGGATATACCAACTGTTCCAACCCATCGGCGGGGTCAAAGCCAACGTGTCGCCGACGATGATTTTGAAGGGGCGTTTGGCGGTTCCGTGGGCGTTGGCGGCGCTGAGAATCACGGAGTACTCTCCTCGCTCGACGGGTGTTCGGCCCTCAATGATACCGGTGACGGGATTGAGGCGGAGGTCTTTCGGCAGGCCGACCGCTGCGAACTGGATGGGTCGGGTCCCGGTACAGGGGATTCGATACAGGAAGGGACGTCTCGGCCTTGCACCGTAGACCGTGGGGCCGTTGATCCGAGGTTGCGGGCCCGGCTTGGGCGTCAGGATCACCTTTTCCTCCGCGGGTGGTTGGGGAGCATCGATGGTCCGGGGCCTCTCGCCCGTGAAGACGAACCGGGCCTGAGCCCAGTTGGCGTGGTCGAAATCGACTCCGTCGCCACCCGAACCGGCCAGGAGCATCACACGCCGCACGCCGGCCAGGGGTACGTCCACGACCTTGGGTTCCTGCCCGCCTTTTAAGATCCCGCTGTCGAAGAGTTTCTTGCCGTCGCCATAAACTCGAAAAGCCACGGTGCCCCGGCCGCCGGCCGCGTCGTCCACCCCGACGCTGGCCTGGAAGCATTCCACCTTGCCGTCCAGGTCGATGTAGAGCACCGAATCCGCATGGGTCCCCACGCCATCCTCGAAGACCCGGCCCGCGATGGAAAGGGCCTTGCCGGTGACGCTTCTGTTCCTCTGCGGTTGTCCCCAGCCGCTGGACATTTTTGTGAGATCCAATTCCGAGAGAGGAACGCTCGCTGCGATTGCGGTCTTGCCGACGAGGAGGGACAGGACGATTGTTGTGTAGACCGACGGGCGAAAATGCGTAGTCATGCATGACCCTTTCCACAGGCGACAAAGCGGGAGACCGCGCCTCACCGGACCAATGATGTTATCAAAACCCCCCGTCCCGGACAAGTCGTTCCTGGGGGGAATCTGGGCCCGATGCGAAAATGTCAAATTTCGCACTTGCAGAACATGGATTGTCCGGCTATGGTGAAAGCATGTGGTGGATTCGGAATTTGGATGATGCGTCATGAGTGTGGATCGTGTTCGGATGGATGATTGGGTTTCCCGCCTGTAATCCTCTCTCTTCTGCAGATTCTGCATGGTTTGGAACAGGTGATCGTGTTTGAGAGAAATGCAGCCAGATGCTGTGTGGTGACTGGCACCGAAGAAATCCTGGCTGTATACGATGAAGTGATAGGAGAGAAGAAAATGAACATCTATGTCGGAAATCTTCCCTTTGGGGCTACGGATGACGACTTGCAGCGGCTCTTCGCTGCGTATGGCGACGTGAGCAGCGCCAGCGTCATCAAAGACCGTTTCAGCGGGGAGTCCCGCGGTTTCGGTTTCGTCGAAATGCCCTCGCGGGAAGACGCCATGGCCGCGATCGAAGCCCTCAATGGAACAGACTTCCAGGGGAGGTCTATCACGGTCAACGAAGCCAAGCCCAAGACTCCGCGGGAAGGCGGCGGTGGTGGCGGACGCGGTGGACGCGGCGATCGTCGATACTGAGCAGGCAGGCATGCCTTGAACGGCAGGTCCGTGGCTCGGTGTGCTCGTCGAGACCCTGGACCTGCCGATCTTTCGAACGTCGGCAGTGGTCGCGGTAATGCGATTTTCACACTGCGGTTGCCTGCAGCGGAATCCCGACGTCGGCGTTTGTCTGCGTGAGGGAGTTTTCCCCGTTGGATGCGGTTGAGTCGCTTGTTGCGGGTGTTGTCTGTCCTTATTCGGATCGGAAAGAGCGACTCTCCCGAAATAGGAGCTCGGTGTTTCTGTCACTCGCGTCCGGAGCAGACCGGTCTACAGCACTTGCCCTCCTTTGCCTTGCTGGATGAGGGGAATATAGTGTTCAATCTCGTTGAGAGTCGCCGGGTCGGTAAGATCAACCACCCTGCGTTTTTCGTGCGACAAATACGCGGCCATGATCAGTAAGGTGATCTGCTTGCCGTATGCGAGGTTTAGCAAGGCGTCGCGGCCCTGTTCGAATGCGTTCAGCGCGTCGATCCATTCGGCGACATATCCGTACAACCCCGCTTCGTCGGGCTGGAGGATCAACGATCCACGAGAGGCCTGCGATTTCTCCAGAGCCAGCTCGCTGTCGCTGACGGCCGCCGCCGCCGCGTCGCTGATGAACAGGCCCGTGGGTGACTGGAGGGAATTGACGGTGTACGAATACCCCGGCCCGAAGGTCTCCATAAGCAGCCGCAGGCCCGGTGCGTCGTACATCCAGGAGTTCGTCGCCTGAACGATGCTGCGATGTTTCGTCTCGGGATCTTCGAACTCAATCGAAACGCTGGAATAATCTTCCGCCGGCGTCTTGGAATAATCCACGCCGCGCTGCTGGAGCTGGCTGCGCCAGGGCTCTTTGCCCCATTTGAGCAGAGCCATCGTCGCGTTCACTCGCAGAGGTCTCAGGTAGGTCAGCGGTTTGCCGGCCGGAGTCACCATATACATGCCACAGGCGATGCTGTGACAGCCCATGTCGCAGCAGACTCCGCCGCCCTGGGTGGTGGGGTCCCAGAACCACGGCTCGTGCGGCCCGCCGTGCTCTTCGGCGCTGCGGGCCAAGTGCGGCGCCCCCATCGCTTTCTCCACCTGCGCCAGTTGGATGCGGGACTGGACCACCGAGGGCATGTGGATCTGGTTCTCGAAATAGGCGGTCGGGACGTTCATCGCTTTGACGATTCGCGTCAGGGTTTCGGCCTCCGCACAGTTTCGGGCCAGTGGTTTTTCCACGATGATGCCCTTGATCCGCGTGCCGTCCTCGACCGCGGCGGCGATCTGTCGGATCATGTCCAGGCGGGCGAAGTTTGGCGCAAAAACACACACCACATCGACTGCCTTGACCAATTCCGCGATGGTTCCATAGACTTTTGTGTCCCCCAGACGGTCCTGGCGGGCCTTCTGCGCCAACGTCTCGGCGCCCTTGAGTGCGCAAACTCCCGCCAGTTCCGCGTTCCGCACGGACCGCAAAGCCCGCTCGTGGAACGTTGCGACGAAACCCGCTCCGATCATTCCAATCTTCAACATCGGCAGATCCTTTCAAGACGAGAGCTGAACTCGGGACCTCGGTTTTCTCGCCCGCCCGGGCTGGGAACGGGCGGCGAATCGCGTCCCCTATCTACCGTAACCGGCCGGCCAATGCAAGCGCAAAGCCGACAAAATGTCGCCCTTGTATAACGCGGTGCCAAACGGCGGCCAGTCGGTCGCAGACGGTAGGCACCGGTCCCTGGATTCTGTACAATTCCGGGGATACCGAAGACTTGGGGCGACGACCGCGGCTTCCATTGCCTCCGGCGGCCTGTGGGGAGTTGCGAAAGTGTCGTCGGATTGACCTTGTGGATGTTGTTGATTGCCTTGTGAATCAGGTCAATCCGGTCACAAAGTGGTGTGTCGGCGCGGTCACGTTCCGTATCGATCGAAAGGAAAACGCACACGATGAATTTCGGCATAACCCCCAAAAAGCAACAGGAACTGGAGGCCCGGATGGCCAAGGTCGGCCTTCGCGAGCAGGATCTACTTGAGAAATTCATCCATTCCGGTGGTCCCGGCGGCCAGCGGGTGAACAAGACCTGCAGCTGCGTCTACCTTAAACATCTGCCCTCCGGCCTGGAAGTCAAGATGCAGCGAGATCGCCAGCAGCGCCTTAACCGCTACTATGCCCGCAAACGGTTGTGCGAGATTCTGGAGGAACGTTATTTCGGTACCAAGAGCGCCGGTGCGGTGCGTTCCGAGAAGATTCGCAAACAGAAACAGCGACGTCGGCGTCGCACCCGCAAGAACATGACCACGAAGCGATAATAGTTGATTCACCATACGCAACTCCATTACGCAAGGATTACGTACAACTACGTACATGCGTCTGCCGTCGCTGAGGTGCTCGAGAGCAGGTATTTGCAAGTTCCCTTTCTTGAGTGGTAATCGCTCCGTAAATCCGCCCGATTGCGACCCGAAATGTTCGAGGCCTCAGGAAGGGGCGGAATCTCCGACTTGAACTGGGAATTGGCGAGGAACCGAGGTGTAATTCCCCTGATTTTGCTTGACGAACCGAGAAGGTTCCAGGTAAACTTGATTTGTTTTTGGTGGGGAGCGTGCTTTCCTCCCTCAAAAAGGATGCTCCTCAGCAAAACCACTGCGTTACATTTTTAGTAGCGAGGGGTCAAAGGAGCAGCACTGTGAGCAAAGGCAAGGTGAAGTGGTTCGATGCAAAGAAAGGGTTCGGCTTCATTACGCCGGATGACGGAGGCGAAGACCTGTTTGTGCATTTCTCGAACATCCAGGCCGACGGATTTAAATCGCTTCTGGAAGGTCAAGTGGTAGAGTATATGGTAGGTCAAGGACGCAAGGGGCCGCAGGCAACGCAGGTACGCCTGTGCTAGGACAACTTTGGTAGGACCGAAGGTCAAACGGGTTCCGTCGAAAAGGCGGGACCCGTTTTTGTTTTTGCCGTTAGACGACCACCGGTTTATTTGTCATAATTTCCTTGCAGGCCCGAGATGTGGGGCTTGTGTCTGGGGGTGATTATGTATTTACGTTTCTTTGGCCTGGTATTTCTCTTGACCGGACTGGCAACGTGCACAAGCGGCTGCTTGGCGGTTGCCGTGGGGGCCGGCGCCGCCGGAACCGTTGCCTATATGAAGGGGGACCTGGAAGTCGAGGAACCCTACGACATCGAGAAGACCTACGCTGCCGCACGCACCGCTGTGGAGGAATTGAAACTGAAGATCATCGAAAGCCAGACGGGCGCCGACGCCTTATCCGCTCGAGTGGTGGCTAGGGATTCGTCGGATAAAAAGGTCGAGGTTCGTCTCAAAGCCATCACCTCGAACACGACCAAGCTTTCCGTCCGGGTCGGCACGTTCGGCAACGACGGCAAGGAGCGCCGCATCTACAATACGATTCGGGATCATCTCAAAGCCTCCGCGAAGAAGCCTGAGGAAACTCCGTCTGCGTCCGGTTCTCCGCAGGCGTCGACGGGGTGACCGAACAGGTCATTCGCCTTCGGTCTGCTTTCGGATTTCGCGCAATTGCCTCATGATCTCGTTGATTCGCCATTCGAGCGAGGACAGGATCCAGAACACGAAGTGGGCCACGCGCATCTGCGAGTGGATGAGGTAGATGATTTTGATCGAAAGCGTGACCGTCGCCACCTCGATCATGGGCAACTGCCAGTCTCTTCCGCCCAGGATGGACAAGAGAACCGAGATCCCGACAATCGCGATGAACAAGATGTTGATCAAGCGAGCCTGGGTCTTGGGCACACCACCGATGGTGCCGATGATCGAGCGGATACGTTCCCTCTCCTTCTGGAAGTTCTCGAGCTCCTTACGAAGATCCTCCAGTTCGCTTTCGAGGTGCTCACGCCTCTGGTGGGATTCGTCTGCCATGACTGCTCTCTCAAATCCGATTCTCTGTCGTGTCGGCCCAATGCGTTCGGCAGGGACAGGATACCGTCGGCGGTTGCGTCGTTCAAGCTGCGCGTCTGTTACGAATGGATCGGGAGAGTCCGGCTGCACCGGGGACATCGGACTGTGTCGGACGGGAACTTCGGCGGGATCTTGAGTTTCAGTCCGCAGCCGCACGTCAGGAACGAGAACCCATTGACCTTTCGCATGATGTCGCCGACGTCGTGGATCTGCTTGGGAGGCGGGGGCTCCTTGGCGGGTTCGGCTTGCGTCCCACGAATCTGCACTGCCTCGTCAGCCAAGGCTGCCGCCGGCATGATGCTCTTGCCGCGGGTTACGCTCGCGTACGCATTGGCATAGTCCTTGTACGAGACGCCCTGGGACATGCTCCGCAAGATGCGGATTCGTTCCGAGATCGGCGGATGGGTGCTGGTCCAATCGGACAACCCTTTCTGCCCACGCTTCTTGAACGGGTTCGCAAAGAACATCGGGGCTGTAACCGCATTCGCCGCCGCTAGTTGCGGCGAGGGGTCGGCTGCGATTTTCTCCAGAGCACTGGCGAGCCCCTCGGGGTAACGTGTCAACCTCGCGCCGCCGGCGTCGGCTAGGTACTCCCGTCTCCTCGATAGAGCGAAATAGAGCAATTGCGCCATGATCGGCGCCAGGATCGCCGCCGCGACCGCGATCACGACCAAGACGACCTGCGCCTGGCTTCCGCCTCGACTGTCGGAGGAGTACCGCCGGCGGGAGCCCATCGAGCCGTAGAACATGCCCCGCAGGAAGACCTGCGAGAGCAGCACCACGCTTCCGAGCATGATGCCGGCCAGAGTCACATAGAGGATGTCACGGTGGAGAATGTGGCTCATTTCGTGTGCGATCACGCCCTGGAGTTCGTCGCGGTTGAGTCGTGCCAGCAGTCCGGCGGTGACTGCGATGGAGGCCGATTGAGGGCTGCGACCGGTGGCAAAGGCATTGGGGGCCGGATCGTTGATGATGTAGATCTTGGGCATAACAGGCAGACCCGCCGCAATCTTCATCTCCTCAACCACGTTGAACAACTGCGGGTGCACGTCGTGGGTGACCCGCTTGGCGCCGCTGGTGGCCAGGAGGATCTGATCGCCGGAAGACAGACTCACCACAGTCAGACCCAGCCAGACCATTGCGGCGATGCCCAAGCCGAAGAGGCTCCCCTGCGGCCCGACGGTCGCCATCCCGATCACAGCCCCCAGGGCCAGCAACACCATCGCCATCAACGCCATCAACAGGACGGAGTTGCGCTTATTGGTTCGGATCAGTTCCCACATCGTCAGGAGAAGTTAACCTTTGGCGCCTCGCGTTCCAGGGCGGTCTCTACCTGGAAGAAGTCCCGTTTGGTGAAGACGAACATCCCGGCGACAATGTTGGACGGGAACATCTGGATCTTATTGTTGTAGAAGAGCACCTGGTCGTTGTAGTTCTGTCGCGCGAAGGCGATCTTGTTCTCGGTGCTGGTCAACTCCTCCTGCAGGGCCAGGAAGTTCTGATTGGCCTTGAGTTCGGGATAGTTTTCCACGACCAGCATGAACTTGCTCAAGGCGTCCGCGAGCTGGCTTTCGCTTTTGGCGATCTCGGAGACGCTCTTGGCGCCCATCGCCGCGCTGCGGGCTTTCGTGATGGATTCGAAAGTCTCCCGCTCGTGTTTCATATAGCCTTTGGCAGTTTCAACGAGATTCGGAATCAGATCGTGCCGGCGTTTGAGCTGCACATCGATTTGTGCCCAGGCGTTGTCCACCTGGTTTCGCGACCCCACCAGGCCGTTGTAGATGCCGATCCCGACGATCGCCACCAGGCCCAGGATGCCCAATACGACAAGTAACGCCACCAATCCAACCATGGGATCTCCCTTCTATTGCGATACAGGACTGATTACGGTTTCTTTTTGGTTATGAACAGGGCCGCAACGATAGCCACGGCCGCGATACTGACCAAGATGAGCGAGACGATGATGCGTCCTTTCCTTGTAGAAACAGAATGCGTGTTGTAGTTGGAGCGTCATACTGCCCCCTGTTTTACTTTGTTTCCTCTTCTTCGTCCAGCCGGTCACAATCGACTCTGGCCAGCACGATTCGTTCATAAGGATTCTGATCTCCTGCCTCAAAAAGGCAGGCCAAAGCCCCATCGGGCAACATGGCCAAGCAGGAATAAGCGGACGGGCCGGGCCACAGGACCCTCTTGATCGGCCATGTCTTGCCTTCGTCCAGGCTCACGCGGACGGTCATATCCTGTCGTTTCGTCGTATGAGCCGGATTGGAGAAGGCCAGGCGAGATGGGTTCATCGTGCACCGGAGAAAGCCGGCTTGGCATACGGGTTCGATCAGAGCAGGATCGTGCCGAACGCCAGACCACGTGAACCCTCCGTCGGCGCTGGTCGCCAGAGCACGGGTCGTCTGCGACCGGTCGTAGTTCCGCATGTTGATCAGAAGCGTTCCCTCCGCGAGTTCGACGACCTGGCACTCGTTGACCGCCGGGCGAATGACGCCGCCCAACTGCCAGCTTCGGCCATGATCGTCGCTGTAGATGACGTGCGAACCGTAGCCATATGGATCGTCGGGTTCCACGTAACTGTGGTCGCACGGGATGACCAGCCGGCCCTTCCAGGGGCCTTGGGTCAGTTGGATACCGACACCGGGACCGGTGGCGTACCAGCGCCACTCGGGGCTTTTGACCTGTGCGGTGATCTCTCGCGGCCGCGCCCACGTTCGACCGTTGTCGTCGCTGGACGTGATGAAAACCCGACGGGTATCCTTCGCGGTATTCTGCATGATCTGGTTTTCGGTATCCTTGCCGTGATTCCAGGTTAAGGGTAGCCAGATCGTGCCAGTGGTTCGATCCACCACAGGGCAGGGGTTCCCGCAGGTGTTTTCACCGTCATCCCATACTATCTGTTGGGGGGCCCAGGTCCTGCCACCGTCGGTAGATCGTTTCACAAGCACGTCAATGTCGCCGGCATCGGACCGACTGTCTTTGCGTCCTTCGCAAAAGGCAAGAAGAGCGCCGTCTGGAGCAACGACCAAGGCGGGAATCCGATAAGTGTGATAGCCGTCACAGCCACTGACGAACACATCGGTCAGTGATTGGACGGGAACCACCATCGTACAGTGGAAGATGAAAAGTCTGAAAGCAAGATTTGTGACAAATATCACAATTATGACTCCTGGGTAAATTGGGCTGTTTTGTTTTCGAACATGTCGCCCAGGAGCTTGAGGATTCGGTCTTCTGGGTCCAGTCGGCCCCTGCGGAGGACCTCTTCCAGCTCGCCGCGATCGAACCAAAGTCCGTGGTCTCTTTCGCACCGGTCGATGGTCAATGGGGGGGGACCCTGTCCTACGAGGATCTTGGCCATCCGCTTGTCACAAATCGGGCACCGGCGGGGTCGCTCGGTCGAAGTGGCGTCCTGGCGAAACGAACGAAGGAGCTGATCTGCCTTTTCGGGGGCGTCCATCAACAATTCCAGTTCGCCCCGATCAAGCCAGATGCCGCGACAACCGACGCAGTAATCAATCTCCACGTCGCCCATCTCCAGCGTTATCATGGGTTTCTTGCATAAAGGACAGTTCATTCAGAGGCTCCCAGCCACATTGTCATAATCGCGCCCTTATTCTATCGTCCTTTTGGGGTAAATTCCATGATTGCCCCCGCGCGAGTTGACGCCGAACGAAGGGCTAGAGATACAGATACAGATATAGACGTACAGATATGCGGGATATTCAAGGGTCGGCAACCTCAAATAATTCTCACCTGACAATGGTTTTTTCATCTACATTGACCGGATGAGAATCGCCTTTATATGCAAAAGTTGATCCCCTTGTGAGGGTGGCCTGTGGATATGACGAAGACGCAGTGCGGCGGGCTGCGTCTTCGTCTTTCGTTTCTGCGTTTCGTTGCGGATTGTTTCGTTTCGTTTTTCAGTTGTTCGATCCGACCTTCGACTTTACCATAGGATCCAAACGGCTCGCGGGGGCGAGTCTATAAAGACTGTGCCGACAGGTCTGGTGATGCCCAGGATTGTCGATTTTCACACACATGCGTTCCCCGATTCCCTAGCGGCCCGGGCAATGAAAACGTTGCTGGACGAGGCGCCGGGGATTCGGGCCTATCTTGACGGAACGACAGGTGACCTATTGCGGTCAATGGACCGGATCGGGATTGAGAAGAGTGTGGTCTGCTGTATCGCGACCCGGCCCGAGCAATTTGGACCGATCCTGAAATGGTGTGGGCAGATCCGTTCCGACCGGTTGATCCCGCTTCCCTCGGTGCACCCTGCAGACCCTGTGCTTGCCGACCACATCCGTTGTGTTGCCGACGAGGGGTTTCTCGGGATCAAATTGCACCCTTATTACCAGGATTTCTTCGCGGAT
Source organism: Phycisphaerae bacterium (assembly GCA_018055905.1). Lineage (GTDB taxonomy): Bacteria > Planctomycetota > Phycisphaerae > Sedimentisphaerales > Anaerobacaceae > PLanc-01. Next base: position 19,722 of record JAGPGT010000008.1, read on the forward strand.
GAAGATCGAATGATGCCTTTGTACGCCCAAGTGGCGGACCTCAACCTGCTGCTGGTGATGCATACAGGCTATGATATCGCCTTTCCGCGAATTCGCCGGGCCGATCCGGCGAAGATCGTGCGGATCAAGGAACGTTTTCCTGCTTTGCGTTTCATTGCAACCCATCTGGGCGCGTGGCAGCAGTGGGATGAGGTTCGTGAATATCTCATCGGGCGACAGATCCACATCGAGGTCTCTTTTGCCTCCGACGACCTGGAACCAGAGAAGGCTAGAGCAATGATCCTAAGCCATCCGGCGGGGTACATGCTGTTTGGGACCGATTCACCATGGACGGATCAGGGCCGCACACTCGAATGGTTAGAAGGGCTGCGGCTGCCTCCCGATGTGATGACTGGAGTTCTCGGGGGCAACGCACTGCGTCTTCTACGTCTGTCCCGAGATGAATTTATAAAGGACATTTGACAGAATAGCTTCTTTTTTTGGCTATATCTGCCATATGCGTCCCATAATTCACCCACAGTGTCTCTCGGAGGCGTAGGATTCATTAATCAAATTTATAGTTTTGTCCGAGAAGGTTCTTTATTTCTCTGCTGATCTGCGGCACAATAAGCCGATTGTAAAGATTGCCATGATGCGTGCGAGGCCGAGAGCGCAACGCATCGTGTGTAGGTCTGTGCAAGGGCTTGTCTCGGTCGATGGTGTCAAATTATCCTGGGAGGCTTAAGGAGAGAACAATGAAACACCGAGTTTGGATGGCTGGACTGGTGGGGACAATGTTGACGGGGATCGTCGGTTCGACGGCTTGGGCCGGTGCTGGGGCTGCTTCTCCTGCGGCTCCGGAGCACACGGAATTGTTCTTCCCCGAACTCATGAAGACATTGCACAATCCGACGTCGTGGTTGAGTATGGGAGCGGATTTTCGAGTCAGGATCGAGTACGGCGAGAACTGGATGACCCTGAACGACAGCCATATCGACCACGAGCGCGAGTACTGGCGGTTCCGCCCGCGGTGGTGGACGAAGTGGATTCTAGGAGAAGATGTCAGCTTCAATACACGTCTGGTGTGGGAGTTCCGAACCTGGGATGAGCCGCGAACGCAGGATGTCAACTTCAACCCGGACGAAGCGCTGTTCGATTGGTTCAACATCAACCTGCGGAACGTCGGCGGGATGCCGCTGACCGCCACCATCGGTCGCCAGGACATCATTCTGGGAGGCGGCTGGCTGATCATGGACGGGACCCCGTTGGATGGGTCGCGCACGCTGTATTTCGATGCGGTCCGGTTCACATACGACTGGATGGACACGAGCAATAAAATTGATTTGGCCTATATCAGTCAGTCCGCCGAGTCCAATCGCTGGCTCAACCCGATCAATGATCAGGAGCGGGCCGTGACTGAGCAGGATGAGCACGGCGTAATTCTGTTTGTCACTAACACGTCCTTCAAGCCGGTGCAGCTCGATGCATTCTTCATCTACAAGAATGACAACCCGATCGATGGGCCGGTGACGAACATGCCGAATGCGTGGAGCCGCAAGGCGGAAATCTTCACATTCGGCGGCGCGATCTCCGGCCTGCTTCACGACCATTGGCGGTACCGAGCCGAAGGCGCTATCCAGACGGGCGAGAAGAGTACTGTGACGCCGGACTTGACCGTCGGTGATATGCGCGACCTCCAAGCCTATGGCGCATTGGCCACTCTGGAGTACCTTTTCAAGGATCCCCATGCGAACGCCACCCATATCACGTACGAATATGCCTCCGGTGATGACCCCGACACTCGCGATAATGAACAGTTCGACTTGCTGTGGGGCGAGTGGCCGCGATGGAGCGAGATGCTGATCTACACGGCCTCGTTCGAGACGACCCCTGCGGAGATGACGAATCTCCATCGGTTGAACGTCGGCCACAAGATCGATTTGAACAAGCAATGGACACTTACCTTCGACTATCATGCCCTGTGGGCCGATGAGACGGGTGTTTCGAGCCGATACGTCATCTCGGACGACAGCAAATTCCGGGGTGACCTGTTCACCAGTTGGTTGAAATTCAAGTTCAACAGCCAGCTCTACGGACATTTCCTGGGCGAGTACTTCTTTCCCGGCAATTACTATGGGAAAGCGACCAACGACGAAGCCTGGTGGTTACGGTTCAACATCGAGTATGTCTTCTGACCGTGTTGCGCACGGGATTGTGATGATGTGAGAGCGATTCGCCGGCGGGTTTTCCTTGAATCCGTCGGCGAATCGCCTTATAATCACACGATTATGGCTAAGAAAGACACACTCAATCAAGCGTTGCTCTCCGGAAATGAAGCCTTGGCGCGGGGCGCCTATGAAGCGGGTCTGAAAGTCGCCTGCGCCTACCCCGGCACCCCCTCCACAGAGATCCTCGAGGTTCTGTCGGAATACCCGGAGGTCGATACCCAGTGGTCGGTGAATGAAAAAGTCGCCTTCGAGGTGGCGATGGGGGCCGCAACGGCCGGCGTCCGTAGCCTCTTCGCCTGCAAGCACGTGGGGCTCAACGTCGCGATGGACCCGCTGATGACCGCCTCTTATACCGGTATTCTGGCGGGGTTCGTCATCGTCGTGTGCGACGACCCCGGCATGCATTCCTCGCAGAATGAGCAGGACACCCGCTGGGTGGCCCTGTATTCCAAGATACCCATGCTTGAGCCCTCCAGTCCCGCGGAGGCTCGGGAGTTCGTGAAAGAGGCGTTCGCGATGAGCGAACGATTCGATACGCCGGTGATGCTGCGAATGACGACCCGTATCTCCCACACGAAGGAGAACGTCTCGGTCGGCGAACGAAAGGTCCCTGAGCCACCGATATTTGAGCGAAATGCCCCCAAGTACGTCATGGTGCCGGGGCACGCGTATCAGCGGCACATCTTCGTCGAGCAGCGGCTCGTCAAGCTCGCGGCGCTCGCGGAGAAAACCCGCCTGAACAGAATCGAAAAAGGCGACGGCAAGCTCGGTTTCGTCGTCTCAGGCGTCACTTACCAGTACGTCAAAGAGAACTATCCCGATGCCTCGTACCTCAAGCTCGGAATGAGCTACCCGTTCTGTGACGAGAAAATCCGCCGTTTTGCCAAGAGCGTCAAGAAGCTCGTCGTCGTCGAAGAACTGGATCCCTTCCTCGAAGATCACATCAAGACCTTAGGCGTCAAAGTCGCCGCCAAGGATCCGTCATTTCGCATCGGGGAACTGACGCCGGAACTGATCCCCGACGTGGTCGCGGGCAAGGCCAAGGTGGAGCAGCGGTCGGCCAAACGCAAGCCCCGTCTGTGTCCCGAATGCCCGCACTGGGCTTCGTTCGCCGCGCTCAAGAAACTTGATGCCTATGTAGCGGGCGATATCGGTTGCTACACGCTGGCCTGTCTGCCCCCGATGTCGGCTCTGCATTCGTGTGTGTGCATGGGGGCAGGCGTGACTTTCCACGAGGGGTGGCGCAAGGCCGCGCCCAACAAGCCCATCGTGGGCGTTCTGGGCGACTCGACGTTTGTTCATTCCGGCATCACCGGCCTGATCAACGCCGCCTACAACAAGTGTAAGGGGGTAATCCTCATCCTGGACAACTCAACCACCGCAATGACCGGAGGCCAGCAGCACCCAGCCACCGGCCTGACGATCCGCAACGAGCCCACGAAAAAGCTGATCCTGGAGGACGTGTGCCGAGCCTGCGGCGCCGACAACGTGGACGTCGTCGATCCCAAGAACCTGGAGGAATTCCGGGCGATCCTCGAAAAACGAATCAACGAAGATGCATTGTCGGTCGTCATTTCCCGACATCCGTGTAAGCTGATCAAGAAGAAGGTGAGTTGACCATGCCCAGCAACAAGATCTACAGCATTACGTTCGGCGGAATCGGCGGCCAGGGGGTCCTCACCGCTTCGGAGTTGTGCAGTTGGGCGGCCCTGTACGCGGGCTATCACGTAAAAAAATCCGAGGTTCACGGCATGGCCCAGCGAGGCGGCTCTGTGGAGTCCCACGTACGGTTCGGAAAGCGAGTTTTCTCGCCCTTAGTCCCGACCGGTGGCGCAGATGTCCTGGTCTGTTTTTACCGGGAAGAACATCCGAGACTCAGCGTCTTCCTCAAGAAGGACGGTATCGACCTGATTGATTACCTCGACAAGGTCACCCAGGCGGTCGAGAATCCGCGGGGTGTGAACACCTGCTTGGTCGGTGTGCTCTCGACCAAGCTGCCGATCAAGGAAGAGCATTGGATGAAGGCCATTGAGACGGTTTTCAAGAACAAAGGCGTCGAAGAGAACAAGAAGGTGTTTCTGGACGGAAGGAAGATGGGGCAATCATGATCTGGAAAGAGGACGTCGAATGTGCGACCCAGGCAGATCTCAAGGAGCTGCAATCGGGCTATCTCAGGAAGCTGATTCCCTACATCTACGACAACTGCGCCGTGTACCGGCGCAAGCTCGACGCCGTGGGGGTCAAGCCGGACCAGATCAAGTCCATCGACGACATCAAGCGACTGCCGATCACGACCAAGGAGGACATGCGGGACAACTACCCCTACGGCCTGTTCTCCGCGCCGCAGGACCAAATCGCCGAAATCCACGTCTCCAGCGGCACCACCGGTAACCCCACCCTTGTCGGTTACACAAAAGATGACATCAAGCTCTGGGGCGAGGTCATGGCGCGAGCCTTCTGTTGTGCGGGGGCTCTGCCGGGCGACACCATTCAGATCGCCTACGGGTACGGCCTGTTCACCGGCGGCCTCGGCGCCCACTACGGCGCCCTAGAGATGGGTCTTCGCATCCTTCCGACCTCCTCGGGCCAGACCGCCCGCCAGCTCAAGCTCATGCAAGACTTCAAGCCGCGGATCATCGCCTGCACGCCCAGCTATGTCTTGTACATGGCCGAAGAGGCCAAGGCGATGGGCATCGATCCCGCCAAAGGCAACTGGAAGATCGGGGTTTTCGGCGCCGAACCTTGGAGCGAGTCGATGCGGCGGGAGATCGAAAACGTCTGGAATATGCTCGCGACGGACATTTATGGCCTCTCCGAAATCATCGGTCCCGGCGTGGCGCAGGAATGCCAGTACAAGGATGGTCTGCACGTCTTCAGTGACGTGTTCTATCCCGAAATTCTCGACCCCAAGACCCGGGAAGAGATGCCCGAGGGTGAGCCCGGGGAACTGGTCCTCACCACGCTGACCAAGCAAGGCATCCCGTTGATCCGCTACGGCACGCGGGACATCGTCAGCATCCGTTACGACAAGTGTCGCTGCGGACGGACCAGCCCGCGGATCAGCAAGATCCGGGGCCGAACCGACGACATGATCGTCGTCCGCGGCATCAACGTGTTTCCGTCGCAGATCGAGCATGTCCTCGTGGGGATCGAGGGAACGCAGCCGCACTACCAGATCATCGTCGACCGCCAGGCGCACAAGCTCGACGAAGTCGAGGTTCTGGTGGAGGTCGAGCAGCGGTTCTTCTCCGATGAAATCAAGCAGCTCAATGTGATCCGCGAGAAGATCCGCAAGGAAATTGAGAATGTGCTTTCGATCGGCGTGAAGGTGACGCTGGTGGAACCCAAGACCATCGCCCGCAGCGAGGGCAAAGCCAAGCGAATCGTGGACAAGCGAACTCTCTAGAGGGGGCCGTACATGAAGATCACACAGATATCGGTGTTTTTGGAGAACCGCAAGGGCAGGTTGTACGATGTGTGCTCGCTCTTGGGTGGTCATGGGATCAACATCCGCGCGTTGACCATCGCCGAGACCGAAAGTTTCGGGGTTCTGCGGATCGTCGTGGACAAGTCCGAGTCGGCCATCAAGCTGTTGCGAGAGAATCAATTTGTCGCGAATTTCACCGATGTGGTGGCGATCGAGGTGCCCGACCAGCCCGGCGGCCTGGCCTCCATCCTCAAGATCCTCTCGGAACACGACGTGAACGTCGAGTACATGTACGGATTCGTCGAAAAATTCAGCGACAAGGCCCTGCTCGTGATGCGGTTCGAGGACACGGATTTTGCCCAGCAAGTTCTGGCCAAGCAGAAGATCCATGTCGTCACCGAGAAGGAGATCGAGGGGCTTTGAGGTTTTCGAGTGGGGATTCTTGAGGGGTGACGTAGATCCCACATCACCCCTCAAGAATCGAACCTCGGTAATCGGAAATTCTGATGATGGACATCCCGTTTTGGAATAGAGAAATCGAAACCGCCGAGCGGGGTCGGATCGAACAGATCCAGATCCAGCGACTGCAGGAAACCATCGGTTGGGCTCTCAAAACTCCGCTCTACCGTCGACGGCTCAGCCAAGCGGGCATCAGTTCGCCTGATGATATCAAAAGCCTCAGCGATCTGCGTCGCGTCCCCTTTACGACAAAGGACGATTTGCGGATCAGCTTTCCCAGAGGGCACCTGGCTGTGCCCATGAACGAGGTCCTACGGGTTCATTCTTCCAGCGGGACGACGGGCATCCCGACTGTCATCTACTATGCCAAGCAGGACTTGGACAACTGGACGGACCTGCTGGCGAGGAGCATCGTCGCCACCGGGGCCGGCCCCGGCGATGTTTTCCAGAATATGATGACCTACGGGCTCTTCACGGGTGGTTTGGGCCTTCACTACGGCGCCGAACGGGTCGGCATGACCGTCATCCCCATCGGCGGCGGCAATACGAAACGGCAGATTCAGGTGATGAAGGATTTCCAGACCACCGTCGTACATGTCACGCCAAGTTATTTGTTGCATATCCATTCCAAGTTAGGCGAGGATGGCGTTGAGTTGAAAGACTTGGCCCTGCGAAAAGCTTTCATTGGAGCTGAACCTCACTCCGAAAACACCCGCTGCAAGCTTCAGGACCTTTTACGCATCGACGCCTATAACTCCTACGGTCTGAGCGAACTCAACGGCCCCGGCGTCGCTTTCGAGTGCGTCTGCAAGAAGGATATGCACGTCTGGGAAGACGCTTTCATCGTCGAGATCATCGATCCCAAGACGGGTGAACCCCTCCCGGAGGGACAAGAGGGCGAGGTCGTTCTGACGAACGTGGTCCGACGGGCAACGCCGATTTTGCGATATCGCACGCGGGATCTGGCGTTCCTGTACCCGCAGGGGTGCGATTGCGGCCGGACGCACAGGCGTTTGTCCCGAATCCTTGGGCGGACCGACGACATGCTGATTATCAACGGCGTCAACGTCTTTCCCTCGCAGATCGAAGAGAAGATCATGAAGATCCCCGATGTGGCTACGAACTACCAGATTCACGTCGACAAAAAGGGGGCGCTTGACCGTCTAACCGTCAAGGTGGAAATCTATCCAAAGTTGTTTCTGGGCGAGGTCTCCACGCTCGAAGCGCTCAAGCACAGGATTGTCGAGGAACTGCGGTCTTCGATCACAATCAGTCCGGGGGTCGAGTTGCACGAGCCGGGATCGCTGCCGGTATACGAGGGAAAAGCCAAACGAGTAGTGGATGAACGGCCAAAGGATTGAGGCGATTGGCGATGGCGAAACAACTGACGATTTTCGTCGAGAATCGGCCGGGCAGACTCAAGGCGATCTCCGAAAATTTGAACAGGAACCATATTGATATCCGGGCCTTCACGATCCAGGACCGGGGCGACTACGGCCTGCTGCGGCTTATCGTGGACAAACCCAACGACGCCTATTTGGCCTTGGCCGACGTTGGTTGTGCCTGCGCCCTCAAGGACGTGTTGGCGGTTTCGGTACCCGATGAGCCCAGCAATTTCCACAAATTAACGTCTGCTCTGGCGGCGGAGGGCATCAACATTCGCGACGCCTACGGGTTCGTCGTTCAACCTCACAAGACCGGTATCTGTTGTATGGAGGTCGAGCAACCTCAATTGGCCAAGGCGGCCCAAGTCGCCCGCCAAGTCGGCTTCACGGTCCTTGAAGACGAAGAACTCTACTCCTTGTGAGATGTGGGAACGCAACCCCTGGGGCTGCATGGTTCGGAGGTGGCTATGGCGGCGATGTCACGGGTGGTCTTGGCTTGCCTGTTGGGCCTTTTTCTGTCTTGCAGTTCGAGACCTATCAGGGACGCGCGTGGATCGGCGGCTTCGCGAGCCGTTTGGCCGGCGGGCATGATTGAGCAGGGTAACATTGATCTGACCAACCGGCCTGTGGTACGGAATGCCGACGGCACGGTCAGCACAGTTCGGTCGATTTCTGTCGAAATCGATGGACAGGAGGTCCTGATCCCCACCGTCAGCGACGCAGGGTGTATACTGTCCGACGAGGAGGCGGTTCAGCAGTACCGGCGAACGGGAAAGCATCTCGGCAAGTTCAGTTCGGCGAAGGCGGCAAACCGGTATGCCAAGCGGATTCACCGAGAGCAGGAGCGGCTTGTCACGGCCAAGGGTGACGCAAGGTCGGGAGATCCGTACGCCGGGGGTAAGACGACCGACGTGCGATTCCCCTGGCCTGATGGCAAGCGGTTCGCGGTGAGTTTGAGCTTCGACGATGCACGTCCCAGTCAGGTGGACGTAGGTGTCCCGCTTCTCGACGAGTACGGCATAAGAGCGACGTTCTATGTTTCGCCATCCCGAGTGCCGGAGCGGCTCGACGCGTGGAAAGCCGCTGTGGCCGCGGGTCATGAGATCGGCAACCACTCGATGCGGCACGCCTGCACCGGGAATTTCCTCTGGTCGCGGCAAAAGGCTCTCGAAAACTATACGCTGACGCAAATGGCGAAAGAGCTGGATCAAGCGAATGTCGAGATCCAGAGGCTGCTGGGTGTTCGTGCGATGACGTTTGCCTATCCGTGCGGCCAGAAGTTCGTGGGACGCGGAAAGCGGGTCCGCAGCTATGTGCCGCTGATTGCAGAGCGGTTCACAGCCGGTCGCGGCTGGCGGGACGAGACCGCCAACGATCCGGCGTTCTGCGATCCGGCGCAGCTGTTGGCGGTAGAACTCGACGGCCTGACGTTCGAGCAACTCAAGACGCTGGTCGATGCGGCCGCCAAGCAAGGCGCCTGGTTGGTGCTGGCCGGCCACGAAATCGGCGAAAAGGGACGCCAAACGACGCGGGCCGACACGCTCAGGGCATTCTGCGAGTATGCCGCCGATGTGGAGAACGGGCTTTGGGTGGACACCGTGGCCAACGTGGCACGCTATGTGGCGGAACATCAAGCCTGCCCAAGCGGGCGTTGATTTTGCCTTTCGCAGTGCGAACATCTCTCTCGCAGGTGGCAGCGATGGGGCTCCCGTCCCAACCCATCCAGAAACCGCAAGACATTCCAGTCCTTGGGGACCTCTTTCTCCGAGAAGATCCCGATCCACGCGGCCAGCCCGGCGTTGCGTCGTAACCCTCTGGATTTCAACAACTTCCACACATCGCAAGCGGCTCTCTCTCCAGATTTTCCTTGACTTGATCCCTTCCCAATGGTATCATACAGACCATTGGGGTGGATTTATTTACACAGGGTCGATCTACCATCGAAGCCTGTATTCGCAGGATAATTCTGAATCCTACGACATCGGATTTCGAACCAATCCCGGCGTCTCGTCCGGGCTGCTGCTTGGGGGAGTGCCAAGGCACCGCAGATATCTACGAGGGGACGGGAGCAAGGGACCGGCAACCGACGCCGAACCCTGCTCCGAAAAACGATCCAAGAGGTGGAGGACAAGTGATGAAGACGAGCCGAATATCTATTCTGACAACGTACGTCCTGTTGCTGGCCGGCGCCGCGGGTGCTCAGACCGTGACGGTGCAGAACACTGCCGACTATCGAAACAACGGCTGGTTGGCCGATGTATGGTTTGCCGAGCCCGGTGCAATCCTCGACCATTATCCTTTCTGCCGCGGGTCGAACCAGGACTGGGGCTGGACTCACGATCTTACCAATTCCATCCCGCGAGGAGCCACCGGCATCCAATCCGCGACCCTATCAATCTACGCATGGAAGATCGACCTCGAAGACGGTGAGGACGATGTAATCTATGTGTTGCCCCAAAAACCTACAATAATCACCAGCAGCGGCATTGTCCGCAATGGGACCGAACTGGGGCTGCTCAAAAGTTACCTGGAGGCCCCGACCACAGTAGAGTGGAGTGCCGAGGGCCAAGTCAACGGTTACGAGAACTTCTGGTCGGTCACGACGTTCGTGCTGCCGGCCGATGTGATCGAGGACTTGTGGGACAACGGCGAGTTGTATTTCCACGTCGACATCGATCAAACGGGCTACGAGGGCCTGCGGGCCACACTGATTCGTTCCGTCCTGCGGGTTACCTATTTCGCGCCGGAGCCCCAGACGCCGTCGTTGGCTGCGGTTCATCGGTTCTGGTCACCCATCACCTCGTCGCATTTCTACACAGTCAATGAGGCTGAGGTGCAGAGCTTAATCACCGAGTACGCATGGGCGTGGGTCTACGAAGGAGTCGCCTATGACGCGATGATTACAGACGAAGATTGGAGAGCGATGCCTGTGCATCGATTCTGGTCCCCCCTGCTCAACAGCCATTTCTACACCATCGACGACGCCGAGAAGAACTACATCCTGACCAATTATCCCGCCAGTGTATGGGCCTACGAGGGAATCGCCTTCTATGCCTTCCCGGTAGGCTGGCAGCCGCTGGATGCCATGCCGGTCTACCGATTCTGGTCGCCGCTGGTGAGCCATCACTTCTATACCATGAATGCGGCCGAGAAGGATTATCTCCTGGCGAACTATCCGCCGGAGGTCTGGACCTACGAAGGGGTCGCCTGGTACGCTTATGAGCCCTGAGACTCTTTAACTCCGTAGAGCATCACAAGGCCGGTCCGATTCGTTTCAGTCGCCCGAGGGGCGTTCGCTGGGACGGGTCGGGCCGGCCGGATTTCTTGACGCACCAAGCGAATCAGGTCGCGGCGTGTCGTTTCTCCAGTAGTCGACGTGGTACGTCGCGCCGTCTTTGTTCCAGATCTTCGTGACGATGTCGATGTCTCCATCGCCGTCCACGTCGCCGAGCTGGGCGTCGTGCCAGCCTGGATTGTCGGTGTGGATCACCACCGGCGTGAACGTCGGCCGCTCGCCGCCGGAACCGAGCCAGATCACGCCGCGTTCCTTGAGGCCTCGCGGCTTCATCGCCAGCTTTCCGTCGGATTCCATGTAGGTGTCGGGGTCCTCCTGCTCGCCCGCGAAGATGTCCAGGTTGCCGTCGCCGTCGAAATCCGCGACGCCGAGCGAGTGGAAAGAGCCCGTGCCGGGGACGTCGCCGGGAGCCGTGGGCGGGTCGGGCAGTTGGTGTCGCTCCCAGGCGGCGCCGCGGCCGAGGTTCTTCACCCAGTAGACGTGGGAGAGCCCCGTGTCGCAATCGCTGTAGACGATGTCGTTGTGCCCGTCCCCGTTCAGATCGACGATCCAGGACCGGATGCTGGGTCCATAAGACGCCTTGTCCACGCCAAGATACGGCCACTCATGCCGGACCCACGCCCCCTCCCCCCTGCCGGGGTTTTCAAACCAGTAGTCCGGGATCACGATGTCCAGGTCGCCGTCCCCGTCGAGGTCGCCGACGCCGCGAGGGGTGATGCCGCCGTGGTTTTCCCGGCCCCGACCGATCTCTGTCCGCTTCATTTCGGCAACCGGATCGAACCAAGCGACCTCCTTGCCATGATAGGTGACGATGTCGAGTCGCCCGTCTCCGTTGATGTCGGCTGCGAGGATATCATGCCCCCCGCCTTCAAAGGGATGCGAGGACCACGGTTTGTCGGGATTCTCGGCCAGCCCGCCGGGATTCTCGAACCAGACGCGGTTAAAGACGATGTCCGGCCGGCCGTCCTGGGTGATGTCCACCGCCGCCGCTCCCAACGCATTGGCGAGACCCTCCGCTTGACCGATTGTGTGCCGCACCCAGACGACGTCGGTCTTTCGTTCAAACCAATAGGCGGTCTGCGTCTCGCGACGGGACAGAACGACGTCTAGGTCGCCGTCCCCGTCGAGGTCCAGCAGCGGAAGCCCGCCGGTCCCCCAGGACGAGCCCGGCAGCGGATCGGCGATCGTGAAGTGCATCCACTTCATCTCTGCGGCGCCGGTTGTTGTCCAATCGGCTACCATCAGAACCCCGACGAATATGGGCAGGAGACCTGCTCTGAAATGAAGACTCCAGTTCGACATGGACCAACCTCCGTTTCTCAAAGCAAGTGGTCATCCACTGCGGCCAGGGAGGCTCCGTACATCAGCTCCAGCACCGATCCCTGGGCCGTTCTTCGCCTCCTCCTCGAAGAATGGGCGACCAAAAGTGAACTGCACATACGCATCGTACAGATGAGCAACTCGATCATAATCCATCGCCGGCAGGTGCTCTCCTATCGCTTCGGCTGGCCCGGGCTCGGGAAACCGGCAGTGGCGTCGTCCAGCACGAGAATCCAGTCGTGTCCGCGACCGGATGTCGGCGGGACGAACGTCTGGATGCCGGCCGTGTCGGTGGTGTGCAAGGGCTTGGCGACGCCCTCGCGCGGATCGAACCAGGTCTCGCGGATTCGTGGCGCCCGGATGGCGTCCATGCGAACCGTAAACGGCTCTCCCCGCGGCGAGTAGACAAAGGCAAAGGAGCCGTCGGAGGCTCGTGCCGAGCGGATCTTGGCTCCGCCATGATTCGGCCCGTCCAGCACGATCGATGAATCCGGAACGAGCTTGGTGAACGGGCGGGATTCGAACAGCCTGCGAACGTGGCCCATCTGCGACGCGCCTGGCCGATCGAGCGCCTCGTGCCACGGGGTGGATGCCCAGAGCACCGCTTTTCGCCCCGTCTGCCACATCTGCCAGATGTTGTTGTTGCCGTAGGTGTGCCCGCAGGCGCCCGCCAGGAGCGACCAGTAGGCCGCCTGACGGACGTCATAGTCGTCGAAACGTTGATCGGGGTCCGCGTTGGCGTTGTAGAAACCGACCGGGATGTCCTCATAACGGGGCTCGCCGTCGAGCGTGGGCTTGGCCGGCGTCAGGCCATAGTCCCGCTCGGCGAACAGACCATTGTCGTGGTCGCGGGCACCGTGCGAAGACTGGTACATGTTGAAGTCCAGCCAGTCGGCCTGGTGGAAGAAGTCCGAGGACAACCCCGGCCCACGCGGGTGGTATGTGATCAGATGGCTCCCGCCGTCGCCTGATCTCAATCCATCGGCCATGGCACCGATGACAGATCGCTCCCTCTGGTCGTCGGGATTGTGGTCGCCGCCGAGGATCCAGATGATCGGGGCGTCCTTATACCGCAGACCCAGAAAGCGGCCGTAGACCCTCGCATTCTCCGGGGTGAAGATGCCGGCCCCCGTCTTCCAGTACTTGCCCCACGTCGGCAGCATGCCGATGAACAGGCCCAACTCGCGGGCCTTGTTCACGACAAAGTCCACATGCCGAAAGTAGTCCTCGTTCGGCATGGTCGGATCTCTGTCGATCAGCGGTTTGTGACCGTAGGCGTTCGGTGCGTCGAGTCCATCGAGCTCGGCCAAGACCACAGCTTGGATCACGGTAAAGCCCTTGGCCGCCCGGTTCGCCAGGTAGTGGTCCGCCTCCTCACGGTTGAGTCGGTGGAACAGTTCCCACGCGGTGTCGCCTAGATAGAAAAACGGCAAACCGTCCTCGTACTCCAGGTACCGATGGTTCTCGGAGACCCGAACCTGCCGGCTTCCTTGCGCAGCCGGGGCGATGGAGACCGGTCCACCGACTACAGCCATCGCGAGAATTGCAAGGAGTATTCGCGCTCTGACCATGATTGTCCGTCCCATATCTTGTCCCCCTTCACACGATCCCTTCTTTGACTTTCGCGTAGAGCAACTGATCGAGAATCTTACCGTTCTTGAACACGCCCGCCCGCAGTCGGCCTTCCCTTACGAACCCCGCTTTCTCCAGAACGCCCATTGAAGCCGTGTTGCCGTCGAAGACCGACGCGAAAATCCGATACAGCTTAAGGTTCTCGAAAGCCCACGCAGTAAACAACCGAACCGCATCGGTCATGATTCCCCGCCCCCAGAATGGTTCGGCCAGCCAGTAGCCCAGTTCGGCTGTAAAACGATGAACGTCGTCGCCGAAATCCAGCCCGATGCCGCCGATAGCCTCCCGCGGCGTGGCAATTGCAAAGGCCGTCCGCGGGTCTTGGCGGGTCACGACCGACAGGAAATTGTTCGCATCGGCCGTCGTGTAGGGAGACGGGAACCGATCTCGCAACCACATCGCGATTCTGTGGTTGTTCGCGTACCGGATGATCGCCGCAGCGTCCTCCATCGCCCAGTCTCTGATCTTGTATTCGCCAAATTCGATCTGCATGTCGTTCGTTCCGGCGGCATCATAGTCTGGCGGACGAAAGACCGCCACTATTTCCGTAGGCGGCATTGTGCCGAGTCGAACTATCATACGGATTATTAGCTTGAAAAGAAAACCTTCAATCTCTACACTTCTCACCAATGGCACGATACAAGCATGCACTGATGCTGAATCCCAGCTTCGGCGGCTCCACCGCCACGATGGGTGTGTTCCCTCCCACCGGGCTGGAGTATATCGCCGCGAGCGTCAAGGGGCTCGTCGACAAGATCACGCTTTTGGACCTCCGTTACGCCAAGCGGTTCCAGAATCCGCGAACGCTGAACCGGTTCATCCGAGGGGAGGTGGATCTGCTGTGCATCGGGATCCAGTGGGACAGCCGATTCGAGAGCATATGCGACTTCATCTGCCAGTTGCCCGGGGAAATCACCACGGTTGTCGGCGGCCGCAAGGCGACGGAAGAGGTTGAGTACCTCTTCAACCGCTGTCCGAACATCGATATGATCGTACGGGGCGAGGGGGAAGAAATCATCCAGCAGATTGTCAAGGGGGTCCCTCTTGCGGAGATCCGCGGGCTTTCCTATCGCCTCTCCACGGGTGTGGTACACAACGAAAACCACGAACTTCCCGACCTGACGCACCTAGCGTTTCCCGACCGTTCCTTGCGAAGGCACGAGTACTATTGGTCTCAATACGGAATCCGTCTCAGTCGCCATACGTTCGACACGGTTCTGACAACCCGCGGGTGTCCTTTTAAGTGCAAGTTCTGCACTTTCAGTCTCAATCCGCTTGGCCAGAAGCGAGATTACACCGAACGACCGCTCGAATCGGTCATCGAAGAACTCAAAACTGTCACCGCCGACGTCGTTTTGTTCAGCGACGACAACCTGTTCACAAATCCCAGGCGAGCGGAACAACTCTGTGATTTGATCCTCGAAAACGGCATCCGAAAGCACTTCGTCGTCCA
>JAGPGT010000008.1:34999-37321 GCA_018055905.1 Phycisphaerae bacterium
CCAAAAGCCGTAAACGGAAGACCCGTGCAAAACCTTGATCCGCAAGTCTTTGTCACCGAGTGACAACCGACGGATAGCCCAGGATTTATGGCCCCTGTGACCTCTCACATGAACGGAGTCGGATGATGATGATCATGATACTGCTTTTGTTGAGCATTCTTCTCATCGTGGTTTTCACAACCCGATTCAGCGTTCATCCCTTTCTGGCCCTGATCGCGGCGGCCCTGTTCTTCGGGATCTGTTCACGGATGTCTTTGCCGAAACTTGTTTCCTCCATCGAACAGGGTTTTGGCGAGACAATCGGAAGAATCGGCATCGTGATCATTGCGGGAGCCATCATCGGCGCCTTCCTGGACAAATCGGGAGGTGCCCTGGCCCTCGCCGAACGCATTTTGAGCGTCATCGGCTCTAAAAATGTGACGTCCGCCATGGCACTGATCGGTTACGTCGTTTCCATTCCTGTGTTTGCCGATTCCGGTTTTGTGATTCTGACCCCGTTGAACAAGACATTGACCAAACGTGCTGGGCTGTCTCTCGCGACAACCGCCATCGCACTTGCCTTGGGACTGATGGTGGCCCACACGCTGATCCCTCCGACGCCTGGCCCGATCGCGGCGGCCGGCATTCTGGAAGCAGATCTTGGTTGGGTGCTTCTGCTCGGGATTCCGGTGAGCATTCCGACTTTGTTCTTCTGCCGGTTCTGGGCGACCAAGGTGGCCGGACGTGTTCAGATCGATCCCAATCCGGAATTGACGGAAGAAGAGTTCGCAGTCCTGCGGAAAACGGCCCCTTCCGCTCTTCATGCCCTTCTTCCCATCCTCATCCCCATTGTGTTGATCGTTTTGAAGTCATTTGCGGATTATCCGACCCATCCCTTCGGGCAGAGCGACTTCCCTCAGATCATCAGCTTTGTCGGCACTCCGGTGATCGCTTTATTGATCGGCATCGGCATCGCCATGACACTTCCCAAACCCTTCGACAAGAACATGCTTTCGTCGGCCGGCTGGATCGGGGAAGCGATTCGAACGGCAGGCGCGATCATCCTGATCACCGGATCCGGAGGAGCATTCGGCATGGTGTTGCGGAATTCGGGTATCGCGGATATGATCGGTAAGGGCATGTCTTCGATGACGATAGGATTATGGCTGCCGTTCATCGCGGCGGCGGCGATTCGCGCGGCTCAGGGGTCTTCGACGGTGGCCATCATTATGACCGCCTCGATCCTGGCTCCGATGCTTGCTTCGATGGGGCTGGATTCGCCGCTCGGGCGGGCGCTTTCGGTTCTGGCCATCGGCGCCGGCTCCATGGTGGCTTCTCACGCCAATGACAGCTTTTTCTGGGTGGTCACACAGATGAGCGGGATGGACGTCAAGACGGGCTACAAGCTGATGACCACCGGTACAATCGGCATGGGGGTCTTTACCTGTACAATCATCTGGATTATTGGTTTGATTGTGCTGTAGAAAGCGACGGATGGTTACACAAAGGGTATGACGGATGATCCTAACCAAACACCAATGTGAAGATGTCGAACGCTGGGTGCTGGATGGGTTGCTGCTGTCCCCCGAGTTCGACTTCCGACGACTCTGCGGTATGCACCCAACTGAAGTTCGTCCCTATCTGACCTCCCTCCAAACCGACGAACGAGCAACCGGTCAAGCAATGGCGCCGATGGAATACGATCAGGAAGTCTGGGCTTGTGGCGTCACTTATGCTCGTAGTCGCGACGCGAGGGAGGCGGAAACAGACGTCAAGAACGTTTATGACATGGTCTATGAGGCAAAACGTCCGGAGTTGTTCTTCAAGGCCATCGGCTGGCGAGTCAAAGGTCCCCAATCCGCGATCCGCATACGCAGGGATAGTCACTGGAACGTACCGGAGCCGGAGTTGACGCTGCTGGTCAACCGGCATGGTGAAATCCTCGGGTATTGCGTGGGCAACGATGTCTCCTCCAGAAACATCGAGGGAGAAAACCCGCTCTATCTGCCGCAGGCCAAGATGTATGACGGGTCCTGCGCCATCGGGCCGGGAATTTGTATCGCGGAGGCGGATTCGATGCGGAATCTCCCCATTGCCCTGGAGATCGAGCGAAACGGAGAAGTCATTTTCACGGGAGACGCGAACACTTCGCAGATCAGACGTTCCTTCGAAGAGTTGGTCTTTTACCTGACTCGGGAAATGACTTTTCCCTTCGGCGCGTTTCTCATGACAGGCACCGGCATCATCCCGGAACAGACGTTTTCCCTGTCCGTAGGCGACAAGGTACGCATCACCATTGGCGCACTGGTTCTCGAGAACCGGGTCGAATCATAAATTCAGGAG
>JAGPGT010000157.1 GCA_018055905.1 Phycisphaerae bacterium
CCGCCGTTATAGGCATCCATATTATCGACCAACTGTACGATACTGGTGTCCGCGGTAATCGGCGCCGGAAGGATCCGCTTGCCGGAGAGATACTTTGCCTTGCCGGGACATGAGGACTTGTCGTGTGCCATGATCCAATCAACCTTTCAACCGTCCATCTCCATTGCGTCGGCCGTCGGCAAAACGCCGCCCGCCGAACGAGCGGGCATTCTACCCGAACCGGCCCCGACGTGCAAAGCATGAATTCATCCGGCCTCCTTGCCCTCCCGGACCCTGACGACACCCGCCCAGCGAAGACGTTTGGCCGTTTTCGCTTGACGGAAACCGCGAGGACCGTAGATTGGCGGAATAGGGCCGTCCTGTCGGGCGTCTGTCTGTGGTGACCAGGTCGGGGCTGGCCCCGCTGCCCTGGAAGGAGAAGACTATGCCGATAAATCGTCGGACGTTTCTGAGCGGTTCTCTCGCGGCCACAGCGGTCCTGAACTTTCCTCATGTCGTGGGTGGCCAACAGAACAAGATTTATCGTACGGCCCTGATCGGCTGCGGCTGGTGGGGCACGAACATCCTGCGCGAGGCGGCGGCGTCCGGACGATGCAAGATCGTAGCGCTCGTGGATGTGGACAAACGACAGCTTGCCAAATGCGCCGAGGAGGCGGCCAGGTGGACGAGCGACGTGCCCAAACAATATGAAGACTACCGGGAGATGCTGGAGAAAGAGAAGCCGGACATCGCAATCGTCGCGACGCCAGACCACTGGCACGCCTTGCCGACGATCGCGGCGGTGAGGGCCGGGGCCCACGTGTATGTGGAAAAACCCATCGGGCACACGATCATGGAAGGACGGGCGATGGTCAACGCCGCCCGGGCGGCTGGGCGCGTCGTGCAGGTGGGGACGCACCGGCGGGTCTCGCCGCACAATGTCTCAGGCAGGAAATTCCTGCGTGAGGGCAACGTAGGCAAGATCGCGATGGTGCGGTGTTTCGTGCTCTATGGCGGCGACGGGCCGGAACAGCCGAGAAAAAATGTCGAACCGCCCAAAGAGCTGAACTGGGATCTGTGGTGCGGACCAGCCCCGCTGCGACCGTTCAACGGAGGCGCGCATCCGCGGGGTTTCCGCAGCTACCTGGACTTCGCCAACGGTACCCTGGGCGACTGGGGGGTTCACTGGTTGGATCAAGTGCTCTGGACGATGGACGTGAAGTGGCCTAAAAGCGTACACTCGGTCGGCGGACGTCCGATCAAAGGCCAGCCGGTCCTAACCGAGGAATACCAGACGACCGACGCGCCCGACCACCAAGTGGCGACGTACGCGTTCGACGACCTGACGGTAATGTGGGAGCACCGCCAGTTCGCAGGCAATCCCGCGGAAAAAGCCGAGAACGTGGGGTGCTTCTTCTACGGCACCAAAGGCACGTTCCACATGGGTTGGAACCAGGGCTGGACGTTCTATCCAACCAGCCGGGGACAACCGGAGATCCACGAAGCCCCCAAGTTGAACCAGCCGGACAGTCAGAACATCAAGGAACTGTGGGCGGACTTTCTGGAGGCGATCGAGACGGGTCGCCGACCGGTCAGCGACATTGAGGAGGTGCACTACTCGACGAACCTGAGCCTGCTGGGGATGCTCAGCTACAAGCTCGGCCGCAGCGTGGAATGGGACGGGCAGAAAGAAGTGTGCGTGGGCGACGCGGAGGCGAACCAGCTCCTGCGGCGTCGTTATCGAACGCCCTGGGTGTATCCCCAAGTATAACCAACAGACTCGGCCAAAGAAGGAACACCGGTCCACGGAGGGAAGCAAGCGGATTCGTCTCGACGTGATCGCGACTTGTCCCTACCACCCCATCCGCGTGAACAAGGCTGGAATGGTGCGGAAAAGGATGTAAAGATTTAGAAGCAGGCACCGCTTTTGAATGTAGAGGCAGTCGTACCTGACTTTGTGGGTGGGTTTGAGATCATAGAGACCGCGGATCTGGGCCAGGCCTGTGATCCCCGGCTTGACCGCCAGGCGCATGCCTTGCAAAACCTTGTGCCGTTCCACGAAGTAGGGTCTTTCCGGGCGGGGTCCGACCAGGCTCATGTCGCCGCGAAGAACATTGTAGAACTGGGGCAATTCATCGATGCGCATCTTGCGGAGAATCCGCCCGATCGGTGTGACACGGCGGTCGTCGCGCGACGCCCAGACCGGGCCCACGTGCTTCTCCGCCTCGTTGATCATCGTGCGGAACTTGTACAAGGTAAACGGCTTGCCTCGCAACCCCACTCGCACCTGCCGGAAAAACACCGGTTTACCCGCCGTGATGCGGATCAGAACGGCACTCAGAAGAATCACGGGCAACGCCAGGATCAGTCCCGCCAATGAGCCGACCACATCGAGACCTCGAATCAACCACTCGGTGGTCTGAGACATCTGCGGCACTTCAACGGTACCGGCGGGAACACGAAAAGACGCCACCGGCGAAAAATGGGAACCGGAAGGGAATCGCCGGTCTGATATGCGTCCCGGAGTCGCGCTCCGGTCAATCGCCGCCGTTGTCGTCATCCGTCCCGCACCCATCTCACGAACAGTCGCTCCATCGCCCATGCTTTTTCTCCACGCTCTGGCACGTCCACGTCGCACCCGTCATGACGCCCAGGCGCGACCGCTACCCCTCTTCTCACCCTCGACCGATTGAAAAATTATTATAGCCCCCCACCGGGATTATCAAACAAAAAAAACACAAAAACCGCTCCGTTCTATCGATCCCCACCATGAACCATGGGTCTATTATCGGACAATCCACTCCTCGCTATTGCGAAACCCTCGAAGCACCCAAGAGCCTTTGTCTGTCTGTTCTCCCAAGGTGTCTCGACGTCGGGAGAAGCCATTGCAAACCCAAGGCAGAACCATGCCTCGCAACACCAAGTTACAAACGAACTGCACGCCCCGAAGATTTCTTCGCCGCAATCTGAAAAAATCTTGCTGTCTCCTTACCTGAATGCCACCGGAAAAGGTCTCATAAAAGTTTCGAACAATCCATGAAAATATACATTTCCCGGGCTCAGTCGGCGTCTCCGCGGGACCCGTGTCACACCGTTAGCGGTCTCCAAGTCGTCTTCTCTCTTGACAAATGGATAGAATTAGTCTATATTAAACCCATCACTTGGGGGATGGATCCTTACAGCCGTATCGGTTGTCGTTTGGGGCCTCCACATTGGAAATCCGGAAGCCCACGTCAACCGGCAGACACCGACCGTCAAGGGTGTTTGCACAAGAAAATTTTGCAGGCACTGCACAGAGTTGTGAGGAGGAAACAGATGAAGAGAGCTTTATTGATTGTGGGGTTGAGCCTTGTCGCAATGAGCTCTGCCCAAGCGGATCTCACCTGGTACATCTACAATGGTCACCAGTATGCGTTGACCGAAACGAGGGGTAATTGGGAACAGGTCCGAGCGGAAGCGCTGGGTCTGGGCTTCGACCTGGTCAAGATCGAAGACGCGGCGGAGAACAACTGGCTGGCCCAGACGTTCCACGGCGCCGACCCCGGTGGTCCGTACCCGACCGACTATGGCATCAATCAATACTGGATTGGCCTCTACCAGCCTGAAGGCTCCGCAGAGCCCGACTTGGAATGGACGTGGGTCGACGGTACCCCTCTCAGTGGGTTCAACGCATGGGGCTACAATCAGCCCAACAACATCAACGGCCAGTTCGAGTGCGACTGGGGGACGCTCTGGGGCTGGGGAGACTATCGGGGCCATCAGACCTACGGCACTTGGAACGATGCCTCCTACGCCAAGACCTGGCGAGGCATCATCGAGGCACCGCTCACCGTGCCGGCGCCCGGCGCCGTGCTGCTGGTCGGAGTCGGAACGGGCCTGGCGTCGTGGATGAAGAGGAAATCCCTGCTGAGCTGAGTCTCACGCGAAAACGATGAAACCGTCAACAGCACCATGTCGTCGCGCGACATGGTGCTGTGTCATTTGTGAACACGTCGAACCAACAAGCAGAAGATCCTGCGATTTGCGGAGTTCACGAGGTACTGATTCACACCTTCCCCTCAGACATCCGAGGGACTCGACGTCCGGCGTCGAGCGCAGCTTCCATCGGAATCGCAGGACGGGACTGCCGAGAAGACCCTCCCAGCGATGTTTGCAGAAACCGAAGCGACTGTGCCCGCGCCGCCACGAGCTTCGCACGCACTTCGTCCAGATCCGTTCGCTTCGACGCCACGTCCACGATCGCCCGGGGATCAACCTGGCTCGCGCATCGGCGGGTGAGCCCAAATCGATGCAGAAGATCCGTCAATTTCGTTCTGCTGTAGCCGTTCGCTATTGATATGAACGACCGGTCGAAGTGCAGCGCAAATGCGGTCCCATGGAACAGGTTGGTCACCACGAACGATGCGTTTCGAATGGCCGACAGCCATTCGATCGGGTCCGCATCGACCAGACTGCCGTCGGCCGCAGGATCGCGACGGGGGATAGAAACGCAACGAAGGTTCATCTCGCTCGCGGCCTGCCTCAACCGAGACCGATCGTTCCGCGAAAAGACGCCGCACACAAGAAGATACGGCTCCGTTTCCACACCGGACGATCTCGCGGCCGGCGCCTCGTCGAAATCGTGAAGGAACGTCGGATCCAGGACCAGTTCACAGACGCGCCCGGTCGCCTCCTGGACCAGTCGCTGGGTATTCTCGTCCCGCGCGCTGAGCGCATCAAAGCGGTTGAGCAGAGCGGCCGCTTCGCGGACGCGAGAACCAAACGATGTCATTCCGCCGCAACTCGGGGCGTACGCGACCTTACGAATCCCAGGACGCGCATGAGCGAGGAAGAACGTCGGATCATATCGTCGATAGGTCCATTCCTTCGCCCAACACCATACTTGATCGCTCCCGCTGATCAATGCGTCGTAACTCTCGCTGAGTTCCCGGACGGGGCGCCCTCGCCGGATGCGTCGGGCCGACAATGGAAGCATCTCGCGAACAAACCTCGCGATGCGAAAGTTCCGTCGCAGTTCCGCAATCACGGGCCTCGTGCGTACCCCGACGGACAAATAGTGACACGTCGCCCGCCACGGGCGGTAGTCCACCACCTCAGGCTCGTGACCCAGGGACCGAAGCGCCTGTGCGAGAGCAAATGCCTGCAAAACGGCGCCATAGTTGGGGACGTGGTGGAACGTCAGAATCCCGACCCGCATGAATCTCTACCTGCCCTCCCGGGAGAAGAAGGCGAACCGACGATCCCGCCATCGCGTTCGGTCCGCTATCTCCAACCTTTGCGAACCGTCGTCAGCCCAGTCTGCGAGCCACGTACTGTCCAAGCCGAACCATGTGTCGCACCGGCCCCCTGCTCAGCCATCGATTCGTTGCCTTCATATCCAGATAGATGTCACACGAGGTGCAGGGAATGTCCGGCCGTGCATCTCTCCGCCCAAGCAGCATGTCTCTGGCATACCGGATTCTCTCGCCGTTGATGGCCTCTCGAAGCCCCTGGGCGAACGCATTTCCGCCAAACTCACCCCAGAAGTTCCGGCAACATCCCAGGATCTTCCCGTCCCAATTCACCTGCGGGCGATCCCACAGCGCGTGACATAGATCGTGCATGTAGTCTCGCCCATGGAAAGCGCGGAATTCCTCGCGGGACGCGCACCCCATCTCGTGTCTGACGTGATCTTCGTCGCAAACGCCGAAGCGCTCTTGGTCCCAGGTCAGCTTCGCAAAGAACCTCATGCCCAGCCCGTGGGCCAACCGCCGTGCGGCCGCAATCTCATGTTCGTTGTGCCCCATGACGACAAACTGCCACGTGAGCCGCGGATGTTCGGATCGATAGCGGTGCTTCAGTTCGTTGATCTTCCGAATGTTGTCAAGAACCCTGTCGAAATCGCCTCGAAGACGATAGAGGCGGTACGTCTCGGCGGTGGCTCCGTCGATCGAACAACTCAGACTGTCGAATCGAAACCGGACGAGTCCCTCAAGAACCTCGTCCGACACAGTGTTCAGATTGACGCCGTTGTCGGCGGTCAGGGACACGCCGTGGGCATAGGCATATTCCATCATGGCCAGGAGATTCGGATTCAGGAAGATCTCGCCGTAATTGGAGAGTTCGATCCGGACGATCCGCGGGTTGTCGTCGACGATGCGACGGAAATCGTCGAACGCCAGGACCCCACACCCGATCACGGACCGCGCCGCTCCGGTGGCCGTCGGGCACGAAGGGCACCGCAACTGGCAGATCGAAGACGCCTCAAGGCGAAGACGCCGAGGGGCGACACAATTCGACGTGAAGATCGGCATATGAACGTCCGGAAGACCACCCCAAGAACGCCGGGGAGCCAGCTCTAGGCGATTCGCAAACGAATCCGCAGCGGATGCGGGAGTACCTTGTCCATATGCGTGGCCGCGACCGCCAGATGAACGAGCCCCCGGCAAAACAGCGGATCCATCGCCAATCCCTCGCGGAGACGGGCACAAGCTTCCGTCCTGCGGCCGTATCGAAGATGCTCCACGCCCTGCATGTAGGCCAAGCGAGCCAGAATCCGCCGTCGATTCCTCCGTGAGAGGTCGGGGTCCGCCTGCAAAACACGGTCCACCGCCACCTGGAAGGCTGCGACCGCCTCAACGGAAGCGCGGGCTTTTCTGAACGGTTCCCAGGTATACTCCGTCAGCACGGCAGGCACATGCGCCATCGAAAACCTCCTGGCGATACGGACCCACATGTCCCAGTCCTGTACCCGCCGCAAGGGCTCATGGAAGAGCCCACAGACGTCGAAACACTCTCGTCTGCACACGACGGTGGACGTGAGGATAAACGCCTGCAGCAAAATCGCTAGGTATCCATCCCCTACCACGTGCTTGCATTTCTGAACTCGGAGAAAACCGCCCGCAGGCGTTACCATGCGAAAGTCCGAATAGAACAGGCCCGCGTCGGGATGCGCTTCGACGGCCTCCTCGGTTCGGGCCAGTTTATCGGGATGCCAGAAATCGTCGGAATCCAGGAATGCGATGTACTGACCGCAACTCTCTCTAATTCCGCGATTTCGAGCGGCTGAGGAGCCCTGATTGGATTGCCGCAAATAGCGGATTCGGTCCCGGTAGGGTCGAAGGACCGCCTCCGTGCCGTCGGTCGAGCCGTCGTCGACCACGATGATCTCGAGATCCTGGCAGGTCTGCGCCAGCACGCTTTCGACGGCCCGAGCGACGAAGCCCTCGCGGTTATACGTCGGGATGATGACGCTGTATCTGACCATTTCGTCCCACTGGGCGACGATGATCCGGGTCGCGAAGAAGACTTGTCACTACGCGCCGACGGAATCCACCTGCCGCGCGGTCACAGAGGCCTCGCGCCGTAACATACGGTGGAGTGAACGGCACTTGCACCGCCCCACTCTTGCCACATACTTGGCCAGAGAAAATGCCGCCAGGAGAGCCTCTTCGGTCGACCCCAGCAATGCCATCTGCCGCAACTGACGAAACGCTCGAAGCTCTCCTCGTTCCACTTTCCACAGATCTCGGCTGAGGCCCTTCTCCCCGTACGCAGCCTTGTAGAGACAGCCCAGAGGCGCCTCCAGACGGGCGGCCTTGAAACCGCCCAGCACCATCTCCAGCACCAGCAGACGGTCTTCGCCGTATCTCATCGCAGGATTGAACCGTTGCTTTAATTCGGTGCGAAACATCAAGGAGGAAGACCAGAGCAGACAGGAGGATATCTTCAATTTCCAGGGCGAGATCATGATGGAACGACAGAGCGCCGAATACGGCCCCCCATCGGACGCTTGACGCGCACAACTCAACGGATGAGCCGAGAAGGCATATTCAGGATGCTCCATCATCCAGCGATGTTGAATCTCGAGCTTCTGGGGATGCCAGGAATCGTCGGCGTCCAGAAATGCGATATGATCCCCCGAAGCCAGATCCCAGCCGGCGTTGCGGGCCGCAGCCGGTCCTCGATTGGTGGGCAGCCTCACAACCTCGATCCGCACGGCCCGGCCGCGATCTCGAAATGCCTCCGCGCACGCCGCCGTCGCGTCCTCGCTGCTATCATCCACGACGATAATCTCGCGAGGAAGCGACGTCTGGGCGAGAACGGAGAAGATCGCCCGATGGAGCGTATCCTGAGCGTTGTAGGCTGGAATGACGACGGTGACACTCACACATCACCCTGTGGAAATGCGTTAGGAGCGATTCGGATCACCCGGGCGAAGCGACCGCGAGAGGCCACCGGTGGCTGCGGCCTGGTCTGGCTCCACGGCATCAGGAGCGACGCAGGGTCGGCACAGAAGCTGCCGTACCCGGCAGACCATCCGGTTGCAGAAGAAACCTGCGGATACATTCATCCCGTTGCGATGGAAAGCTTGCGCGATCTCGCGATTACCCTGTACGATCCCACGGATCGTGTTGGCGCGGCCGCCCGCCCGCATGCGTACCAGGGGCCTGGGAACGTACCGCACGCGGATTCCGTTCTTCTCGATGAAGCGGAGCATCAGCTCGAAGTCGCCTGCAATCCGATAGGCGGGGTCGAATCCCCCCAGCGTCCGGTACACCGACGTCCTGCAAAAGAACGTCGGATGCGGCGGTGACCACCCTCGCCGGAACGCATGAGGCCGATAGGCCCCCGCCCGCCAATAGCGGACGATCCGATCGGCGTCGCGGCGGCCCACATAGACGAGGTCGCCGTACACGCCGTCGGTGTCGCCCGCGCGCATCGCCGACACGACGTCGCGGATGACGCCGGGCGAAGCGTAGACGTCGTCGGCATTCAGGAAGGCCACGACATCGCCGCCGGCCAGAGCGAGCCCTTTGTTCATGGCGTCGTAAATGCCCCGGTCCGGCTCGGAGATGAATTTCTTGATCCGCCCGTTGTACCGGCCCACGATCTCCTGCGTCCCGTCCGTCGAACCGCCGTCGACG
>JAGPGT010000158.1 GCA_018055905.1 Phycisphaerae bacterium
GTCAGGACATAGCAGTGCCGTTCATGCCAAGGCGTGTTGGTGATCTCCGCGACGATGGTCTCGACCCTCTGGTCGTTCGAATCATAGCAGTAGAAGAAACTGACCGGATTGAAGCAGTGACCGAAGTAACGAAGGTGCGTCAGCAGGCGGATTGGACCGTTCGGACGAACCCCTGTTCGTTCTGCGACCAGAAGACGAACCGCCTCGTCGATGGAGATCGTCGGATCGCCCAGATGGTCCTTCCGTCGCAGACAGGCCAGGTTCAAACGCCTCGTCGACCAGAGCCAATGGCCGCGAAACACCTCGTCCAGCTCCCCAAGGTCCAGGTACATCATGAAGAGCCGGTACACGAACTCGTTGCGGACCGGGGCGAAACGGCGATGACGGACCGTCCCCTCGTAGATCGCGCTATGCATCGTCGAGCCCTCTCCCGAAGTACCGACAAACCGCCAGTGCACTGTTGACGCCGTCCTCGTGAAAGCCGTTGCCCCAGTACGCGCCGCAGAAATGCGTTCGGTTCACCCCGCTGATTCGGCCATGGCGTCGCTGGGCATCCAGTGCCTTCGGCGTATAGACCGGGTGGGAGTACACCATTCGGCACAACACCTTCTGAGGGTCGATGTCGCCGGACGGGTTCAGAGTGACACAGAATTCACGGTCCACGTCGAGGCTTTGCAGGATGTTCATATCGTATGTCACGACGACGCCATCCTGGGCTTTGGCGGGAATCCGGTAGTTCCAACTCGCCCAGACTTTGCGACGCCTGGGCAGGATCGCGGAATCCGTGTGCAGGACGACATCGTTCTCCTGATAGGAAATGGCGCCGAGGATCTCCCGTTCGTCCCCGGTGGCGTCGGCCAGAAGGTCAAGAGCCTGATCGCTGTGGGTGGCGACAATCACGTGGTCAAAGCGTTCGGCCCCAACGCCAGGCGATTCAACCTCCACGCTGTCGAGCAACCTGCGAACGGACCGCACAGGGCAATTCAAGCGAATGCGATCTCGAAATGGAGCCGTCAGGGCTTTGGCATATTCCCGCGATCCTCCCTGGATAACGAGCCACTGAGGCTGATCGCGGACGTTCAGGAAGCCGTGATTGGCGAAGAACCGCGCGAACATGCATGCAGGCATGTCCTCGAACCGATGCGGCTCGGCCGACCAGATCGCCGCCCCCATGGGGACGATGAAGGACTCTCGGAACATCCGGGAGTACCCCTTCTGTCGCAGGTACTCGCCGAGCGTGACCGTTTCCGGCAATCGGGCCGTGTTCTGCAGATGCCGCCGGAACGCGAAGATCTCCCCGACCATTCGCAAGAAGCCGGGGCGAAGGAGATTGCGTCGCTGCGCAAAAAGCCGATCCAGGGAACTGGGGCAGTATTCCAACTGTGTACGTTCGCACCGCACGCTGAAGCTCATGTTGCTGTTCTTCCAGCGTACGCCCAGTTTCTTCAGGAGGCGGACGAAGTTGGGATAGGTTCGTTCGTTGAAAACGATGAAACCCGTGTCAACAGGACACGTTCTGCCCTGCACTGGCACATCCACTGTATGGGTGTGCCCGCCAATGTAGTCGCCGGCTTCGAACACGGTGATGTCATGCGCGCCGTGCAGCAGGTACGCGGCTGTCATGCCCGAGATGCCCGTTCCGACGATGGCGATACGCATGTGTAACTTTCCCCAAGGCCTGTCAAGCCGGCGTCGATGCCAGATTGGCAATGTGATTGCTCTCACGTTTGCTGCGCGGCACGAGCGTCAGATCGTGAACGATGCCCAACCACGAAAGAAAGACCAGCACATAGTAGGTCAGGTCGATCTCCCACCAATAGAAGCCTTGCCGGGCGGAGATCGGATAGTAATGGTGGTTGTTGTGCCAGCCTTCGCCGAATGTGATCAGCGCCAGAATCCAGTTGTTTCGGCTATGATCGGGAGTGTTGTACCGCCGCCGGCCGACCAAGTGGTCCAGGGAGTTGATCGTAGCTGTGGCATGGAACAGGACAACGGTCGAAATGCAGAACCCCCAGACCGCCATCTGCACGCCGGACGTGCCGGTCGAGGGAACATACGCGCGCAGGATCGCACCGACCACGAGGAGTAATGCCAGCAGAACCAGAGGCGGAATGATGCTATAGCGGTTCAGCCACACCAATTCGGGATACTTCATCAGATCTTTCGCCATCGCCTTGTTGGTGGCGAAGTACTTCGGCGTCAGAATCCAAAGCACATGGCTCCAGAGAAATCCCTTCTGGACGGGGGAATGGATATCCTCCGCCTGGTCTGCGTATCGGTGATGGTGACGGTGGTGGGCAGCCCACCAGATCGGTCCATGCTGGGCACTCGTCGTGGCGACCACCGTGCCGACGAATTGCCAGAATCGGGACATTTTGTAGGTACGATGCGACAAATACCGGTGGTACACCCCTGTGATCGCCAGCATCCTGATCACATACAGTCCGACGGCGGTTCCGAGCGCCACCGGGCTCCATCCCACCCAGATGACCAAGAGACAGGCCGCATGAAGAGCCAGAAAGGGGACCACGCGGAGCCAGTCTACCCGGTTCGGGTCTTGCTGCGAGAGCTGGTCAATCCCCGCTTCGTCATCGAACCAACGCAGAAAGGACATCAACAGATGTTGTTTTCGTGGACCCTGCCGGATACCCATCTCTGGACTCTCAAGCGACACAACGCCCTTTCCAGCGAATGCACAGCCGCAGGCAGCAGGAGTCGGCGTCCCTCAAACTGGAGGTTACACCGAAACCTCCGCCCACAGATTCCCCTTACTGTCAAAGGCCTTTCGCGGTTCGGCAAAAGAAGGTCCGCCGTCTGGCCCGGCCGACAGCGTAACTTGGGTTAGCCTTACGTACCTCTCGCACGCTGCCCACGGCTCTGGCAGCCATGGCTCGACGCAAGTCGCTCATGCGATTGGGTCGGTTATCGATCCAAAGAGCGACGCGCCCGTTGGCGGTGAGGTCCGCGTATTTCCTCGTGGGGCAAGGTGTGACCAAGACGATGTGAGAAAGGTCATCGGTGGCAGCAAATGCCACGAGACTGGCATACGGCTGCTGCCCGCCGCAGGTGCGCAGGACGTCACGCTGCTGGTGGTTCAAGGATATTACAAGTCTGTGCGTGAGGTCGGGGCTCTGATTCATCTTGTTTCGTTGGCCCCTGCAAACCCTGGCTCTCGGACTTCTAACCACCATTCAAGACCTGCTTTGCATCGGGCACCGTGTCCTGAGGCTTGACCTTGTAGGAGACCTGCACGATCTTGCCCTTCTCGTCAATCAGAAACGAGGATCGGATGATCCCTTCATAGGTCTTGCCGTACATGGACTTCTTGCCCCAGGCTCCGTAGGCTTGGGCCACTTTGTGATCGGGATCGGAGAGCAGCGGAAAACCCAGGTGGTACTTGCCGTCGAATTTCTTCTGACTGGCGGGCGCATCCGGACTGATCCCAACAGCCGCCACGTTGTGTTCCGCCAGTTCCGTGGCGGCATCGCGGACGCTGCAGGCCTGCTTGGTGCAGCCCGGCGTGTCGGCCTTTGGGTAGAAGTAGAGCAGCAGCTTGCGACCTTTGAAATCTGCCAAGGATACCGTCTTGCCGTTTTGATCCTCCAATGAGAAACTCGGCGCCTTGTCTGCGACCTTCAGTTCGGCCATATCCTATCCCTTTTCAAAATCAAGAGTTACCGCTGCGGCAAGCGTTCGGAACGGCGAGGCAACGGGTTGTACTCGACGCTTCGGTCTCTACGCAGGGGCTGTGGATACAACTGGATCAGGCGAAGGATTTTCTCGGGAACATCGCAACGAACGGCAAGCCCCAGTTCCTGCGCCTCTTTACAGGTAATCGGGTAGTCGTGCGTCCATCGTCCACTGGTCAGGGTCTCACTGAGTTGTTCGGCCTTTTCGGCGGGCATTCGGTCGCCAAGAAGCTCTCGCACGGCCTGCCGGAGCTGGTCGACCGCCTTGCGAGCCTGGTCGGCCAGCATGATCGTTTCATCATCGATGTCCTTCATTGGTTTTTGCTCAAGGACCTTGAGCAAAGAGGCGGCCGCATGGGGTCCGATCTGAGGATCCACGGGTCCGAGCACAGCGTGATGGCACATGACAATCTCAGAGGCCGCCAAAGCAATCAGGGTTCCTCCGGACATTGCGTAATGAGGGACGAACACGGTGGTCTTGGCCTTGCGTTGCGCGATCGCTCGGGCGATCTGGAGCGAGGCCAAAACCAAACCGCCGGGCGTGTGTAAGATCAGGTCGATGGGCACGTCCGGATCCGTCATCTGGATCGCCCTGAGAATCTCCTCGGAGTCGTTGATGTCGATATAGCGGAAGAGGGGAAACCCGATCAAGCTCATGGTCTCCTGCCGATGGATCAATACGATCACGCGGGAGCCGCGTTCTTTTTCAATGGCCATCAGGAGCCGTTGCCGGGCCGATTCCAACAGCTTCTTGCGGATCACCGGCTGAACCGCCGCAAGCATGAAGAACACCCAGAACAGATCCATGGAACCCATAGCGATTCTCCTATCATTCAGAGATGATACCACGCACCCTTGATTCCATATTCATCCTCGTAGGGACGGCGTGGGGTCGGGCGTCGGATCAGAAAAAGGCGGTACGTGGCAAGCCCCGCCGCAAATCCCCCGATGTGGGCCCACCAGGCGATTCCGCCGGCTGCTTCTGGAGACACCAGCGCCAGGGTTCCGCTGAAGAACTGGATAAAGAACCAGATTCCCAGGTAAGTGATGGCGGGAACCTCGAAAAAGAACGGCCAGAAAAACAGCGGCACCATCACCACAACCCTTGCGAGGGGAAATAGAACCAGGTAGGCACCGAGAACTCCGGCGATTGCGCCGGAGGCTCCGATCGTCGGGATCGTCGAGTTCAAGTTCGTCGCGATATGCACCACGGCACTGAGCATCCCGCAGGTCAGGTAGAACAGGAGAAATCTCAACGGTCCCATTCGGTCCTCGACATTGTCGCCGAAGATCCAAAGAGCCCACATGTTGGAGATCAGGTGGAGCCACCCCCCGTGCAGGAACATGCTGGTTACCAGGGGAAGACAACAGGAGACCGAGTAGCCCATCTCATGGGCCCAAGCGGGGTTGGCAAACCAAGCCGGGACGACGCCGAATACGTGGAGGAATTGCTCCAGAGCCGGCCGAGGCAGAGACAACTGCATGGCAAACAGGAGCGTATTGACCCCGACCAAAGTGATCGTCACCAGGGGGATCTGTCGTCTCGGAGTTGTGTCGAACAACGGAAACACGCCACTGATTCCTTCCCGTGCTGGGCCAAGTTGTATCGGAGTCCACCGTCCAGACTGTCGGCATTCTATTTGTGGGCTCCACTGCGGTCAACATTTGTCTTGCATACCCGGGCATGATCGGGTGGTCGTATCCGGACGGGCAGGGGAATTTCTCCGTATTTTCACATTGGGAACTTCTGCCTCGCCGGGTCCGGTCCTGCCCCAATTGACAGAGGACCCCTGGAGGAATAGGATGATCGGTATCGCATCTGACCGGTGGCATATGAGAGACACGATTCTCTGGACCGCAATTGCGATGACACTGGCCGCTGCGGCCGGGGCGAGGGATCGTCTTCTTCTCGGGCGGGCCAACACCGTAGTGTACTTTTCTTCGCGCACCCCTTCGTCGATTGACGAGGGGCCGCTGGGCGAGGCCGTAAGGGCAGCTTCCGCCAGTGAAAATCCAGCGCCCTTGAGGGTCGATTATCCCCTGGACGACACAATTCTTCCACCGGATCTGGCGGCGCCGACGTTCGTGTGGAGCGACCCGGCACCCCACACCGATGTCTGGTTGATCGACCTGGCGTTCGGCACGGATCACGTATACACGCTGACGGAGGGATCTACGCCAGGGAGGGCACCGGACGACGATCCGCGGTCCGTCTCGCCGGCGGTCGCCGCATACCAGCCGCCGGCGCCGGTGGTCCCCGTCAGGCGATGGCGGCCCCATCCGCAGGTTTGGGACCAGATCAGGGGACTGTGGGGCCGTGGGTCCGCGGTCGTCACGATCACCGGCTTTGCCTCCAGTCAGCCAGGCCAAGCCTCATCGCAAGGGCGTGTCCGATTGAATCTCTCCGAGGACCCCGTGGGGGCGCCGATCTTTTTTCGGGATGTTCCGCTGCCGTTTCGCCACGCCTTGGCCCATCTCGACTCGATTCGTTGGCGACTGGGCGAGGTTTCCGCCTACGAATCCCGCACGTTGTTGACCGGCATGAAGGTCTGCGGGAATTGTCACTCCTTCACTCCCGACGGAAAGACCCTCGCAATGGACGTCGACTACGGCAGCGACAAAGGGTCTTACATCATCGCAGACATCCGGCCGTTAACCGTGCTGAGCAAGGACAATGTGATTTCCTGGAGCGATTACCTGCGGGACGACAAGGAATTGACATTCGGCCTGCTCTCGCAGATCTCGCCCGATGGGCGGCACGTCGTCAGCACGGTCAAGGACCGATCTGTGTTCGCGTCGATGGACGACTTATACTATTCGCAGCGGTTTTTCCCGGTATCGGGGATCCTGGTGGTGTATGATCGGCAAACCCATCGGTTCTTCCCCTTGGCGGGCGCCGACGACCGAAGGTATGTACAGAGCAATCCTGTCTGGAGTCCCGACGGCAAGACGATCCTGTTCGCCTATGCCCCCGCCTACAAGCTCGCCGGTTTGAAGGACCCCGCCTCTGCGGTCGTCGAACGAGAGGAAGTTTCCGAATTCTTCGAGGGGGACAAGAAGTTCCGCTACGATCTCTTTCGGATCGACTTTAACAATGGTCAAGGCGGCCGGCCCACTCCCGTGCCCGGCGCATCAGGGAACGGCAAGAGCAACTACTTCCCCCGTTTTTCGCCGGACGGGCGGTGGATCGTGTTCTGCCAGAGTGATTCCTTCATGCTTCTGCAGCCCGACAGCATGCTGTACCTCATGCCCGCCCACGGCGGCCCCCCGCGACCGATGCGATGCAATTTCCCGGGCAAGATGAACTCATGGCACAGCTGGTCTCCCAACGGCCGGTGGTTGGTGTTTGCTTCGAAGGCCGACGGTCCCTTCACCCAACTGTGGCTGACCCACATCGACGCCGAAGGCAACGACAGTCCCGCCGTACTGCTGGAACACCTCACCGCGTCCAATCGGGCCGCGAATATCCCGGAGTTTGTGAACGTCGATCCCCGTGGGTTCGCAGAGATCCGGCAGGAGTTCGCAGACTACTACACGTACTATCGCATCGGGCTGGGCTACGAACAACGCCACGAGTACGCCAAAGCAATCACAGAGTTCCGCACCGTTCTGAACGAGCAACCCAACCATGTCGAGACGCTCTACCTCCTGGCCTCCTGTCTGGCTCGGCTTCATCGAGAGCAAGAGGCGGTACCGTATGCTCAGAAGGCGGTTTTGCTGGCCCCCACCAGCCCGATGACGCACGGTCTGCTGGGCAGTCTCCTGTACAGTGTCGGGCAGTATCGGGAGGCGTTGGTGCACCTTCGTGTCGCCCACTTGGCGAATCCCGACGATGTGGGCATTGCGAACAACCTGGCCTGGCTCTTGGCGACCTGTCCTGATGCGACATGCCGGAATGGCCAAGAGGCGCTGCGTCTGGCCGAATGGGCCTGCAAGGCGACTGACTATAAATCCCCTCCCCTGCTGGACAGTTTGGCCGCCGCCTACGCGGAGATGGGGCGGTTCGAGCAAGCGGTCGGGACGATCCGCAAGGCCATTGAAATCGTCCGAGGTAGCCCGAAAGGATCGACTCAGACGCTCGACGCCCGCTTGGAGTTGTACTTGGCCGGCACACCCTGCCGCGAGCCCGCGGCGCGATGATCACTGCCTTCTTGTCCGTACTTTCACTCGGAATTGCGGCGACGACGTGAACTTCAGGAAAAATCGTTTTTCATCTTGACATGCCACAAACGAGGCGATAGCCTAAAAACAGATATTGTTACTCCGTGCGTGCGCCCAAGGCTATACGCACCATCCGAGACAGCCAGAGAGCAATTCTTACAAGTCAACTACGATCGTGGCAATTCTCGATGGGAGTGCGCACACCGAAATCGGGATCGGTTGTGGCAAAAGGAGGAACAGATCATGAGACGCGTCACGTTCGTCTGGGCCGTGATCGCAGCCACCGCTTCGCCTGTGTTCGCGGCAATCGTCTACTCAGGTTCTCAGAATGTCGTCCTCCATCCGATGGACTCCCAGATCATCCAGCTCGGCGCGATGGCCGGGGAGTGGGACGACTTCCGCATCGAATTGTGGCGGGACATGGGCATGCCGGGGGACCTGTCGGCGATGGACATGGGCCGGGGAACCCATCTGGGCATTTTTGCGCCGGGCAGCATGGCCAGCCGTATGAACATGGACTTGGGCCGGGGGATGGATCTGGGCATGGGCATGGGAGGCATCCTGGGTCTGGCGCTTTTCGCCTCCAACCTGCCGAGGGGAGCGCTCATCGGTCCTGACGCGAAATTTTTGGATTCAGCTTATCTGCTTGGACCTTGCCAGTTCGGCGAAGAGGGTGGATACGTGGGCCTTCGCACCGCGATGGGTCAGTACGGTTGGCTGCTCCTCGGGAGCCAATCGGATATCGGGACGGAGACGCACAGCGTCGTCATCAGTGGCTGGGCCTACCAGACCGAACCAGGCCTGGCGATCGCCGCCGGCGAAGGCGGTGCCTGCGATTGGGCGGCCGGCAAACCGCACAAGATGCATTGGCCGCAATTGCCCGACCTGGGTTCTACGGGAATGGATATCGACTTGACCCAGGTCACCTTGGCGGATGATTTCAAATGTACCCAGAGCGGTCCCATCCGCGACATCCATCTCTGGGGATCGTTTCGCAACGATGTTCTGCCCCCCCAA
>JAGPGT010000159.1 GCA_018055905.1 Phycisphaerae bacterium
GGCGCCGCCAGGCCTTTGCGCTCGTAGTCGGCCGCCGGGAGGACTTCGCCGACCTTCGTCCAGCGCGTCAGGTCGCTGCTCTCGGCAATCCCGACCGCGAAGCCGTCCTTGCCGCGATTGACGGAGTAGTACATCAGGTACCGCCCGCCGAACCACTCGACGTCCGGGTCCTTGGCGAAGGGCCGGCCGTAGGAGATATCCGCGTAGTACATCTTCGGCTGTTGGGTCGGGCCTCCCCTCGCCACCGACGAGAGGACGAGGATCGCGACCATGCTGCATCTGTTCATCTGACCTCCTGATCGAACCATCATTGACGACGGTCCATTGTAGGGCCTTGCCCTTCGGAAGTCGCGGCAAAAACGCGATGGGCCGCTGATCCCGCGCAAGCCCGCTGGATCCCGCTTTCGCGGACAGGCGTCTTGACGCGGTCCCCGCTATCGTGTACAGCTTGGAGTCTGACGAATGCGTCGCGGACCTTGGCGGTCGAGGTCGTGCAACGCCGGAGCGATCATAACTGGAGAAGAAACATGGACGGTCGTCTCCTGAAGATTCGATGTGTGTTCTGCGCGGTGATGGCGCTCGCTTGCCTGATGGTCGCCGGCTGCCAGGCTCCGCAGACGGCGTCGAAGGCCGAACCCATTCGCATATCCGGTGATGTCTTCGTGCAGCCGATCGCCGATGGGGTTTGGATGCACACCACCTATCGCGACTTGGCGGACTACGGCCGGGTCGGTGCCAATGGGCTGGTCGTCATCGACGGCGACAAGGCCGTCCTTATCGACCTGCCCTGGACGGATGAACAGACGGGCGTCCTGTTCGACTGGATCGCGAACAACCGCGGCGCGGTCGTCAAAACGGTGATCCCCACGCACTTTCACGAAGACTGCATGGGCGGCCTGGCCGAGGCGCACCGCCGGGGCGCCCAGTCCTACGGATTGAACAAGACGATCCGGATCGCCAGAGAAAAGGGGTTGCCCGTTCCCCAGATCTCCTACCAGATGAGAACCATGATCCGTTGCGGCCGGACCGTCGTTCTCGCGACGTACCACGGGTCCGGCCACACGACCGACAATGTCGTCGCCTGGCTGCCCCAGAAGGGCATCCTGTTCGGCGGGTGCCTGATCAAGTCCTTGGACGCCCAGTCGCTGGGCAACACCGCCGACGGCGACCTCCAGGCCTACCCGGCCACGCTGCAGAAGGTGCTCGCGGCTTACGGCCATGCCCAAATCGTCGTTCCCGGCCATGGCGACTGGGGCGGCCCCGAGTTGATCGAGCACACGCTGAGGTTGTGTCCCGGCAAGAGTCCCAAGCCCTGAGAACTGCGATGCGCGAAACCGACTATCGAACCACTGTGCAAGACGAGCACTGGCGGAACGAGGAATTCCAGTGGGCCCGAATCCTGGCCGAGGGGCATGCCGCCAAGGGCATGGTCTTGCTGTACCTGCAGAAAGCCTGCACGGCTTTTCACGAGTTCGAGCCCGCCTTCCGGGCCGGGGTCCTCGATCCCGCAGGGCTTGACTTCTTCCGCAGGCGGCTGGCGACCCGGCTCGGACATCTGCTGGCCACGATGAAGAACAACGGTCTCGACGGACTCGCCGGTGCGGCCGACGTGGGCGAGATCCGGCGCGCGACGGAGTCGGCCCAGAGACTGGAAGACCTCGCGGACTTGACCGAGAGGCTCCACGCCGCGGGTCATGTGCTGCTCGACGCGCTCGAACGAGCGTGACCGCGTCCGTTTCATGCCTGTCGCCAAATCCTCGTTGACCTTCTGCGCGAAATCCCGATAATGGCCGCCTCTGACTGTCCACGGAGTTTTGCAAAGAAAGAATGACCGATACGACCCGCGAACCTCTGACTCTGTTCTTCGACCTCGACGGCACCCTCAGTGACCCCAGCGACGGGATCACGAGGTGCATTCAATACGCCCTGGAGCGGCTCGGCCGGCCCTACCCGCCCAAGGCCGAGTTGGTGCAGTTCATCGGCCCGCCGCTGCGGTGGACCTTCCCTCGCCTGCTCGGCAGCGAGGACAAGGACCTGATCGACGCGGCCCTTTACTACTACCGCCAGCGCTACGGCGACGTCGGGCTCTTCGAGAACCAGGTCTATCCTGGCGTGCCCGAGATGCTCGCCCGCCTGCAAGGGGAGGGCCACAGCCTCTATGTGGTCACGTCCAAGCCCACGGTCTATTCGAACCGGATCGTCGAGCGATTCGGATTCGATCGCTACTTCCTCAAGGTCTACGGCCCCCAGCTCGACGGCCGCTTCGACGAGAAGAGCGAACTGATCGAGCACATCCTGCAAGAGCTTTCGCTCGACCCCGGCCACACCGTCATGATCGGTGACCGCGCCCGCGACGTCGAATCGGGCCAGGCCCACAACACCCGTACGATCGGCGTCACCTACGGCTTCGGAAGCGAGGCGGAGATCGCCGCCGCGGCGCCCGACGAGATCTGCCACAGTCCGGCCGAGATCGACGAGGCCGTCCACAGATGTGGAACTCTCGAGGAGCGTGATCATCGCGGTTGACATCCTTTCGATTCAAAGGACCCGTTCCGACCTTCGAGGGCAAGGACCGGTCACAGGCGGAAGAACCGGCCGATCCGTTTGAACAATCGCCATTCGTCCGTCAGACCCCACCCCTGCGGCAGCGTTTCGCGGTGCATCGTCGCCATCGCGCAGAATCGGCTCCTTGGTTGGTCCGGGCGGCTTGGGACGCCGCACGAAATCGACTCCAATTGGTCCCTCTGGCTCAATGACATTCACCCGGGTTCAGATGGTTCCCTTGTCCTCAGTAACTCACGATCAGCACATCGTGGATGTCTCTGATCGTCGCCTCCAGAACCGCGGCGGGCCCTTTGACCAGGAATGGCCAGGCCGCGGGAATGCCCCGTCCCAAGAAGGAGGTCGGAACCTCAGAATGGTCAGGGAATCTCACCCAGTTGTCCAACGACTCAAGCCGCCGGACCACGTGGACGCCCGCTCGAACCGAGCACAATAGCGGGTGTCATTCGGGTCGCTGTGACCGAACTGAGCCCCTGTGGGCCCCACCTCCATCCCGACCAGCGATCGGCGATACCAGGGGTGATCGCCGCCCGTGTCGGTTACGCCACCCGACGGCGTCGGCAGTCCCCAGACCACAATCCATGCAACCGTCACGACCGGGCAAAATCGTACACAATTCATAGATCTTCCCCCTTCGAGCGCCGAGTATCAAAGACCGAGCAAGGTCCACGGCCCTGCGTGTCACAGCAGCCCGCATGCTACCAAGGGGGTCGGGCGTGTGCAAGGAGTGAACGAATCCCCAGGGATGCTCACAGGAAGAGGCGACCTACGGAGAAGCCAACCAGGCTGACGATCGCGCTTACGCTCATGCCCCAGGCGAGATCCACAACCGTAACGATGAAAGGCCAGTCCTTGATCGTGGCCAGGTTGGTCAAGTCATACGTGGCATAGGTCACCAGTCCAAAGACCGCACCGTACACGAGCACTCTCTTCCACGATCCGTGCGGGGAGGCAGGGGCTACCACGAAGAGCACAACGCCGCCGACAAACAACAGATAGAACAGCAGCGCCGCCGGCCAGTTGGGATTGGGCTTGAGCAGATACCCCAGATACCTGCCGTAGAACCCTCGAGCGATCAGACCCAGCCAAATCCCGTCGATGACGAGAAAGGCCAGCAGCGTCACCAGATACAGCTTGGCATAATGAGTCATCATGGAATGTCCCCGAATGATCTCCCACCTGAATGATCGATGGTATGCCCGGTCGGGCAGGCTATTCAACTGGAATCAAGACTTCGTTACGACGCAAGAAAGGCAACTGGAACGGGGGATCGTAACGTGCAAAGATCGGTTCGCCGATCGCTGTCCAGTCCCGTTGTTCGATGAATTGTCGAAGACGGGCGAGGTGTTCCTCGTATCGCTTCTGGCTCCACGTTCCGGAATATCTCAACGCCGCCATTTTACGGGCGGGGATTTCCCTGATCGTCACCGTCGGATCCAGCGGCTCGGGCAGCGTCTCCATCGTGTACTTGGAGGGCATCATGAAACTGACGACCCACTTGTCGCCGGATCGTTCCTGGCCGACAGGAGCCGTCATCGCGATCTTCTCCGAGCGGCTTTCCTGATTGACCGGCGCCGTCATGGCAATGGATTCTCTCGTCCGATTCTGGCCGGAGATGTACTTGTAGAGTCGTCCAAAGGCGATGTTGCCGGCCTCCGCGAAATCGGAGTCCACCGCGGTCTCGGCGACAATGCACGGCTCATATTGCCGCAGTTCAAGCCGGCCTTCCTTCTCCAGGACCGAGTACTTCGATCTTTCAATTCCCACACCAGTACTCCCATCAGAGGACGCGCAGGACCACAGGTTCATCGACAACAACACACCTATGCACGCGACTGACCGTTTGCAGTTCAACAACATAGCTACTCCTGAGAACTCGAATTACAGCTCTGGAACCACCCGTAAGTCGGACACTCTAACGCTGTAATACGGTCCGGGTGACCGGGAGTTTGCGCATTTGGGACGATCACCGCGTTCACCGCCTGTTTGCTTTGGAATCTTCGATTCCGCAGATTTCGCATGAACCTGCCCCGAAATTCCCCACTACACTATAGGAGTAGCAAGCCGCTGCACCGGTTCGAGTGATGGTTCAATGGGCGTGTATCCGCGGAATCCATGAGACCTTGGCAATTGATCTTGATTGGCTGGGCCGGAATGGCCTTTGTGATGCTCCTGTTCTATCTTGTCCAGCGACGGACAAGAAACGCCGGCGTTGTGGATTTCGTCTGGGCAGCGGGTGTCGGTGTACTGGCGGTCTTTTACGCTGCCGGGGCCTCGGGCGCCCCGGAAAGACGTCTTCTCCTGGCGTTTCTGGCGGGCGGCTGGAGTCTGCGGCTGGCGGGATACCTGCTTATGAACCGGGTTTGGGGCAGGCCGGAAGACGGCCGGTATCGGATGCTGCGACAGAACTGGGGCGACAGGGCCCCGACGTTCTTTTTCATCTTTTTCCAGATCCAGGCAATCTGGGCCGTTATGTTCTCCATCCCGTTTCTCCCGGTCGTCTACCGCGCGAGCACTCTGGGTTTGGCGGATTGCCTGGCGATTGCAGTCTGGCTCGTTGCCGTCGGGGGTGAAACTCTCGCGGACCGGCAGTTGGCCCGATTTCGCGCCGACCCCGCCAGCCGGGGTAAGACCTGCCGGGTCGGACTGTGGCGATACAGCAGGCATCCAAACTACTTTTTCGAATGGATTCACTGGTTCACGTACGTGTGCCTGGGGTTCGGATCACCCTATTGGTGGGTCACTTTCACCGGTCCCATCGTGATGCTGCTGTTCCTGTACAAGGTGACCGGCATTCCGTACACGGAGAAGCGGGCCCTGGAGAGCCGCGGCGAGGACTATCGCCGATACCAGCAGACGACGAGTCCCTTCATTCCCTGGTTTCCGAAGGGGGAGAACCCATGAACGGTTTGATCGACATGATGGAGCGGCGTGCAATCCCCGATTTCGCGATTCGGGCCGGCATCCGGGCCCTGGACCGACGTCGTTTGCGAGCGGAACGAAGAGACAGCCCCGCGGAGCAGTTGCAGACGAAGATGGACCTGGTTCGACAGCTACGTGAAAGCCCGGTCGCGGTCGCCACCGACAAGGCCAACGAACAGCACTACGAGATGCCTCCCGCGTTTCTCCAGCAGGTCCTGGGTCCGCGTCTGAAGTACAGTTGTTGCTACTGGTCCCCCGGCGTGACCTCCCTGGCCGACGCGGAAGAAGCGGCGCTGCGGCAGGTCTGCGAACGTGCCGGGATCGAGGAGGGCATGGAGATCCTCGACCTGGGTTGCGGCTGGGGCTCCTTCAGCTTGTGGGCGGCCGAGCATTATCCCAATTGCCGCATCCTGGGCGTGTCGAATTCCACGCCGCAGGGGCAGTTCATTCTGAACAGAGCCAAAGACAGAGGTCTGGCCAACGTCGAGGTCGTCACGGCCGACGCCAACGTCTTCGACACGGACCGCTGTTTCGACCGTGTCGTGTCCATCGAGATGTTCGAGCACATACGCAACTACAGGACGCTGCTCGGCCGCGTCGCCCGGTGGCTCAAAGCCGACGGCAAGCTCTTCGTGCACATCTTCACGCATCGGGAGTATGCCTACTTCTTCGAAACCAAGGGCGAGGACGACTGGATGGGCAAGTACTTCTTCACCGGCG
The DNA here is from genome assembly GCA_018055905.1 of Phycisphaerae bacterium. Classification (GTDB taxonomy): domain Bacteria; phylum Planctomycetota; class Phycisphaerae; order Sedimentisphaerales; family Anaerobacaceae; genus PLanc-01. The sequence goes on from JAGPGT010000159.1 coordinate 6,205, forward strand.
GCATCATGCCCTCGGACGATCTGCTGCTCTACTTCCAGGACGATCTGGTCTTGCGTGACCACTGGCGTCTTGGTGGGACCCACTACGAGAAGACCGCAGAGGCATGGCTCCGGAACATGGATACACGTCGAGACCAGATCCTCCCGATTCTCGCCGGGGTGTATGGCCCCCAGGAAGCGGCCCGCTGGTTCCAGCGATGGCGGATCTTCTTCATGGCCTGTGCGGAGCTTTGGGGTTTCCGAGGCGGCAAAGAATGGTACGTCAGCCATTATTTGTTCGAAAAACGGTGATTCTTCAGGAAGGCTCTGCCGCTCGCGGCTCAAATGAGGGGAGCATTCGTGCGATGAACATCAGGGTCGCCAGACCCACGGCCCATGCAACGCACAGCGCAGCGACATGGAAGGTAAAGGGCTCGGCGATCTGGATCGCTCCGAACCGCCGGCCGGCCAAGTAGGCAGTTGGACCGAAGATCCCTCCGAAGAGGGCCGCGACGACAAGGTGTTGCTGGAGCCAACGCAGGGGCACATCGACAATCAACCCGAAATTCGCCCAGAGCGCCAGCAGCCAGATCGACGCAAACGGGGAGGGCATCACCCATCGAACAGGTTCATACACCCCACAGGAAATCAACAACGAATCGAAGCAGAAACCGAAGAGAATCGATGCGAACGCCAATACGAGAATCCGGCGGGTGGTCCGATGGCCTCTCGTGACCACGTGCAGTATCACCAACCCGGCAACAACCAAAAGGCCGAGCCAATGTCGGTTCTGAGCCGCACCGACAATGCATGCGAACCATCCGACCGTTTGGCCGGCAACATATACGAGTGTTTTCAAACTGTTCTGACCTCCTCTTCCGCCGTCGATGCGTGGGCTACCGAGTTGCAGGCGCTGCCAAGCGGTACAGGGGCTTGGCCAACACCATTTGGACATCGCCGATGTAGTGCTCTTGGAACGCCCCTTCGCAGTAGCTCAAGTAGAATTCCCACATCCGAATGAATGCGTCGTCAAACCCCAGCGCCCGGACGTCGTCCAGCCGGGCAAGGAACGCCTGACGCCACCGCCGGAGCGTCTCGGCGTAGTGGGGCGAGATGTCCTCCAGGTGCACCGCCCGCAGATCGGTGTGCTGAGTCGCCGCCCGGCACAAGGCGGTCACGGAGACCAGACAACTGCCTGGGAAGATGTAGCGTTTGATGAAGTCCACGGTGCGGACATGCTGAGCGTATTGCTGGTCCACAATCGTGATGGCCTGCAAACCCATGAGCCCCTGGGGCTTGAGAAACCGGCTACAGCACTGGAGAAACCGGCCGAGATACTGATATCCCACGGCCTCGATCATCTCGATGCTGACCAGCTTGTCGTAGACGCCGTCCAGGTCGCGGTAGTCCTGGAAGACAATTCGGACGCGGTCGGCAAGACCCGATTCCTCGACGCGTCTCGTGGCCCATTCGTACTGCTGCTGCGAGATGGTCGTGCCGGTGACTCGGCAACCGTATCGGCTGGCCGCGTGGATCGCGAAGCCGCCCCAGCCACAACCGATTTCGACCACGTGGTCGGCCGGACTCAGATGGAGTTTGCGGCAGATGCGGTCGTATTTCTCGATCGAGGCCTCCGCCAGCGTGCTGGACATGCTCTCGAAGATACCACAGGAATAGGTCATGGTCTCATCGAGAAAGAGTTCGTAGAAGGCGTTCCCCAGATCGTAGTGGGCGTGGATGTTGGCCCGGCTTCCCTCGCGGGTGTTTCGCCGCAACCAGTGGAATAGCCGCAGAGCCGCCGCGGACAGACGGGCGAGGCCGCCTTCCATTCCAAACATCACGGAGGCATTGCGCACCAGGATGCGGACGAGGCCGGGCAGATCGTCACAGCTCCAGTCGCCAACCATGTAGGATTCGGCAGCGCCGACGCTGCCCCCAAGCGCCAGCGCACCGTAGAAACGCAAGTCGTGCACCGTCACAGTAACCTCAGGTTGGCCCCCTCCATCGTGAACGCCATAGGACCGTGTCCCAGCATCTTCGACGATGGTTATTCTTCCCCAGCTCAGACCCTCAAGGCGTCGTAGAACCGCGTTTCTCACCCAGCGGTCTATCAATCCCAACCGAACTGGCGGCCGGAGACGCGCTGCGACGGGAGCGATCTTCTCATTCATGAGTTGCCTCCTCTGGGGTTTGTCGCTTCTTCGGGTGAACGTAGAACGGCGCGCCCTTGCGCCACAACCGCAACGCCTGCCAGTGGATCTTGGCCACGACCTGGACCGTCATCAAGGGGTACCGCGTCAACACTCGCACGAGGCCGCCAACACTGATGGGCTGCCGCCGCAGGCTTAGAGTTGCATCGAAGAGCTTGCCGCCCTCAGCCCAGTCTTCCATATGGATCTGGATGCGCTCGCCCGGTTCGAGGAAACGCCAGTCATAGCCAACGTTCATGTCGATGAAAGGTGAAACGTGAAAGGTCTTTGGGAATCGATAACGTTTCCATGGGCGCTTGTGCTCGTTCATCGTCTCAGTCAGGACATAGCAGTGCCGTTCATGCCAAGGCGTGTTGGTGATCTCCGCGACGATGGTCTCGACCCTCTGGTCGTTCGAATCATAGCAGTAGAAGAAACTGACCGGATTGAAGCAGTGACCGAAGT
>JAGPGT010000160.1:0-1885 GCA_018055905.1 Phycisphaerae bacterium
CGCACCGTTCTTGCACAGCTTGTCTGCTGGGCGACATCGCGATGCGAACGGGCCACAAGCTCAAGTGGGACCCGGCCAAAGAGCAGTTCGTCGATCATGACGCGGTGGCGACCGCGATGCTGTCGAGGACGATGCGGGCGCCGTGGAGACTGTAGAAGATCTGAAATCCGAAGCACGAAATCCGAAACAAATTCGAATGACCGAATCTCGAGATTCAAAACGGTTTTCCGTAGCGTGAGAGCGTTTCGGGTATTTGGATTTCGCGCGTGGGGTTTGTTTCGGATTTCGCGATGTAGATTTCGGCTTTAGCTTCAAGAGAGAGCTCTGAATGAGAACCCGAATCACACCCGAGCAAAAGGCACTGATCCATCGCCAGGACGTGGACTTGGCCATCTGAAAGCCGACGCGACGCCCAGCGCGAGAATGATGAAGAAATGAAAGACCTCGTTTCCCCCAGAGACACAGGAACACCGAGGATGATGCGACAGAGAAAGAAGTAGATTCGGTCTGGGTTGGTTCTTCTCTGTGCCCTCTGTATTTCTGGGGTGAATGCGATTGAACACAGGGGAGTTGATATGAAGAAGAAGACCGTGCGGGCCGGCATCGTGGGGGCCGGCTTCTCCGCCTCGTTTCATTTCGAGGCGATCCAAAAAGTCTACGGCACAAACGTCGAAATCAAGGGCGTCCACGCCCTGCAGGGGGCCGAGGCCTATGGTCAGAAGAGAGGTATTGCCGTTTACGATTCGCTGGAGAGGCTGATCGACGACGTCGATGTGATCCACTGCTGTACGACCGCTTCCTCGCACGAGTCGGTCGCCATCGCGGCCCTGGAGCGGGACAAATTCGCCATCGTGGAAAAGCCCTTGACCGGATTCTTCGGCGACGGCGACGAAAACTTCAACGGCCAGGATTTTCCCAAGGAGATCGTCCATGCGAAAGCGTTGGCCAGCATCGAGCGAATGCTCCAGGCGGAGAAAAAGAGCAAGGGCCGGATTCTCTACGCGGAGAACTGGGTCTACGCTCCTTCGATCCAGAAGGAACGGGAAATCCTGGAAAAAACCGGCGCCCAGATTCTCTGGATGCATGGCGAGGAGGCGCACTCGGGTTCGCACGCCAAAACATATGCGTACTGGAAATACTCCGGCGGTGGCGTCATGATCGGCAAAGGGTGTCACCCTCTGGGTGCGGCCCTGTATCTCAAGCGAATCGAGGGCAAGGCCCGCGACGGCAAGCCCATCCGGCCCCAATCGGTGACCGCCCGCGTGCATGCGCTGACGCGGATGCCGAATTTCCGCGACGAAGGGCACATCCGCTGCGACTACTTCGACATCGACGACTTCTCGATGATGCACGTGACATTCGAGGACGGCACGATTGCGACGATCTTCGCCTCGGACATCATCCTGGGCGGCATTCACAACTGGCTGGAGGTCGCTGCGAACAACCACCGCACCTTCTGCAACATCAACCCGAATACCGCGATGGCGACGTACAACCCGGTGGATGCGAACTTCAAGGACATCTACGTCGTCGAGAAGATCGGGACCAAGCAGGGCTGGACGAACCCCTCGCCGGACGAGGACTGGTTCACAGGATATCCGCAGGAGATCGAGGCGTTCTATCGCACCGTGGCCTACGGCGACCCGGTCCAGAGCGACAGCTCCCTGGCCGCCGACACCATCTCGACGATCTACAGCGCGTACATCTCGGCCGAGCGAAAAGGGGCGGAAGTCGCCGTCCGAACCGTTGTATAGGAATTTTTGATGACCAACGAACAATGGAATCAGCTTCTAGCGGTCCTGGCCGGCGAGGTGCTCGAACCGATGCCGGTCGGGTTTATTATCGACAGTCCCTGGCTTCCCGGCTGGGCGGGCATATCCACGCT
>JAGPGT010000160.1:1985-8744 GCA_018055905.1 Phycisphaerae bacterium
GCGATCGAACCGCTGAGCGACCGCAGCAGGGTGATCCTCTCCTGCGGCGGCGGAATCCCGCCCCAAGTGCCCAGCGAGAATATTCGGGCAGTGCTGAAGGCTGTGCGGTGAGAGGCCGATGTGTTTGTGGGTGGCGCATGGGTCGCCTTTGAGGGGATGTCACATCGCCGCGAGCCTGTGCCATTGACGGCCGTCGACTCCGAGTAGGGCGTCTGCCTCGGGGAAGCTCTCGCTGCCGGCCGGATATTCGTGGGGTGGTTCGTCGCTTTTTTCCCATGCCTCCAGGATGGGCATGAGGAGTTTCCACGTGGTTTCGATGCCGTCGAAGCGTGTGAAGAGGGTCTGATCGCCTGTCATGCAATCCAGCAAGAGGCGCTGATAGGCCTCGGGCATCTCGCCTCCGAAGATTTCCTTGTAACGGAATCTCATATCCAATGTGCCGATGCAGATCTTCGAGCCGGGTCGTTTGGCTTGAAATTGTAGGGAAATGCCCTCTTCGGGCTGGATCTGGAACGCCAGGATATTGGGCGGCATGTGATGCAGACCGACCGATCCGAAGAGCGAATGCGGAATCTCTTTGAACGTTACGACGATTTCTGTGTCTTTTTTGGCCAGTCGCTTACCGGTCCGCAGGTAAAAGGGGATATCCTTCCACCGCCAGTTGTCGATAAAGAGTCTGGCCGCAACGTAAGTCTCTGTCCTGGAGTCGGGGGCGACGTCTTTCTCGCAGCGGTAGGCAGGCACTTCCTGCCCGTTGATTCGGCCCGCTCCATACTGGCCTCGAACGAGGGCGCAACCGTTCTGGGGACTCCACGAGCAATCGAAGGGACGCACCGCTCGCAGCAGCTTGACCTTCTCGTCGCGAACCGCTTCGGCATCGAACGACGTCGGCGGCTCCATGGCCACCAGGGCGAGCATCTGGAGCATATGGTTCTGGAACATGTCGCGGATCGCGCCGGACTTGTCGTAATAACCGGCGCGGTGCTCGACCCCCAGCGTTTCGGCGATCGTGATTTGGATGTTGTCGATATGGTTGCGGTTCCAGACGGGTTCGAAGATCGCGTTGGCGAATCGGAAGATCATAATGTTCTGGACGGTCTCCTTGCCCAGATAGTGATCGATGCGATAGACCTGCGACTCCTCGAACCACTTCGAGATGGTCCGATTCAGGGCGGTTGCCGTCGCCAGATCCCGCCCAAAGGGTTTCTCCACGACCAGACGCGATTTCAACCGGCACTCGGGGTCATCTTTGCCGGACAGGTTCGACGCGCCGAGACCTTCGATGATCGTCTCATACAGGAAGGGGGGGACGGACAGGTAGTAGAGGTTGCAGCCGCAGACACCATGTTTGCGACGAATTTCCGCCAGGCGGGTCTTGATCGCGGCGTAGGTGGCGGGGTCGGCGTAGTCGCCGCTGACGTAATAGATCTTGTCCAGAAACTCCGATAGTTTGTTGGAAGAGATGCCGCCGAGGCGTTGTCCGATCGCCTCGGCGGCAAGCTGGCGGTATTGTTCATCGGAGTATTCGGTTCGGCTGCAACCCAGCAAGCAGAAATGCTCGCACAGGAGCCCCCGCCTGTGGATCTGGGCCAAGCTCGGCAAGAGCTTGCGTTGCACGAGGTCGCCCGAGGCCCCGAAGACAACCATGGCCACCGGCGGGGCCGCCGACTCGACGCAGATCAAGTCCAACGCGGCCACCGACGGATGGATTTCACGGGTGGGCATGGCGATCAATCATCTGCCGGTTCGAACTGGTCTTTGCCGGCGCCGCAATCGGGGCAAACCCAATCGTCCGGCAGATCGGCGAAAGACGTGCCGGGGGCCACGCCGTTGTCGGGGTCGCCCGCAGCAGGGTCGTAGATGTAGCCGCAGAGGACACATTTGTACTTCATTCTTGTTCCCTTCCTTAGTGGAGCTTGTCAACTCAATGCCGTCAGGCGACGTCGCAGATCGGCGATATGTCGGACCTCTTCCCGGATGATGGCTTCAATCTTGTCTCGGCCTGCCTCGGCGGGGACCAAGTCCTTCAGGCCGACATAGTACAGAACGGAATTCTGCTCGGCGCCGATGGCGGTCTCGAGCAGTTCTCGCACGGACTCCCTGCCTGTCAGCTTCTGTGTCGGGCTCTTCATCCCTTCGAAGCCTTTGCTGTCGGCCAGCGCCTGCAGGTACAGTGTCGCCTCGTTGTACGGATCGAACGCGGTTTCCCCTTTTTCCCGCTCTGTAAGGCTCTTTCTCATCTCCTGGAACGTTCGCAGGTGGCCGTCTTCCATGGAGGCCATGCCCAGGAACATCTCCTTGATCCCTCGATCGGCGGCCTTGGACGCGGCTTCCCGATAGAACCGGGCGCCGTTTCGCTCGATCTCTTCGGCCATCTCGAATACTTCGTCGGCGTTGAATGTTATGCTCATGCCTGTCCTCCCGCACCTGTGGATAGTGTCATTTCCGCTCGCCCAACGCGTGATCCATCATGAGCATCGCGCCGGGGGCCTTGTCCGCCATCTTGAGTTTCTGGACGATGCCGTCAACGTGGGCCTCTTCCTCGACCTGCTCGTTGACGAACCATTGCAGCATGACTGCGGTGGCGTGGTCTTTCTCCGCGGTCGCCAGGTTCATCAGTTCGTCGATCCGTCCGGTGATGTGCTGCTCGTGGTTCAGCGACGCCTCGAAGGCCGCCAGCGGCGATTTCCATTCCTTCGGCGGTTCCTTGATCCCCTCGAGAATCACCCGTCCGCGACGCTCGTTGATGAACTTGAAGAGCTTCATCGCGTGACCATTCTCTTCGCGAGCCTGAGCGGCCATCCAGGCGGCGCAACCCGGGAGATTCTGGGACTCGAACCAGGCGGACATCGCCAAGTAGAGGTAGGACGAATACAATTCTTCGTTGATCTGCTTGTTCAACGCTTTTTCCATTTTCTCGGTGAGCATATTATTTTGCCTCCCATAGGCCATGAATGTTGCAGTGTTCTCGGGCCACGACATTGTCGGCCGGGATGTTGAAGACGGCCTCGGGCACTTGGCCGGGTTTGAGGAACTGGCGATACGCCTTGCCGTCGCTGATCACTTCGATCCACTCGATGTAATGTTTTTCTTCCATCGGATGCTGGACGCTTCCGATCTTGACCTTGATGCCGCCATCGATCTTCTCGATAACTGGCACGTGCTTCTCCTTGCCCTGGTCGGCGGTCTTGACCGTCAAGTTCTCCATCCGTTGGCCGCAGCAGACCAGATCGCCGCCGCCGGCGGTGAGCACCTCGACAATGTTGCCGCACACAGAGCATTTATACACCTGGAGTCTCTCGATCATTTTGTTTCCCTTTCTTTTCAGCAGTGTTCACACACGAACAAGTCGATTCGCTTCGTCGTCAGGCGATTCCAATCTCCCGATGCTTGGCCAGAATCCGTTCCGCCAGCATGTCCAGAGCGAGGTAGTCTTCATCTTTCGGTCGGCCCTTGGCGATCACGGGCGATAGCACGTCCACCTTGAGGTTGGCGATCAGGCCCGAGAGCTGCTCGACCATCTTGCCGCCCCAACCGAACGATCCGATGATGGACGCGAATCGCGTCTTGGGACGCAGCGCATTGGCGACGAACGCGGCGTAGGCCGCCTTGGGATGGGCGCCGGTCAGGACCGTGGGCGAGCCCAGGACGATCGTCGCGGCGTCGACCAGAGCGATCGCCAGTCGGCCGAGGTCAGTCACCGCCAGGTTGAATTGACGCACGACGATGCCCCGGCGGATCAATGCCTTGGAGAAGTACTCCACCATCATTCGCGTGCTCTCGTGCATCGACACATAGGCGAGCACGACCTCGTTCCGGACGTTGTCGCTGGTCCAGTCCTTGTAGGCATCCAGGATGTAGCGAGGCTTGTCGTGGATGGGCCCGTGACTGGGGGCGATCATCTCGATGTCGAGCTTGCCCACTTTCTCCAGGTTCTTCCTGATGATGGACCGGAAGGGCATCATGATCTCGGCATAGTACCGTTTGGCCGACTCGAAGGCCAGCGGCTCGTCATCGACATAAAGGCTGCTCGACGCCAGGTGCGAACCGAAGAAATCGCACGAGAACAGGATCTTGTCCTGTGCCAGGTAGGTCACCATCGTCTCAGGCCAGTGTACCCAGGGCGTTTCGAAAAATTGGAGCGTCTTATCGCCCAGAGACAGGGTCTGTCCGTCCTGGATGGTCGCAAATCGTTCTTCATCAATGTGAAGAAGATCGATGAGCATCGTCTTGCACTTGGCGTTGGTCACGACCTTCGCGCCGGGGTAGCGGGCCAGGATCGCCGGGATCGAACCGGAGTGATCCTGCTCGCCATGATGCGAAATGATATAGTCGATTTTGTCGATCCCCGAGGCGGTGAGGCTGCCCATGAGGATATCCATCTTCGCGGGGTCCACCGTGTCGATCAGGGCGGTCTTCTCGCTGCCCTCGATCAGATAGGCGTTGTACGTGGTCCCTTCCGGCAACGGAATCAACTCGTCGAAGAGCCGCCGATCCCAGTCGATCGCACGGATCGAGTACACGTTGGGTTTCAGTTCCTGCATTTCTCGTATTCCTCCTGATCCTGTCGTCTCGGCGAAAGCCTCCGGCGGCAAGGTCCTGCCGACCTGGAAAGCCTAGAGAAGCTTCCTGGCCGCATCCAATGCGGCCGCGTAGTCCGGCTCGCTCGACAGCTCTTTGACGATCTCTACATACCGGACGACGCCTTGCTTGTCCACTACAAACACCGCCCTGGCCAGCAGCCGAAGGTCCTTGAGCAGTACGCCGTAGGCGTTTCCGAAGGCGGCGTCCCGATGGTCCGACAACGTCCGGACATTCTTGACACCTGTTGCGCCGCACCATCGAGTCTGGGCAAAGGGCAGATCCATGCTGATCGCCAGCACGATTGCCGCGTCGCCGAGATTGCCCGCTTCGACGTTGAACCGACGCGTCTCCACATCGCAGACCGGCGTGTCCAGCGACGGAACGGTCGTGATGATGCTGACCTTCCCCTGGCTCAGGGAGGACAGCTTGACGGTCGAAAGATCGTTGGCGACCAGGGTCGCCTCCGGCGCCTTCTGGCCTACGTTGATTTCGCTGCCAATCAGTGTGAGGGGGGTGCCCTTCATGGTGACCAAGCCTGTTCGCTCTGCCATATTGCACTCCTTTCTGAGGTTGCATTTCCAATTTCCGAATATCGCTGGTTCTCGTACCCGGTCGCCGTGTCGGGACAGACGGATTATCCTGACCGGCCACGACGACGTGCTGCTGTTACGCAGATCCGGGGCCGTCCAGTTCGGTGAAAATCGCAAAATCCTACGATCTTGCGGGTGTACGCAGAGGGGCAACACTCGCAGAGAGTTCAGCTTGCGGTGACGACGGTTTAACAAAGGCCGGGGGGCGAACGCGAAGGCCGCCCCCCGGCTCTTCGACTGCTTGCGGATCAGTAATTGACCGCCTCGATCTCGAAATACGACCGGGGTTTCTGGCAGGCTGCGCAGACTTTGGGAGCTTCCGGCCCTTCGTGGACCAGCCCACAATTGCGGCACACCCAGCGGACGGGCGTCGAACGTTTGAAGACCCTGCCTTCCGCGACGTTCTTGGCCAACGCGTTGTAGCGGTCCTCGTGGCGTTTCTCGGCGACAGCGATCTTCTTGAATACGGCGGCGATTTCCGTAAAACCTTCCCTCTCCGCGATTTTTGCAAAAGTCGGATACATCTCCGTGTTCTCGTAATGCTCGCCCGCGGCGGCATGGCGCAGATTCTCCAGTGTACTGCCGATCACGCCGGCCGGAAAGGCCGCTTGGATTTCAGCTTCCCCGCCTTCAAGGAATCCAAACAATCTTTTGGCGTGTTCTTTTTCCTGGTTGGCGGTCTCTTCGAAGATCGCGGCGATCTGCTCATAGCCTTCTTCCCGAGCTTTTTCCGCAGCGTAAGTGTAGCGGTTCCTCGCCTGGGATTCGCCTGCAAACGCGGTCAACAAGTTCTTTTCCGTCTCGGTGCCCTTGAGATTCATCTGGTGTCTCCATTGATCGTGATTGTGACAGTTCTCGCCTGGATCGCCGGTTCACGAAAGCGCATGATGCCGCGACGGAATCGGAACTCGGGACTCAGGACTCTTTGTTGCAGTGATTGCACAAACCTTCCAGATACACGGTCTTCCTCAGTACGGTGACCTGTCCGAGCAGGTTCGCGGGAACGTCGATCCGGTCGAACGGCTCATGATGGAAGTCCAGGATTCGTCTGCATTTGAGACACTTGAAGTGCTGGTGCGTGCAGAGATTGGCGTCGAATCGCTTCGCGTCGCCGGAGCCTTCGACGACGAAGGCTGCCCCCATCTCGCTGAGCGTCAGCAGGGTCCGGTTGACCGTGTCCAGCGAGATGCTGGGAAACGTGCGTCGGACTTTGCGGAACACCGCCTCGGCGGACGGATGCTCGGTGGTCTCCACCAGGGCCTTGTAGACCGCCATTCGTTGCGGCGTGACTTTCAGACCGGCCTGACGGCAGCGGCTCTGGAATTCAGCAAGTCGTTTCTCGGTCTCTTGTCTGTCGCAGGGTTGTCTTTTTCCTTTCATGCTTTTCCTCTCATCGATCATTCAGTTTTTCGTCCGGCGTTACGCTACCGGCACGACCGCCCTATATACGACTATTTATTTTCACTACTATATAGGATATACTCCGACACGTCAAGAGCCTCACGACGCAGCGAGGGCGGAAACTTCCCTCTCGCAAGCAACGGCTGATGATAGCTTTATGGCTCGATTCGTGCAAGCGTTCTCC
>JAGPGT010000161.1 GCA_018055905.1 Phycisphaerae bacterium
TCCTACGTCGGTGACTATCGCTGGTATTCCGCCTATGGCGGCGGTGTCTTCCTCGATGAGAGGTGCAAGGCCGAGTTCGTTGAGTGTACCATCCGCGGCAACCAGACCTTCGGCGGTTTGACCGGACAGGGCGGAACGAAGGCGAACGGTCGGATCGCGGAACCGTTGATCCCGTTCGAGATTCCCAGCTACGGCGGCGGCGTCTACTGCGCGGCCGACACTACGGTGACGTTCCGCAGCTGTAACTTCGCCAACAACAGCGCCTCGGTCCCGGCGGCCGGCCAGCCCAACTTCCGCATGGATCCGTACGTTGGCTTCGGCGGCGGTGTTGCGGCCGAGTTCACTGCCAGCGTTCTGTTCGTGGACTGCAACTTTGTGAATAACGAAGCCGACACGGGTGGCGCTCTGTACCTGGCCGACACGGTGGCGAAGGTCTATGACACCGAGATCGTCAGGAACGTCGCAATTCGCGGCGCGGGCGTGGCCGGCGTGGGCGGCGACATCACCGTCGGCGGCACCGAGGTCCGCAACAACCTGGCGACCATCGATCCTACCGCCACGGCCGACGTGGGAGTCCTACCCATGGGCGGCGGCTTCTTCCTCTCGTCTGCGACCGCACGGGTACAGGACTGCAACATCGCAGGCAACTCGTCCGAAGGTTCCGGCGGTGGTCTCTACCTCCGCGGTGAGAACAGCTCCACCATCGTGAACTGTCTGATCCTCAGCAACCTGGCGTTCCGCGACGGCGGCGGCATCTCCACGAACTGGTATGCCACGCCGACGATCCGCAACTGCACGTTTGTCGGTAACTCGTCGCCGGGCAACCCGACGGACACCACCAGTGGCTTCGGCGGCGGTCTGTTCTGCGGCTCCTTCAGCGACGCCAAGGTCGTCGACAGCATCTTCTGGAAGAACGGAGGCCGTCTTGGGACCGAACTGGCCGTGGGCACGGGTTTTGAGCTCGACCGCCAGTGCGGCAAGCTCCACGTGTCCTACAGCAACATCATCGTCGGGCCCAACGACGTCTATGTCGATAACGGTTGCACGCTGGTCTATGGCGACGGCGTCCTCCGCGGGATCCCGACGAAGGCCAACGACCCGTTGTTTGTGCCTGGTCCGCTCGGCAATTTCTATCTGAGTCCCGCCAGCCCGTGCGTCAATGCCGGCAGCACCACCGCCGGCGCGGCCGGGATGTCCCGGTACACGACCCGCACCGATGGTACGCCAGACTCCGGCCAAGTGGATATGGGCTATCATTATGTGATCCGCGAGCCCTGCAAGTTCTGCGATCTGGCCTATGACGGTATCATCGACTTCGTAGACTTCGCCCGGTTCGCCACGCAATGGCTCAACGAAGGTTGCATCCCGGTCGGCGGCTGGTGTAAGGGCGCCGATTTCAACTTCGATTCCCGCGTCAACACGTTGGATTTGTCCTTCTTCTCGGAATGCTGGCTGGTGCGGGACACGACTCCGCCGATGCCGGACCCGGTCGAGTGGGAAGAGGCCCCGAAGATGAAGTCGGGCATCGCGCTCCTCGGCGGCAGCATCGTCGTCGAGATGACCGCCCGCGAGGCGATCGACGCCTGGGGTTGGGATGTCGAGTACTACTTCGAGTGCGTCCACGGCACCGGTCACGACAGCGGCTGGATCAAGAGCCGGGTTTACAAGGACACCGGGTTGTCCAGGGACATCGAATATGGGTACCGCGTCAAGGCCCGCGACGCTCTGGGCAACGAGACCAAGTGGTCCGAGGTCCGGTTTGCAGGCGGGGCCGACAGAACGCCGCCGACGCCCGATCCGTATATCCTGGCGATCGTCGCGGATTCCCCGACGCAGGTCACGATGACGGCCCGGATCGCCTACGATGAAAGCGGCGTGCAGTATTACTTCGACAGCAACACGCCGGGCGCTCATCCCAGCGGCTGGATCAACGATCCGTTCTATACCGACGTGAACCTGGCGCCCACGACGAGGTATGCGTACCGCGTCAAGGCACGGGACCTTTCGTCGCGGACGAACGAGACGCCGTGGTCCGGCTGGGCCTACGTGACGACGCAGACGCCGACGGAGACGACTCCTCCGACTCCGAACCCGATGACGTTCGACCCGAACGGCATGCCGACCGAGATCAGCGGCGGCGGCGGTCCATTCGACTTCTATGTTCAGATGACCGCCACGACGGCGACCGACGCCAGCGGCGGTGTCCAGTATTTCTTCCTCTGTGTAGAGTATCCGAAGGAACAGAATCAGGGCGGATTCAGCAGCGGTTGGATCAATACGCCGACGTTCACGACCGTCAACATCGGTCGGGCGAACCAGGGACTTCATTTCCGCGTCCGGGCCAGGGATGTCTATGGGAATATGACCGAGTGGTCGCAATCCGTGATGGCGGTCCCATACAGTGCGACGGTGCGGTGATATTGGGGGGGGCGAGGGTTGCCTTATGCAGGAAGCATGGGCCGGCGATGTGAGAGCAGACAATCAGCCTCGGGGTGGGTTTCCCCGGGGCTGATTCTATTTATGCGGTCTGCGAAGCGGGCAAGGTGAAGACACCTGATGGTGCCAGAACCAACACTCCCCTCGCCTGTGAAGGCCTTCGTGGTTCAGCGAACGTGTTGCCTGTCTTCAGAGACCGTTATGCCTGCGCGATCTTGCTTCGGATCGCCTGGTAGCCGTAGTGCATCATGAGGTGGTCGAGGATGACCAGGGCGGTGTAGTTCTCTGCGACCGGCCAGATGCGAGCGACGATCGTCGGATCACGACGGGTGATGGCCGCCAGGGCGGTGTTTTCCAGTGTGTACTTGTCGATCGTCTGTTGCGGCTTGGCGATGGTCGGTGTGGGTTTGACCGCCAGGCGGACGATGATGGGTTGACCGGTGGTAAGGCCGCCGGTGATGCCGCCGGCGTGGTTGGAGAGGAAGCCCACCTTGCCATCCACGGCGTGCATCTGGTCGTTGTTCTGATACCCGGTCATGTCCTTGACCGCAAAGCCCTCGCCGACCTCGACGCCTTTGACGGCGCCGATGCCCAGCATCCGGCCGAGCTCCGCGTCGAGCTTGGCGAAAACCGGTTCGCCAAGACCGACCGGTGCTCCCAACACAATCACTTCGACCACGCCTCCTGCGGAATCTCCCTGCCGGCAGATTGCGTTGCAGGCTTCGAGCATCGCCTGGGCCGCGTCGATGTCGGGGCAATTGACGACCGGATGCACGCCGAACCGTTCACGAATCTCTTCGGCCGTCATGTGCGGTGTCTTGTCGCGGATCTGGTCGATCTCATTCTCGATCTGGGCCAGGACCGCGGCCTTTTCCAGAAACCGCATCTCCATGTGGATGCGGCCTTTCACGTAGATCTCCTGGTAGAAAGGGTCCAGGGCATGGCGCATCGCTTTGTAATCATTCGTGGATCGCAGCGCGGTTTCGTGCGGGACCTCGGGGCACCGTACCCCTGCGATCTCCTTGGCGTAGGCGAAAACCTCGATGCCACACTTCTTGAGAATCTTCTTGGCCACGTAACCGGCGGCCACGATGGTCGAGGTATACCGGCCGCTGAAGATGCCGGCGCCGATCGCGTCGTCATCCGGGCCGTACTTCACGAAGCTGGCGTAAGAGGCGTGGCCCGGGCGGGGCGTACGGTTGGTGTCCTGGTATTGCTTGATGTGAATGAAATGGCGGTCCAGATTTGGAATCAGGATCGTCAGGGGGGTGCCGTTGGTGTGGTTTTTGTTGCCGGCGTTCTCGATCGTGTCGGCGGCGTTGACGCCTGTATAAATCACCGGTAGATCCGGTTCTTTACGAGGGCTGGACAATTCGTCGGCACCGGGTTTTCGCAGGAGCAGGTCGCCGTAGATTTCCTGTTCGGTCAGCAGGATTCCCGGCGGGACTCCTTGGATCATGCTGGTCAGGCCTTCCTGGTAGGAACCGCCGGCAACGGTGACTTGGAACAAGCGTCCGAGATGACATCCAAACACGGGGTATACTCCTGTAAGCACGTTGATTGTTGACCCAACTGGGTTTGCAATATCAATTCTGTCTTACATTTCTAGGCGAAATCCCGGCGAATTGCAAGGGCATCTTTGATTTTGTGGACGTGGCGGAAGTCTTGGGCGCAGATCGGAAGACCACGCGATCCGATCAGCGGTTCCAGCCGGGACGGAGACGGTCCTGGACTTCCCAGGCGTCGAACAAGGCCAGGGCCGCCATGCTCTCGATCACCGGGATTACGCGGGGAACAATGCAAGGATCGTGTCGGCCGTGGGTCTCGATGGATTGGTTCTGCATGTTCGTATCCAGAGTCCGCTGAGGTTTGGCGATCGACGAGGTAGGCTTGATCGCGATCCGCAGGAGGACCGGCTGGCCGGTGGAGATGCCGCCGGTGATGCCGCCGGCATTGTTGGAGACGAAGCCGCCGTCGGCCATGTTGTCGTTGGACTGGCTGCCCCGCATCCGGGTCAGGGCAAACCCTTTGCCCACCTCAATGCCCTTGACCGCGCCGAGAGTCATGATCGCGGCCGTCAGGCGGGAATCGAGCTTCTGAAAGACTGGGTCGCCCAAGCCCGCCGGCAGGCCGTGGATTTCGAGTTGTACAACCCCGCCCACCGAGTCGTTGTCGTCCCTGGCCGCCAGGATCGCCTGGACCATGCGTTCGGCGGCCTCGGGGTCCGCACAACGAACCGGATTCGATTCGATCGCGTCATAGTCGCACCGGTTCGCCACAATTCCGGCGATCTCGACTGCGTGAGCGACGATCCGGACGCCTCGCTTGGCCAGTTCCTGTCGAGCAAAGGCGCCGCCCATGACACGACCGGCTGTCTCACGGCCGGAGGACCGCCCGCCGCCGCGGTAGTCGCGAATGCCGTACTTGCGATAATAGGTGAAGTCCGCGTGGCCCGGCCTGAAGAGATCCTTGATGCCCTCGTACTTTGAAGAGTTGTGGTCGCGGTTGAAGATGGCCATCGCGATCGGGGCGCCGGTGGTCTTGCCCTGGAAAACGCCGGAGAGGATCTCGACCTGGTCCTTCTCGTCGCGGGGCGTGGTCACTTCGCTTTGGCCGGGGCGTCTGCGGTTCAGTTGGGCTTGGATCTCCTGGGGAGAGAAATCGATGCCGGGCCTGACCCCGTCGAGAACCGCGCCGATGGCGGGGCCGTGACTTTCGCCAAATGTGGTGATGCGGATGATGTCGCCGTAGGTGTTGGCCGCCCGGCTGCGAATGGTCAGTTCCTCGATGATGTGTTGGACCGCGATCTCAGCGATTTGCTCAGGCGTCTTGTCGCTCGTGTCGATCACCGCGTCGGCATACGGACCCAGCAGTTCTTCGCGGTACGCGACGTTCTTGTCGAGCTGGGCTCTGGCGTCGGGGCCGCGCAGCCAGGGGGGCAGCCCGCCTTGGGCGATGCGATTCCACAACGTTTCCGAGTTGGCGGTCAGGTAGATCAGGATGGCGTTTTTGCGCAGGGCGCGTCGGCTGGCAGGGTCCAGCAGGCTCGATCCCCCGCACACGATCAGTTTCCAGTCCGCTTCGGCCAGTTGGACCGCAACCTTTCTCTCGATGTCGCGGAACACCTGCTCGCCGTGCTCGATGAAGATCTCCCGGCAGGTATGCTTTTCGCCGGTGTCGCGTTCGAAGCACTCCTCGATCAGGCGGTCGGTCTCGATCGCCTGCAGGCCGGTCCGTTCGGCCAGTTTGGCCGCCACGGAGCTCTTGCCCGCGCCTTTGGGACCCGCCAATACGATCTTCATCGTTCGCCTTTGATCTGCATGTCTCCGCCGAGAGCGTTCATCAGCGTGACGAATTCCGGGAATGTGACCTTGATCGCCTCAGCGGTCTCGATTGTGGAGGGTTTTTCGAGCCCCAGCGCCGCCAGCGACAGAGCCATGACGATCCGATGGTCGCTCCGCCCGTCGAGATGCGCCGCCGAGAGCTTACTGTGATGTACGACCAAACCATCGGGCAGTTCTTCGACCTGAGCCCCCATTTTCGTCAATTCCTCGGCCATACACCGAATCCGATCGGTTTCCTTGCTGCGGGCCTGGGGCACGTTGATCAGTCGGGTGGTTCCCTCGGCGAACGCCGCGGTGACCGCCATCGCCGGCAGAGCGTCGGGCGTGGCGTTCATGTCGATGGTGATGCCCTTGAGCGACGAGGCCTTGACGGTGATGCCGTCGGGGTCGGTGACGATGTCGGCCCCCATGGCGCGGAGATAATCGACAACCGCCTTGTCCGGTTGGCTGTCGGAGAAATCCAGGCCTTGGAGTGTGACGCCGTCGCCGAACAGGGCCGCTGCACACAGGAAGAACGTTGCGCTGGAAAAATCCGCCGGCACGGGCAGGTCGTAGGCCTTGTAGCTCTGGCCGCCCCGCATGTGAAAGCGCCGCAGGCCGTCTCGGTCGTATTGGATGCCTTGCTTGTCCAGCCAGTCCAGGGTTATTTGGACGTAGCCGGGTTCGTTGAGCAGGGTGACTTCAATGTCGGTATCGGCCGGGGCCAGCGGCGTGCACATCAGCAGGCTCGAGAGGTACTGGCTCGTGAAGGCGGCGATGGAGGTCCGCCCGCCGCGGAGTCCGCCCCAAACACGGACGGGGGCCTTGCCGTTGCCCTTGAGGCTGACGCACTTGGCTCCCAACTCCTCCAGCGATTGCATTAAGGGAGCGATTGGGCGGCTCTGGATCTGCTCGTCGCCTGTGAAGGTCGTCGCAGCGCCCGGCTCGGCCAGGGCCGCCGAGCCCATCGCGACGCGAAGAGTTGTGCCGGAATTGAGCACGTCGATGGTCTCTTTGGGCGGGGTGATCTTGCCGCCGAGGCCGGTCACCTTCCAGGCCTTGTCGTCGCTCGTGTCGATGTTGGCTCCGAATGCCCGGTAGCACAGGACCGCGGCCTCGGTGTCGCCGGACCAGAGCGGATTGCGGATAACGCTGTCGCCCTCGGCCAGCGATGCGATGGCGACGGCGCGGATCGTATGGGATTTCGAGGCGGGGATCGAAACGACGCCCTTGAGCCGAGATTTTCTGGATATCAGTTGCATTCTGACCTCTCTAGAAAGGGGCTAATGGAAACGTCCGGCAAGTATATCGCTGGGATCAGGATAGTCAAGATTTGCACGCCTGCAGCGGCGGGCGGTTGAAACCGAGGGGCGAAGCGGATACTCTGTGGGAACGAGCAGGAAATTCAAGGCCTGGTCCATGGAGACTCCCATGAAGAACACAGACCATTGCGACACGACGTTCACACGACGACAAATGCTCCTCGCGATCGGGGCGGGCGGACTCGCTGTCAAATTGCCGGAGATCGTTCCCTCGTCTGCGCTGGGAAAGGATGCTCCTTCGAACCGGATCACGATCGCGATGATCGGGATGGGACGCCAAGCTCTGTACGCCAATCTAAAGCCCTTCCTGAATTCTGCCGATGCGCGAGTGGTCACCGTTTGTGACGTGGATCGGTGGCGGCTGGAGCAGGCCAAGCAGGCGGTGGATCAGCACTATCAAAACGGTGACTGTCGCGCCTACGCCGACTGGCGCGACGTGCTGGCTCGCCAGGACATCGACGCGGTGATGAATTCCACGCCGGACCATTGGCACGTGCCCATCTCATTGGCAGCGGTGCGGCGGGGCAAGCATGTCAGTTGCGAGAAGCCGCTGACTCTTTCCATCACCGAGGGCCGTGTCCTGGCCGACGCCGTCAAGAATCACGGCGTCACGTTCCGGACAGACAGCGAGTGCCGCAGCGATGCGTACATGCACAAGACTGCGGAACTGGTCCGCAACGGCTACCTCGGCCAGATCAAACGCATCGAGGTGGGCGTCCCCACGGGCGACGTGGCCGGAGGGTCCGCTGTGCCCGAACCTGTCCCCGAGGGCCTGGACTACGAAATGTGGGTGGGCCCGGCTCCGCTGAAGCCGTACACGGTGGACCGCGTCCATCCGGTCCGCGCCTACACTCGTCCCGGCTGGATGCGATGCCGCGACACGTGCGAGGGTATGGTGACGAACTGGGGGGCTCATATGATCGATGTCGCCCAGCAGGCCCACGACAGCGAACAAACTGGCCCTGTGAGCGTGGAGGGCAAGGGCGAATACCCGGCCCCGGGCTCCGGTCTCTGGGATGTCCTGCTGAACTTCCAGGTCCAATACCGTTACGATGACGGCGTCGTGCTCGATTACCACACGGACCAGGGTGCTTTCCTGCGGGTTGAAGGAGAAGACGGCTGGATCCACGCCCCCTGGCTGGGCGGGCAGATGACCGCCAGCGACCCGGCGATCCTCCGGATCAAGCTCAAGGACAGCGACGTTCGCCTTCCGCAGCGTCAGGACAAAGAGGACTTCCTCTACGGCATCAAACACAAAGCGACCACGATGGCGGACGCGGAAGTCGGTCACCGCACCTGTTCGATGTGCCAGCTTGGCCACATTGCCATTCGACGGGACCGCAAACTCTACTGGAACGCCCAGACCGAGCGTTTCGTGGATGACGACGAAGCCAACCGTATGCTGAGCCGATCGTATCGCAGGCCTTGGGGGTTGGATATCGTCTGAGGGCCACGGCTTTTCAATGTCCAGACGGATTTTGAGGGTGGGATCGAACGGAGACAGTGAACCGGAGGTCTACAAGCAACATAGTGGTGCTCAGTGGATCTGGTATCGGGGAAAAAAGTTCGGTCAGAGAGATGTGCCGGTCGAACGCCGGCAGCGGCACCGGGGCAAGGGTTGGGAGGTCCGCTGAGGCTGTTATATCCCAAT
>JAGPGT010000009.1 GCA_018055905.1 Phycisphaerae bacterium
CTGACCTTTGGTTTGGATATGCCCAAGGCGCTGCGCGCGGTAGTCTTCGCAGGTCCCATGGCCATCAGCTTTCCAGTGCTCGCCTGGGTTTTCCTCGTCTATTAGGCCGGCAGACTCCCAGGAAGAGAGAGAGACTACGAGATATTACTGTCCAGGATGTTGGAGAGACTTCGCGGAGGACTTGACGCAGTGTCCTGAATGCGGATTGGATATCCGGTGCTTCTACAATTCCAAGGATTATTTCGAGAAACTGATTCTTGCCCTTAACCATCCTCAGCGACAGACGCCGCTGCGAGCTGCATGGATTCTGGGGCAACGGCGGGAACTACGGGCGGTCAGCGCTCTGATCGGACTGATCCGAAACACCGACGATGTCTACATCGCCGTTGCGGCGGTCGAAGCCCTGGGCAAGATCGGCACGCCGGCGGCTCTGGTATTCGTGGAGACATTGACCGACGCAGAAATCTGATATGGTAAAACGATTTGCTACCGCTTGCCATTTGAATCCGCTCCTTCCAGACACGTTTAGAACCGCCGGAAATCGTTCACAAACCATCGATAGACCGAGCCAATCTGCTCCGCGTCCACCTTGCCGTCCCACGCGGCGACCGCATATCGCAACGACAAGGGTTTGTCGGCGGGCACAACCAACGGCTCTGCATGGAGATTCAGTGTCGCAGAGATGTAGGCGAAGGGGGTGGCCATCGTGAACCAAGTGGTTGGGCGGAAGTTGTCGGGGTGACCGAACATGGCCACCGTCACGGGCTTGCCGTCGACCGCCGCGGTGTAGGCGCACCAGTTCGATTGAACAAGCCGCTCTTCGCCCCGGAAGATCGTTCCTTCCTTACCATCGGCGTTGAAGAAGTCGCTTCCATCCATCGATCGCACGAATCTCAAACCCAGCCCGAAGTAGTGCGAACCGGACAGAGTCACTTGTTGGATGCCCTTGGGAGGCTCGAAATCACTTTGCCACACCAACACGGTGGCGTTCACTTCAGGCACCCGGCATACGGTGACACTGCGGCTCTCCAGCAGAGAGGGAGGCCGGTCCTGGGAGGCGATCCAACGAATCCTCTCTGTGAATCCCGCACGGGCCGCACCCTTCCGCGAGTCAACCCGCGTACTGTCAAATCCCTCGTGCTGCTGGTGTCCTGCCGTCGGCGTTTCTTCCCAGAAGTTCACCCCATCGACCGCGACCGCAAACATGAGGGCATGGTGGTGCAGATGGTCCCAAGGCGCATCCAGCAGGAAGTTCACGCCACCAGGAGTATAGAGCTCCTTGAGGTACGGCTTGAATGGCACGCTGTTGTAGCGGTACTGAAGAACCAGCGATTCGCCCGCTCGGATAAACACGCTGTTGGCATCCGTCGTGAGTTGAAAAGACTGCTGTGCCTGCGCAGGCGGCAAACCGGCAAGTACGACGACCAGCGCGACAAACAGCAAGTTCAATCGAATCATGGACGGTCCACCTTTCATCAAACAAACTGCTTGAGATGCTGGATGCTTCGCTCGGCCTGCTCGATCGTGCCGCACTCGACGCTGAAGACGATGTCGCGAGAGATCGTCTGGCAGACCTCGACGACCTTCTTCCAGTCGATGACGCCGTCGCCGCAAGCGCAGCCGACCGGGGTACCGGTGACCTTGCCTCGCTCGGCGGTCGATTGCTGGATCGAGATGTCCTTGGCGTGCAGATGGACGAGGCGGGTCTTGACGTGTTTGAGCCACTTGATCGGGTCCTGCCCACCAAGATAACTGTTGCCCGTGTCGAAGTTGATGCCGATGGCCTTGGATTTCACGAGCTTCTGGATACGGTCCAGGCCCTCCGGCGTCTTGCTGTACTGCTGATGTGGTTCGATGCCGATCAGGATGCCGCGCGGCTCGGCCACAAGCGAAGCCTCCTTCAGCGTGTAGCGAATCAGCGTGAAGTCTTCGTCTTCGGTCGTCCAGGCGGACTTGGGGCCTTCGTCCGTGTTGACCACCGGCGCGCCGCACTCGGCGGCGAAGCGAATCGCCTGCTTGAGGTACTCCGTGCCGATCTCCGGCTTGCACAGGGGCGTGTGGGCCGAGAGGCCGGAGAGCTTGATACCGGCCTTCTCGCAGGCCCGCTTCACTCGATACGGGTCGTCCAGCATTGAAACGCTGTGAAAGTACCCCGCCTCGCTGAGCAGCTCGCGGCCCCAGTGCACCATCGGCTCGACGTACTCGTAGCCCAGTTGGGCCGCCTTCTCGACGCCCCACTCGAAAGATTTGTCCGCGTGCCGGACAAATTCCATGTTCACTCCGATCCCGATCTTGCCCATTTTCGTCACTCCTTTACAGAACGACCCCTATCCCACCGGCCACCAGCGGATAGCCAGAAACGCCAGCGATAAGCCGGCGATCAACCACATCGCTCCACGAATCTCCCTGAATCGGCCCCGAACGACCTTCAAAACGACGAACGATACGAATCCCAGCGCCAGACCCAGGCTGATCTGATAGCTCGCCGCGATCATCACCACGATAATCAACGAGGGAATCAGCTCATCGGCCTTGCGGAGATTGATCTTTCGGGCCTCCTTCATCATGAAGTACCCCACTACGATCAAGGCCGGCGCGGTTGCATAGCCAGGCACGATTGCAATCACCGGGACGAAGAACATCGCCAGGAGAAAGAGTACCCCGGTCACCACGGCGGTAAAGCCCGTCCGACCGCCCTGCTCGATGCCGGCGGCGGACTCGACGTAGGACGTAGTCGTCGAAGTCCCCAACAAAGCTCCGATCATCGTCGCGACCGCATCGATGCCGAGCAGGCGATCCAGGCCGCGGATCTGGCCTCGCTCGTCACGCATGCCTGCCTTCTCGCAACAGGCGACCAGCGTGCCGATGCTGTCAAACAGGTCGATGAACATCAGGGTGAAGATGCTGCCCCAGAGGCTGATCTTCATTGCGCCGACGATATCCAGGTGCAAGGCGACCTTGTACACGGGCCAGTCGAGCGACACCCAACCAGCGGGCTTATTCACATAGCCAAGCAACCCCGCCGTGATGGTCGCTACGAAGATGCCGATCAGCAGAGAGCCTTTGACCCGAAGCGCACTGAGCGCGATCATCACCGCCAATCCGAGCAGGCCGATCCAGACCGTCGCTTGCCTTACGTCGCCAAATGCGAACAACGTCTTTTCATCCCGCAGGATCAAGCCCAGATTGCCCAGGCCGATGAAGGCGATGAATAGGCCGATGCCCACAGCGATGGCTGCGATCAGACCCTGGGGAATCGCTTCGACGAGCTTCTTTCGCAGACCGATCAACGTCAAGATTAGAAACACCAGGCCCGAAATGAAGACCGCCCCCAGGGCAGTCTGCCAACTGACCTGCTCCCGCGCCACGAGCGTGTAAGCGAAAAAGCTGTTGAGCCCCATGCCGGGGGCCATAGCGATGGGAGCCTTGCCGAAGAGCCCGGCGGCGATTGTCGCAATGGCGCTCACGAGACACGTCACGGCGATCTGGGCGTTCTTGTCCATGCCGGCGTCGCCCAGAATGTTCGGGTTCACGAAAATGATATAGGCCATGGTCAGGAAGGTCGTGACTCCGGCCACCGTCTCGGTCCGCAGATTTGTGCGATGCTTCTCGAATTTGAAGCGGTCTTTCAGCATTCCGCGTCCTCATTTCCCCAGATTTTCGAGAACCTCGACGACCAGTCGCACCGCGTTCTTGGCCGCCAGGGCATAGAATTTCTGCTTGTCCACAACCGCGCTGTGGTCGGCCTTGTCGGCGATGCTGCGAAGGACCAGGCACCCGATGCCGCGTTGGTGACAGATCTGCGCGACGGCCGCCCCTTCCATATCCACCACATCGGCACCAAACATCTCCGCCAGTTTGCGACTCTGGGTTTGGGACGCCACGAAGGTGTCGCCTGTGACGAGCGTCCCGACGACAACCCGTGGGGGGCGTTGGCCGTTGAAATGGTCGATCGGGTCGAAGGTCGTTGTGCCCGCCGCGTGTCGGGCGGCGGCCAACAGGTCGGGGTCGGCGGGGAAAAACGTGGGGTTCGTCTCCTCCGTCAGGCGATTTCTCACACCACCCGGCTCCAGTCCCACCGGTCCGATGTAGCCCATGTCGTGATGAGCGGTCCGTCTGGCGACGACGATGTCCCCCGGCTCCAGATTGGGATCGATGGCCCCCGCGATTCCCGTGAGCACCACCCGCGTCGGTTGGAAATGCTCGATCAGGAGGGTGGCCACCATGGCCGCATTGACTTTTCCGACACCCGTCCAGGCGACGACGACAGACCGGCCCGCGATCCGGCCGGACGTGAATTGGATGCCTTCGAACTCCAGCGACACGGCCTCCGCCAGTCTGGCCTCAAGTTCCGCGACGTCCTGCGACGAAGCGCCGAGGACCGCCACCGGTCGCGTGGAAACACCAGGCGCTCGAACCGAAGTGCAGGAAACCAGCGATAGGAGAGACGCGAGGCAGACCATCATTATCACAAGGCATCGGGCCATGACTTCTCCTGCACCAGCCTGCAATCCATGGGCCAAATGCGAGCGAGAGGAGTCGAACCTCCACGTCCTTACGGACACCAGGACCTAAACCTGGCGCGTATGCCAGTTCCGCCACGCTCGCAGCGGGTTTTTCGGATCTCGGAGTCATTATGCCCCGCCGGGCAGGTCATGGCAACCGAAATTCATCCTCGCGCGGCGTATCGGGAAAATTGGGACAGACCTCCCACCCATTAGGAGAATCCCCTCTACCGCACCTCCTGGCAACACGATGGACAGGGTGGTACCCTGCCGTCCGGAATAGCCGGGGAGGGGGTACACGGCCTACTCCGCATGACGAGCGGCAGACGAACCGGAAGGATGCATTTCCGACTCGCTTGCCAGCCGGCTTCGCAGCATCCGTTGAACTTCCTTGATGTCGCCACGGACCTCGTCCACAGACCGCCCCTGAATCATCGCGACCTCGTCAGGCTCCCACCCGTCGAGCACATGCAAAGTGAATGCCCTCCGCTGGGGGGAAGGGACATCGCTCAGTTGCGTCATAACCCATTTCATCTGATCGATGGCCGCCAACTGGATCCAGGGTTCGTCCGCTTCAGAGCTGGGCAACACATCTTCGAACGTCACCAGATGAGGAATTTCCCAAACGGGGGTGTCGTCGGCGAGAGGACTTTCCAAGTGTTGACGGACGGAGTCATACACTTCGGCCGGAGCGGCGAGGGGCAAAGCCTTTCCCGCCGTGGCGATTTGCTCATCAAGGGTTTCATGCAAGAGTTGAGTCAGCCAGACCTCCAAAGGCCGGCGGTCATCCCACCGGTCCAGACGGGACCACGCCCGCACGATGACTTCGTCGAGCAGATCGTCCACCACCACCTGTTCACGTCCGATCCGCCCCTGCAACTCGGCAATCATCAGCTCTTGGCGGGCATGATCCGAAAGCCTTTCCATCAAAGGGGTCAGAAGACGGAAAAATGCCTCTTTGTCCAGACTGCAGGGTTGCGGCCTCAGTTTCGACTCCACCGACCGGGACAACTCCTTACGGTACCACTTGCGGTCGTGCAGGTGCGCGCGACGGACTAGATCCTTGTGTCGTCGGATTCCTCCGACCAACTTGTCGACCGCCGCGTCGATCGCCTCCCGATCCGTCGGTGACGAAACCTCTGCGGCCAACGAACCGGTGGGCAAGAGCAGAACGACACGCACGTCATGCCGCTTGGGCTTGTGCGTCACGGTCAGACGCAATTCCCGTTGATCTTCCGGGAATCGCGTCAGAAGCCTCTTGATCCTCGGAACCTTCTGTTGCCAGTAAGACTTGATGGCCTCCTTCTGCCAGTCCGGACAATCCTGAAACACGATGTGGTCCGACATTCCCTGTCACTCCCGATAAACTCAACCGGGTCGGCCCGCCCGGCCCCGATCACAGCAGTCTATCCATGCCTGCGAAACGCCCCCCGGATGGCCTCGATCAGTTCGACTTGCTCGTGGCTCTCCAGGGACTCCCCCTGCTCAAGCCTCTGGATCCTGGCGTCGATCTCGATGTCCTCTTGCCGCAGGTTGGCGAGCATTTCCTCCTGTTCTTTTACACGTTGGTCCAACTCCTCAGTCTCATAATGCCAGCCGAGGATCCGACTTAACAACAACACAGCCGATCGGATCGCCTGGGCGTCCTGGCGATCGGAAAGGTAAAACGGCACCTCAAGCCAAAGCCCCGCCGCCTGGAGACCCCTGCGCCCGGCCAACCAGAGCAGATACGTGCTCATGTGCGGCGTCCCCTGCCAACGCAACCCGATGGGCAGGTGCCATTTGAGTTTGCGCTGGACCTCGACACTGTTGAAAACCCCGAATACCCTGCGGTCGAACGTGTGAGGGATCATCGACGCGATGCCGTTGACCGTGTACACAGACTCCACCTTGAAGCACTCCGCCAAGTCCAGCACCGCGCTGAGAAACTCATACCGTCGCGATTGGGGCTCGTCGGACCGCAACAGCAGCAGTTTACTGTGATCATCGTGGAAGAACCGGCTCTGCGGGAATGTCGCAATGTTGCTCTCGACGGTCACCCCGCCCACCGCGAAAAAATCCGTCGGTTCGATCTGGCAAAAACTGCGCCCGCCGGCGGCGTGGGCCAGGAAATCGGCCACACCCCGGCTCACATCCCCGACATCCTTCATCCAGCCCACAATCAACGAAGGTTTCTCCAGCCTTGGTTGCGACGTGAAGCGAAAGATTTCAGGTCTCCTTGTGGGAATCGTTTCTAAAGAGCTCATCGATATGCTCCAGAATATCCTTCTGTTCCGCTTCGGTAATCGGACCCAAGTCTGACCGCCTGGGGCGCCGTAGGATCTTCATCTCCTCTCGAATCTGCTCGGGGAGTTCGTCCGCGGCCGCCAGTGCCTCGAGGACCTGGTCAATGTTCGCATTCACCTTCTCGGCGGTCTCCTGGAGCTCTCGCAGATCCATCGGCACCTGGAGGATCTCGCCGAGGACTTCCAATATGGAAATCGACGCCTTCGGATAGGGCCATGGGGCCCCCTGCAGATAGTAAGGGACCTCCCCCATCAGACAAATCGCCTCCACCTCCCTGCTCTTGGCCACTCCCAACAATAGGCCGTTGAGACCGGTGATGGCTCCTTCGCCTTGCCGGTCCCCAATCTCCGACATCAGGATGGTGTTGGAGTATTCACGAATCTCGCAAATCAGATTCGGCTGGTTCGGTACCGCCCACACTTTCGGCTTGTTCGTATGGTGAATCGTCGTTACCCCCGCGCCCGCCGTGTAGATCCTGCGGCAACCCAGCATATCCGCGACATCCAGAACCATTTCAGCCATCTCGTAAGTCTTGTTGGGATCCGAGGGCTGCTGCTCACCTACGAGAAAGACAAAATCTCGTTGCGGTCCGTGAAAGGCATAGAATCGGGTCGCAGGAAAGCGCATTTCTTCAATCAACCCGTTGACGATCAAGGCTCGGGAAGGCTCAAAAAAGCCCTCCGGCTCGATCTCCCCAAAGGGTTCGGCCTCCGTCAGTCGTCGCATTGTGTTGACGGCGACCAGTCCGACTCTACCGATCCCGGACCAGCCGCAGATCATGACAGGTTGCTTGAGATCGGGTTGACAATACAGTCGCACGCCCATGACAACTCCTTCCCCATCCTTGAGGTCGCACTTTGCCCCTGCGACCTCTCGCTACAGAATATATAGGGTTGGAGTCGCCGAATGGTTCGGTTCGGCGTCGGGAAATGGCATGCGAACCCAAGAACCGTTAGCACGATCAAAACAACATCTTGACCAGATCGTCAGGCTCGAGTCGAAACATTGAGCCTTTGCCTTCGAAGAACCCGTGCATGGCAATCATGTGCATCCCCAGATCCGACCAGCGTACGACCTCGTCGGAGTCCGTGCGCCGGACGGTGGTGATCCGTTTGAAGTAACGACCTTGATGCCGCCACGGACAGGGGGAAGATCCCCGGGTCTCGTCCACCTGGGCCTCCCGGCCTGGAGCGATCTCCACCCACAGCCCCTGCGCCGCGGCGGCTTTGTTCGTGATCTCCTGCATCCGTGCGGCTAGTTCCTTGACGGTCATACCCAGACGAGACAACTGCCCCACATCCGCGTCGATCACTTCAATCACGCTACGCGGGTCATCGCCCATGAAGCCGCCGGCCACCAAGGCAGAGCTCCTCAACGTGATGTTCAGTTTCTGTTCGTCCGGTCCCTGTTTCATACGGTCCCCTCACGCGAATTTGTCGTAGAACACCCGATCGTTCGTAACACCCAATTCGTTGAGGACTTTGATCGAGGCTTCGATCATGCCCGGACTGCCGCACAAATAGGCTTCGCAAAAAGCCCCGTTCGTCACGTCCCGCTGCACGGCCTGCGTAACTAAACCGGTCTGACCGTTCCAAGTTTCCCCCTCCTGGGGCTTTGCGACCACCGGCACGAACCGGAAATTCGCCAGGTCCGATTCGAATTGTCGCATCTCCTCGACCATGAACATATCTCTGACCCGATTGGCCCCGAAGAAATACACCGCCTCCCGTTGGTTCTGCGTGTTCTTCATATGGTGCAGGATGCACTTGATCGGAGCCATGCCCGAACCACCGGCGATGAAAACAATCGGTGCCTGCGTGTCCGAGAGACGAAAGCTCCCATAAGGACCGTTGAACCGCATTTCATCGCCCTCTTTGAGATGGTTGAAACAATAGGTCGTGCAGATCCCGTTGGGTACCAGGCGAATGATCAGTTCGATGATCCCTTTCTCCGCAGGGTCTGAGGCAATTGAATAAGCCCGATACACCGGCGTCGGGCTCTTTTCGTATGCCGGTGTTTGCAGTTGGACGTACTGACCGGGGATATAATCCATCGTCGCCGGTTCGACCAACTGGAAGCGAAACAGTTTGATGTCGTGTGTAAGATCTCGGATCCTCGTACAACGGGTTATATACTCACGAATCGAGAACAACTCCCGCGGGATCTGGATCCGCAGATCGTTCTTGACCTTGACCTGGCAGGACAACCGCACTTGGGCCGCCCGCTCCTCCTTGTTCAAGTACGGCTCCTCGGTCGGAAGGATCGCTCCGGCGCCTTCAAGCACCTTCACCTTGCACAGGCCGCACGTGCCTCGTCCGCCGCAGGCGCTGGGGATGAAGATCTTCTCCGCCGTCAGCATCGACAACAAGGGCTTGCCTCCCTGCACGGTTAATTCCCGCTCCTCGTTGATGGTGATTTTGCACGGGCCGTAATCGGCGAGGAATCGTTCGGAAACGACCAAACCCGCCGCCAAGGTCGCCGCGATAGAGCTTACAATCAAAATGGAAAGAAGCGTCGAACCGAGCATCAAAACCCCTCGAATTCCGTCTGGTTCACCGTCCCTGGAGTACCCCTGCGAACCCGATAAAGCCCAATGCCATCAGGCCCGCCAGAATCAACGTAATCCCAGGGCCTTGTAAGCCGCGAGGGATGCGGTCGTTAGCCAACCTCTGCCGGATGCCGGCCATGGCCATGATCGCCAGAAACCAGCCGACGCCGCTGCCGAAGGCGTAGCCGATTGTGGCGACGAAGCTGTAGTTGCGAATCACCATGAACAGCGCCGCCCCAAAAATCGCACAGTTGACCGTGATCAGAGGCAGGAAGACCCCGAGTTGTTGATACAGCAAGGGCGAATACCGCTCCACCGCCATTTCCACGAACTGCACAAAGGCCGCGATGATGATAATGAACAGGATGAATCGAAAGTACTCCAGACCCAACGGAACCAAAACCAGGTGATAGGCCACCCAATTGAGCGACGTTGTGCACGTCATGACGAAGATGACCGCCAGGCCCAGGCCGAACGCCGCCTTGATCTCCCGAGAGACCCCGATGAACGGACACAGCCCCAGGAAGTACGCCAGCAGGATGTTCTGCGTGAAGATGGCCGCGATGAATACGACGAAAGCCTCTCCGATCTCGGCGCTCAGGTTCATTTCTTTGCCTCCTGTCCTCTCTGCTGGACCCATCGAAAGAACCAGACCACCATGGCCAGCATGAAGAACGCCCCCGGCGGGGTCACCATGATGATCCACTTGTCCCAGGCGGGCCCCGAGAAGAACGGAACCGGCCGGCCCAGAAACGTCCCCAGTCCGAGCAACTCGCGGGGCACCGCGATGAGCAGCAGGATGAACGTATAGCCCAGCGCGTTGAAGAAACCGTCGAGGAACGCTTTGCCGGGCGGCTGGTTGTTCGCGCAGGCCTCGCACCGTCCCATCACGATGCAGTTGGTGATGATCAGACCCACGTACGGCCCGAGATTGGCCCGCATGGACGGCCAGTAGGCCCCCAACATGACATCCACGATGATCACGTAGAACCCAATGATCAGGGTCTCGACCATCATGCGGATGTTCCGAGGCGTGTAGTTGCGAAGGATCGAGACGGTAGTAGCGCTGAGCGACAGCGCAAACACCAGCCCGACACACATCACGAGGGTGTTCAGAACGAGATTCGTCACCGCCAGCGTGCTACAAATCCCAAGGACCTGGCCGAAGATCGGGTTGTCCCGCCACAAGCCCTGCATCGCAATGCTCGGGGTCTTGGCCCCTGGCGTCGGAGTCATGGCAAGCCCCCTTCGCCGTCGAGACCGGCCCGCCAGTCCCGAATGGCCTGATTGATCATACTCTCGACCCTCACGCTCGTCTGCGTGGCACCGGTGACCGCATACACATCGTTCTGGCCCAGATCCGCGCCGGGCCGGCGTATGGCGATCGGCCTTTCACCCGGTGCGAGCGTCCTGCCCTCGAACTGGCTGCGGAACGCAGGCTTGACGATCTCCGCCCCCAAACCCGGCGTCTCGCTCTGCTCGTAGAACGCAATCCCGGTCACGGTCTTCCTGTCGGCCGCGACGCCGATGATGCCGCGAATGGGCGCCCAGAACCCCTGCCCTTGAAAAGGCACCGCATAGGCGACGATCTGTCCATCCTGTTGCAGGGTGTATGCACCACCGGTGGAGGCGTCCGGCGGGCGGACCCGCTCGGTAAACCGCTGGTGGATCTGGGCCCCGCGCAGAGGCTGCGTCTGGCCTTCCTCGACGGGCAGAACCTGGAGCACCGCCACCTCCAGGGCCTGCCTGGCGTTGGCCTGGACTCGCTCTCGCGTCAAAGCCGATAATCCGATCACGACCGAGCTGAACGCCGCGGTGACGATGAACATGTAGACGACAGGATAGGCACCGGTCTGACGCATCAGGCGATAGGCTCCTTCCCCTGCCGTCTGCGGGCAGCCGACGCTGCGAGGGTCTTGACGCCATAATCGATGATCGGCGCGAACATGTTGCCGATCAGGATGGAGAACATCAGACCTCCGTTGAAGATCGAGAAGTTCCGGATCACCACGCTGCACGTGCCGATAAGGGCCGCATAGATCCCACGACCCAGTTCCGTTTTGGGCGCGCTGACCGGATCGGTCGCCATGAAGAACGCGCCGAACAGCCAGCCGCCGCCCAGCAGCGCGGTCACCGCCGACGGCACCGGCGGCACCCCCGCCCAGTGGAGGATCTGGCTCAGCAGAGCATACGTCAAAACAACCGTGACGATGATCGTTCGGCTGGCGGTCCTGGAGAAGAACAGATACAGACCGCCGATCACGACCAGCAGAATGCTGGTGACGCCCATCGTCCCGCTGACCCGTCCGAAGAAGAGCCGTTTCCAGAACGAATTTCGGTCCACATGAACCGTCTGGTCCTCCGGAATGTCGAATGGGATCTGTGCCTGGGCCTTGCCATCTGAGATCAGAACCATCCGCCCCGATTTCAAATACGCCAGGGGAGTGGCCCCCGTGACGGCTCGGGGCGACGACGGAGAAATGACAGAGGGAGTTCCCTCCCCCTCTGGGGACACAGCCGTGGTCCACCGATCCAACGCCCCCCATGTCCCTTCGGCCGCAGGCGACCAGACCGCGGTCATCGCCACCGGGAAACAGACGTAGACGAAACACCGACCCGCCATGGCCGGGTTGAAGAAATTCCGTCCGAAACCGCCGAAGATCTCCTTCGTGAACATGATTGCGAAGACGGCACCGACCGTCAGGACGTGCCACGGAACCGTCGGCGGCATGATCAGAGCGAGAATCGTCGTCGTAACGAAGACCGACTCCGTAACGGGTTCGCCTCGCAGGCGGGTGAACACATACTCGACGGCGAACCCGACCGCGCCCGACCAGAGAATCATCGCCAAGCTCCGCCAGCCGAAGTAATACACCGACCCCACCACACAGGGCATTAACGCCAGCAGAACGCGGCGCATCATCATCTGCTTGAGCAACAAGCGTTTCGGTTTCTTCCGTGACACCATAGGTTCACAGACTAGAGGAACACCACATCCGGCCGACAATCGGATAATCCCATATGGCAAGAACCTTCACACCGACGGCGTTCCCTGCACCGCCGAATGAAGAGCATAACCTGCCTCGGCGCCCGTTCATTGTAAGCCTCCTTATGCATTCGGCAAGAGCAGTTCGAGCAATTCCGCCCGCTGCGAAAAGTCGGGTGCGAGAACGTGCGCGCCGGCCTTGATCAGGCGGGCACGTTTTTCGAGGTTCAGCCCATAGCGCCGGATCTCGTCGGACGCGATGCCGATCGCCAAGCCGCCTCGTTTTCGGGACTCTCGCAATTCGACCGGACCGTCACCAAAGACGGCTAGTTCCGGCCCTTGGAGGTTATGCTCTTTCAAAATTCGGTCGAGAACCATCTTCTTGGAACAACTGTCGATATCGCCGACGGCGCCGTAGATGCCGCCGTTGAAGAATCTGGCGTATCCGAGAGCCTCGGCTTCCGCAACCACGTCCGCGTGGTCCGTGCCGCTGGCCAGGTAGAGCGTCACCCCACGATCTCGCAACGTCTGGAGAAATTCGACCCCCCCTTTGATCGTGAAATCGGTCACGTCAAGCTGGCCTCGCCTGAGCTTGGTCAGGCGCTCGTTCACCATCTCCATCAGTGCGTCGTTGTAGACCCGTTTGTAGCCGAAACGGTCCAGAATCTGGTCCGCCGGCACGATGCCGAACTCGCGGACCATACCGACCAAGCCCTCCATCTGCACAATGGTCTGGATGCCGGTGGATTTGTCGATGAAATCCAGGACTCGCGCGCGAACCTTGTGGTAGAGCGACTCGTCCGCCGTCGCATATCGATCGCCCAGGATGGCCTTAATCATGACCGGAGCCATGATCCCCTCCCACCCCTGGCGCAACGTGCTGATCGTTCCGTCGTTGTCGAAAACCGCGTGGCGAATGGAAGGCTGTGACCTGTGATCCGTGAGCCGTCGCCCGGGGTACACGTCATGAGCCAGGGGCCACTGCCCTGTGATCTCGATCTCCGTTCCCGGCAGGTACTTCGCCTTCCGCGGGTTCTCCGCCAGTTCCGGCTCGTAGATGAAGTCGGGGTCCTGGGCCACCCCAAGGATTTCGTCGCCGCTGGCGGTACCCGTCTGGAAGAGCTTTTGGACTGTAACCGCAGCGGCAAAATTGGCGAACTCGGCCGCCTCCGCCGGCGCAACGCCGGCGCCCAAGCACAAGGCCAGCGCGCTGGTCACGGTATCCCCCGCGCCGACCGGATCGAGTTTCGTGAGCAGTTGAATACCCGGGATCTGGTGGACACCGGAGCTGTCGACCGCGAGGATTCCCTTGGCGCCGCGGGTCAGAAAAACCGGTTTATGGAACCAACTATAGAGGTTCAACGCATATCGCTTCACCTCGTCGAGCGACGGGTTCTCATCCCGCGCGATCTGCACACCGTTGAGACGAGCCGCTTCGCGATCGTTGATCTTGCGGATGATGTGCTTGAACCGGTCGCCGAAATGGCGTGAATCGAGCAAAATGGGTAGGTTCGGGTAGTCGGCGAAAATTCTGTTGGCTTCGTCGATGAATGATTCGTTTGTGATGCTGCCAGGCACTTGCTGGTTGACGATCATCGCGTCGACACTCTGGAGCGTGTCGCGGATCCCTTCGAGCAACGCAGCGTCGGTCGCGGCGCTCCGCTTGTTGAAAAAGCCGAAATCGATGCGGGGTTCCTCCCGTTCATCCAGGTACGGCTTGCCGAACGCGACGGTGTCGTAGTCTTCCTTCTGTACAACGAGACGCGTCGTATCGACCCCGAGTTGGTCGAACTGCCGCCGAAGTTCCCGGCCGAAAATATCGTCGCCGATCACACCCACGACCCCAATCGACCGGGGCTTGAGCGCCGCCAAGTTCGCCACGACGTTCGAGGCGCCGCCGAGCGAGTAATAGTGCCGCCGAACCGCTCTTGCCTGGAGCCCCGTCTCTTCGGAGACCTCGGAACCCCTCGGATCCAACATCCAGTATGCGTCGATACAAAAATCACCGTAAACCGCCACGCGGGTCTGCTCGATCCTGCTCAGAATCTCTTTGATGCGATGTTGATCCATATTTATCCTGAATTTGAAAACCGAAGCACGAATATCGAAACAAATCCAAGACTCAAAACCCAACTAGTCCAAGTGCTTTCGCCGAGCAAGCCAGAGCGATTTTGAGTGCCGCGATTATGATGATTCAACAATTTGCTGGTATAAGAGCGGAATCGTCTGTTTCTGGTCCCCCTGGATATAGAGTCCTCGTCCTCCAAATGCCTCGGGAATCCGGGTAACAACGCTCTTTTGGTCGCGGAAGTAGTAACCTTGCGACGCTTCATCGGCCATCTGCCGTGGGTTATGTTCGCGCAGATCGAAGTCTGCCGTAAGAATCCCCCGGGGCACGTTGCCCACATTGGCAGCCATCGACACCGCCTTGAGTAACACCTCGGGGCCGGTGACCGCACTGCCGATGTTCAAGACGACGCCGCCCTTCGTAAGCTTGCAAACCTCGTTTGAATAGAGGAGAAAATCCCGGCCGGAACAGCCGCCTTTGGCCTGGCCGTCGAAACTCGGGTGCTGGTCAATCACATCGACGCCAATCCCGACGTGAACCGTCAGCGGAATGCCCTTTCGATAACAAGCCGCCAGTACACTGACCTCCGGGTGCGCAAACCGCGTCGGCGAACCGGGCTTGGCCGCGATCGCCAACACCTGTTTTCGAAAGGATTCGTCGCAGATCATCCGCCCGAGCGTCTCGCCGTAACCGAGCTTGTTCCGGTTGCCCACGGACAGAGCCGCGTTGATGTAACCGAACTCGTAGGCCATGCCGAACTGGCCTTTGTCCAGGGCCGCCGGAACGTTTTCACTCGTCTCCCCGATCAGAGCCAGTTCAAAATCGTGAATGCTCGTGGCGCCGTTGCCGGCAACCAACGTCAAGCAGTCACGCTCGACCAAATCCACGAGCAACGGCCCCAAACCATTCTTGATCAGGTGCGCGCCGGTGAACAGAATCACCGGCTTGTCCTCCCGCCGAGCGGCGATGACCGCCTCGGCGACTGCGTGAATCCCTTCGCGGACCGACGGAGGAACCTCGAACGCGCCGCTGCCGGCATGCCGCGGAAAGACCAAATCGTTCAACCGGACTTTGTTCCTTCGCGTCGCCAACGGGTAGGTCTTGACCCGCCCGGCGTCAAACGCCTTGTATCTGCCCTCGTATTCCATTCTCTGCAACGTTCTCCGCAATCAACCCAGCAGCCGTTCGAGTCGCTTGATGGACTCGACCATGCAGCGAATCGTGTGATAATTGACCTTCCAGGAATGGCTCATGTGCGTCCAGATCGGTTTGCCCTCGCGAGTCATCAGCGGCCACCACTCGCCGACTGGATGGTTGATCATCTTGTCGAACACAAACCGATGCACGTTGTAGTAGGCGGGCCAGTATTCGTCGAGTCCGAACCGCAGGCAGCCTTCCAACATTCCGATCATCACTTCCGCCTGCTGCCAGAACTCCTTTTCCCGGTCATAGACGCCGCCGGCATGCGGACCTTCAACGTAAACACCGCCGTATTCCCAGTCGATTCCGTTGTCCCGGCCATGGTCCATCGCCTGCTTGATCACTTTGCGGTATTCGTCCCAATGAGAACCCAGCACATCGGTGGCATGAGCCAGCAACCAGGCAAACTCAACATTATGTCCGGCGGAGGTGTTGTCCTGGGCGTTCGGTTTGGCCCCGCCCTCGGCGAAGCGGTCCCACCCCCACACGATGTCAAACTTGATCTGCGGCGCGACTTTCCAATCGACGGTGAATTGCGGAATCCCCGTGGCGTATTTGGGATGCAAAATCCGTTTGACCAACAACTCGATGTCCTCGAGCAGGGTGCGACGGTGAATGCTTTGACCGGTGCATTCGAGCATGTTCGTGAATGCCTCCATCAGGTGCATATGCACGTCGAGGGTCTTGCGGTCGCCGCCCTGGGGGCCGGGACCGCACAGGTCCCAATTGCGTTCGAACATCTCGAAGAACCCGCCGTACATTGCGTCGGCTCCATACTTCTTGACCAAATCGAACGTCTTCTCGGCGTACTCCTTGCCACGGGGGTCGCCGGTAGCCATCGTGTATTCGGTCAGGGCGTACATCGCAAAACTCAGGCCGTACATGATCTTTTTGTCGATTGCGACCTCGCCCTTACGGTTGGTCGTCCAGAAGAACCCGCCGTACTCTCTGTCCCAGACCTTGTCGAGGACGAAATTGACGCCATGCTCGGCGTACTGGGCACACCGGCCTGCGCCGTAGCCGGCGCGGTGGGCGGCCGACATCGAGTAGATCGTCCGCATCTGGGCCAGCATCGACTTCTCGTCGTAACCGGTGTCCTTTCCGTCTTTGTCAAAGTGCGTGTTGAACCCACCGTAGACATCATCCTTGCAACGGTTCAGCCAGAACGGCAACAGTTCCGTGGTCAGATGACGTTTGCACTCATCCAGACACGCCGCAATCTGCTTTCTCTCCACGGCCATTCCGTAATCCTCCTATTCTCCATAGCATCGCAGGGGCGGACGCCCGCCCGCAAGTCCGTCATCATATCGCCGACAGCAGAAGCTGCAAGAGCGGATGCGACAGGAAATACCAACGACGAGCATCCCGCGATCGAGTACAATGTCCCCGTGATGAAGATCACCTCGACAATACGATCCATCCGGTCGGATCTGCAAAGGACCGCCGTGTTCTTTCTCGCCGCGAGCGTGCTGGCCGCCGGCTGCGGTTCAACCGCAACCGAATCAGTGGCTGTGTGGACACGAGAATCAGGGGGAGTCGCCGTACCCACGCAGAAAAACGAAGGGGAGGATCCGCCGGCGTTGGTCTTCGTCGAATTCGTCCGGACCCCGCAGGACGTGGTGGATCGAATGCTCAAAATGGCTCGCCTGACCCCAAACGACGTGGTTTGCGACCTCGGCTGCGGGGACGGACGCATCCTCGTCACCGCAGCCAGACGTTATGGATGCCGCGCGGTCGGATACGACTTGGACCCGCTCCGCATCGCGGAGACCCGGGAGAACGCCAGCCGTCAGAGGGTATCGCACTTGGTCACAGTCGCACAGAAGGACGTCTTGTCGGTGGATCTGGAGGGTGTGAGCGTCGTTACGATCTACATGGGCAGCGAGATCAACACCCAATTGATCCCGCAGTTGAGCCGCCTGCGCCCCGGGGCGAGGATCGTTTCGCACGACTTCGGTATCGGCGACATCCCGCCGGACAAGATTGAGACGATGATCTCCCATGAAGACAACCGTCGGCACAGGATTCTCTTGTGGCGATGCCCTCTGGCACCCACCAAGTAACCCTCTATTTCAGAAATGACGGAGCAGAACAGGCTTTCGATAAAAGCGGTATCGCTCAGGATGGTCCGTCGGCCCCCGGCGAAACGGGACACTCTCGTCGAACTACTGAGAAGACTGGTTGTCTCTGCCTGACCAGAAATCCCGACAGACGAGGAACTCAGCTCCTAGCTTGGTCGAGGATCAGATTCTTGACCTTCTGGCTGGGCAGGTTCAAGGC
This sequence comes from Phycisphaerae bacterium, assembly GCA_018055905.1. Taxonomy (GTDB): domain Bacteria; phylum Planctomycetota; class Phycisphaerae; order Sedimentisphaerales; family Anaerobacaceae; genus PLanc-01. The sequence goes on from JAGPGT010000009.1 coordinate 17,874, forward strand.
GCCGAACGCCGCAGCCGCCGCGGCTCGAATACCGGCATCCGTCTCGGTGGACTGAATGAGAGCGTACATCGCCGCGACGCTTGTATCGGGCAAGAGGTTGCCATAGAGCTTGGCGGACTCGGCCAAGGCCTCAAACGCTGCGATCTGAACGTTCATTTCCTCAGCAGAGTTCATCGCAACGTCGGTGATGGCCCGTTGGGCACTAGGACTGTTGATATAAGCCAAAGTCTGACAGGCCAAAACCTGGATCTGCTGCTGCGAGTCCTTCGTGGCGGCCATCAGAGCGGGTAAAGCCTGCGAAAGATCAATCACCGGATTGCGGCTGATGGCCAGCTTGTACATCGCCTGGACCGACCGCAACGCATAGCTCTCGGCCAGTTCCTCAGACCATTGGCCCAAAGACACAGCTTGTCGACCACTGCGACTCAGAGCCTCGGCAAGATTCTGCACGACGATTCTGCTCTCGACGAACTGCTCCCGCGGTCCGGCGTTGCCGATAGCGATCGCAGCACTGTAGCGAACCGCGCGATCCTGGAACGATAGGGCCTGCAAGAGCGGCTGAGACGGTCCCAGTGTGTACATCAGAGACTTCTCACCGGCGGTGGTCGCCAAGGCTTCGACGGCGCCCAACGCCACAGCGGCGTTGCGGTCATTGACCCCGCGGGCCAGAGCCTGATGGAGATACTCGGGACCGGCCGTGGTGGCGTAAACCGAGGCGGTCGCGTGATTCTCGCCGAAGTACTCGGGCATCGGGAGACCGGTGGATTCGGCTTTGAAGAAAGCTGCCAGCCAAAGGCCGATCGCCAAACCAAACTGGTCGTCGGCCCGCAGGGACCACTCACAGCACCGCATGGTCATCAACTCATGGAAATAGGCCTGATCCACCGGCGTGCGAATCAGCCGGCCGGTCTGACGGTCCCAAAACCAAATGTTCGCGAAGTCCACATCCGTCGGGGGAGCCAGCGATTCGTCGTGGTAGTAGTACCGCTCGGCCAGTTGGTAGAACATCGCGGACGCAACGCCGCCGGCAGCCCGCGGGTCGATCTGGCGAATGCTCTCAGAAGCGAGGTTCCTCAGATCCAATGCCTGGGAGGTCTCGACGATGAGTTTCAGATACGGCAGCGACTGCGGATATCCGATCCGGCCCAGCGCCCGAACGACCTCGGCCTTGAGCTGGTCGTTGTCGGTCTGGAGCGCTGCGGTCAGAGGGCGAATCGCGGGCCGTCCGATCTTCGGCAAAACCTCGATCAGGTCGGCCAGCTTGACCTCGTAGGCGGGATTGCGGATCGCTTCGGTCATCGCGTCCAGCATGAAGGGCACCGCGTATTCGCCGGCATCCTGGAGCCGTCGCGTGGCCGTCATTTTGCCTCGAATCGTCGTGCTGAGCCGCTGGATCTCCTGGACAATCAGCTTAGGCTCGGTCCGCCGGAGAAACCGTCCTTGGTCGACCACCGCCAGAACCTCCCGGGTCAACTTGGCCAATTCGTCGTCATGGGCGGTTTCAGCGGCCTTCATGGCCACCTGATAGCCCTGTTGGTTCTCTTCGACAAGCTTGAACAACTCAGCCGGATCGGGATTGCTCTGGAGTACCGCCTTGGCGTAGGCCTTGGCCAGATCAAGCCGACCGATCTTGGTGTAGTGGAGAAAGTCGTTCCAGTTGTCGGCCAGACTCCGGGAGGGCTGCTGAACGCCGGTGACTGGAGACGCGGTCAAATTCTGCGTAAAACCGGTCCCAACGAAGAAACATCCGATAACCAGAATGCACGCGAGGGTTCGTCCGCTCAACATCAAGACGTCTCCAAAATCCTTCCCGTTGCCCATTTCGGGACTTCGCCCGACTGCACACGGCGTGAACAAGCGGTTCGTAAGACCCCTACCTCGCGGCGATTGCAGTCGGGCAGCCCATTTCTTTCGTGACGGTTACAAACAACAAGCCGTCGTAAGTATTCGGCTCCAACGCATTTATACTAAAGTCAATTAGCCCACCTGTCAACAAAAAACCCATTTCCCCCAGACCCCCATCCCCTTAGTAAAAATCAAAAAATGGGTTCCTTCGGTTTTCGTGTACTTCGATCCCGCCCGAAGTGGGCAGGCCGGGGGGACTTTTGCACTTTTCGCCGGCAGCATGGACGGCGTGCGACGCACGCCTGGCGAGTGGTCCGTGCCCGGCGTCTCGGATCACGGGTCACGGATCCCCCCTCCATGCCATTGGTTCACAGCGCAAAATCTCCTTCGCCCACCGATGGGAGCGTGCCGGAACCACAAAAGTGTGCGAAAGAAGACCCTTCCGTAAAAGGTGGCAAGAACGCCGGTGGGCGAAAGACTGGGTGAACAGGTCATAAACTCCCCCCTTCTCCAGGCCCCAGACGTGCCAGGAGTCATGTGTGCGAGCTGCTGCGAGACTCGGAAGATTATGAGTCCTTATAGTGCCGCACTTTGTCGCGGGTCAGGCCCTCGCCGATCAGCGAGAACAGAAGCAATTCCGCCGAGATCAGCAGGTACAAGGGGCCCAGCAGGATGCTGGAGATCAACGCGAATTCCCGCATCCCCCGATCCCAGGCCCGCCGGTCGCAGTGGAGAGCCGCCACTTCGGTGGCGAAGTAGGCCAGCACGCCCGACAAGACCCAAACTGACACCAGCACCAACGCCACAGCCATGGTTGCATCCTTCCGACGCAAGGATCGTAATGGCTTCGACAGTGCTTACGCCAGCACAAACTCCAATAGCCCCCCCTCTTCCTCTGTCTATTATATCCTCCGATAGAGAAAAAAGTGCAGGAATTCCGCGTTTTTTTTCTTACCTCTCCCGATGCCTTTCGCAACAATCACCCCCAGAGAAAACCGGTTGCGATGAAGCGGCTGATGAGCCCAGCGAGAGCCAAACGTAGTGGGTGATTATGCCGGGACCGAAGCCCGCCGATACACTGGCCGCGATGAACAGATGGATCTCCCGGCCAAGTTACTTCGTCGCAAGGCCGACCACCCGAGCGATTTCCTGCTCGGTGAGGCTCTCGCCAAGGACCACCTTGGGAATCCGCGTCCAGCCGACCAAGTTGAAAAGCTTCACGCGGACCTCGTAGGATGCGTACGTCGGGAATCGCACAACCACGTGCGTGAAGGCCAACCCCTCCGTCACTCGCTGGATGGACCGAACGTGCGGATCGGGATTGGCTGCGTTGTGCTGGCTGGGGCAATCGAAGTTGTCCAGCCAAACGGTGTCCAGCCGGCCCGAGGCGTCCCAGACCTCCACGCACCATGCCGCCGGATAGTTGCGCACGTTGATCCTGTCCAAAGCGTTCTGCGCCTGTCGAGCGGCATCGGAGGACTCCAGGGTTAGCGTTTCGAGAATCGTCTTGACCTGCGGACCCAAGCCCACCAGCCATTCGACAGTCTGGGTCACGACCCACGGGTCGCGGTCGTTCAGCAACGAGCGGATCGAGTCCAATGTCATCGCGGGGGCGGAGGCCGCTTGGGTCTGGACCTCTTCGAAGACCTCCGCGCTGCGAAGCGTTTCGTCGCTGCCGTTCACGCGTCCGCCAACCAGGAGCACCGCCCCCGACTCCAGACTTGTCGCGGTGAAATCCCTCCATCGCGGAGCGGCCATCAACATCGGGGCCAGCTCGAACGTCCCGCTTTCCGGGCAGTAGATCTCGACCGCCCGCGAATCATAGTTGCCGCCGAAGATCGCGATCCTCCCGCTGGGCAGCGGCGCGGTCAGCGCCCCGCTGCGTCCCAGGCCCAGCGCCGGGCCTTCGCTGATCGTCGAGGTGTGCGGATCAAAGACCTCTGTGCTCCGCATCCACACGTCCGAAGGGTAGAATGTGCCGCCCAGGATCAGGACCCGCCCATCCGGCAGCAGCACGCTGCAATGGGAGTACCGCGGGTGCAGCAGCGACGTGCGGATACGGCCGGACCGGCCCGCGTTGGTGTCGAACAACTCCAGCGAATCCAACGTCACCGGCTCGGATGACCGATTGGCATAGTTGTACCCGCCACAGATCAGCGCCTGATACTCGTTGACCAGCACCGCGCTGTGGGCGACGCGGGGCGAGGCCAGGTCGCCCAGACCTCCGAACCGGCGTGTCCGCGGATCGAACAGCCCGCAGGCGGCCACGGGATTGGTGTCGATATCCGAGCCGGCGCAGATGAAGACCTTCCCGTCCGGTAACGGCACGAGAACCGGAAATCGGATGAATCCGCCCGGGTATCCATTGACAGCGGGGATGTACTGTTCCGTCAGGTAATCGAAAATGCAGTCGTGCTCCCCGTCGACGAGCAGGACGTTGCCGTCGGGCAACGTGACGCCGACGACATCGCCAAACCACCGCGTAGCCCTGCTGGTGACGAACGTCTCTGTCGCAGGATCGAACAGCTCGACGTCGGTCCGCCCGAAGCCGGCGAACAAGCCCACGCGTCCGTCCCCGAGCAGGGATGCGACGTGTCGCTGCCGAGCGGCATTAGGCGACTGTACCGTCGAACGGGTCTGATAGGTATAGCCGCCAAGAGCCTGCGAAGCCCCCGCCAGAACCAGGACCGAAACCACCAGAATCGAACCGTGCAGACCCTTCCTTTTTGCCTTACGTATCACCGTCGATGATGTCATCTTCGAACCTCCCATCGCGCGGAATCGCAGAACCGATCCGAGCCGTTCCCCATCTGCATCGCCCCTCGTCCTTGGCTTTGACCGATACCCTCCTTGTTGATAGTCCATCGGCCCATCTGATTATACCCTTTAGGAACCGGTTACTCCACCTAGCAGGGAAAATTGCACGCCGGTAGCGGTGTGAACGTGGCTATGCTCTCGGGCGCACCGGTTTCGTAGCTGACCGGACAACCGTCTTCGGTCATCAATGGCAGCAGCACACTACCCCAGTGTTATCAGACCGGTCCCATACCCGGCGATTCCTGCTCCAGAGCTGCCCTTCTTAGATTGATGTCATTATTTGACCAGGAATGCTGGGGTCCCTGGGTCGGCTTGGCAAATCGCACCCTGGGACCAGCAGTCTCAGCAGATCCAGCATGATCACTGATCTCCCCTGTCCAACGAACAGACCGCATGCCCACCCTTGCTTCGGAGTGTCGTCGCCGATACCATGACGCTCGTTGACTTTGCGACATGTGAATGGAACCGACCAAAGCGGATGACACCATGACGGAATCGAAGGTGCAAAGGCAACCGGAATGCCTATTGGTTCCGACGATCGGGATCAGACTATCTCACAAGGAGAACGGATGAAACACATACACAACTTCCTCGCCGCCTGGAGTGTAATGTTCGCATGGCTCGGGATGCTTTCCGCAGCCGCTGATTCATTGCCGCCGACCGATCCACGACCGTCCGTCGCATGCGACCACTTCCCTGACCGCGTGCACGCCTTCGTCTGGCGGAACTGGGAGATGGTCTCGCTGGAGCGGATGGCTGAGGTGCTCGACACGACCCCCCAGAAAATCCGTGACATGGGCCTGTCCATGGGGCTCCCGCCTCATCGAACGCCTCCTGCAGAGTATCAGGAGCGAGGATACATCACCCTTATCCGGCGGAACTGGCACCTCCTGCCCTATGAGCAACTCCTCGAACTGCTGGCCTGGGGTGCCGACAAGCTCGCCTTCGCTCTGCGCGAGGACGATTTCCTGTGGATCAAATTGGGTTCGTTTAAACCGTCCTGCCCGACGCTGCGGTACGTCGAGCCGAATGAGGCCACCGCCAAGCGGTGTGAACAAATCAAGACGATCGTCGCGTCGAACTTCGCAGAGGAGTTCACAAAGCCCTGGACACCGCGGTTCGAGTTCCTCCGAAGCCTGTCGACTGCGAACCCCGAGCCGAGCCCCCGCGTCTCGTCCGCGGGCGACCCAAAGATCCGCTTCCTCTATTCCTATTGCGGCGTCTTTGGCGACCCGCTGCTAAACCCCGAACTGGACCCGTATCCTGACGGCCTGCTCCAACAACTCTCCAACCTTGGAGTCAACGGCGTCTGGCTTCACGTGGTTTTGCGGCAACTTGCCCCGAGCGATCTCTTTCCGGAAGAACGTACAAGCTGCACGCAGCGGATCGCCACTCTGCGACGACTCGTCGAGCGAGCGAGGAGCTACGGTATTGACATCTACCTGTACATGAACGAGCCGCGGGCGATGGGGGCTTCATTCTTCCAAGGCCGCGAACATCTGCGAGGTGTCCAGGAAGGCAACCATTTTGCCCTGTGCACCTCGACGCCTGAGGTCCGCCAGTGGCTCGCAGACTCCCTGACTTACGTCTTCAAACAAGTACCCGATCTGGGAGGCGTTTTTACCATCACCGCCTCGGAGAACTTCACCAACTGCTACAGTCACAGCCACACCGCGGCGGGCTGTCCCCGCTGCTCGAAACGTTCCGGACCCGAAGTGATCGCGGAAGTCAACCACACGATCGCAACCGCTGTGCATGCCGCAAGCCCCACCGCCAAGGTAATCGTTTGGGATTGGGGTTGGCCCGACGGCACCGACGCAGGCTGGGGCAAACCTGACTGGGCCTCGCAGATCATCGACGCCCTACCCAAAGACGTATATCTGATGTGTGTGAGCGAATGGGGCAAACCCATCGTTCGCGGCGGCGTCGCCAGCGGTGTGGGCGAGTATTCCATCTCCTCCGTCGGTCCCGGGCCGCGAGCTTTGCGCCACTGGGCCCAAGCCAAAAAGCGAGGCCTCAAGACGCTCGCCAAGGTCCAAGTCAACTGCTCGTGGGAACTCTCGGCGGTCCCCTACCTGCCTGTGATGAACCTCGTCGCACAGCACTGCCGCAATCTGTCGGACACAGACATTGACGGCCTGATGCTCAGTTGGAGCGTCGGCGGATACCCCTCTCCCAACCTGGCGCTCGTGAGGCAATTCGAATCCGAGCCCGCCCCCACGATCGAGCAGGCGTTGGCGACCGTCGCCCGATCTCGCTACGGCGTCGACGCAGCCCAAGACGTGCTCTCCGCGTGGTCGAAGTTCAGCGAGGCTTTCGCGGAATACCCCTTCCACGGCGGGTTCGTCTATACCGGCCCGATGCAGTGCGGCCCAAGCAACCTCCTGTACGCCAAGCCGACCGGCTACGCCGCGACAATGGTTGGCTTCCCCTACGATGACCTGAACCAATGGCGAGCGATCTATCCCGCGGAGGTTCTGAGGACGCAATTCGAGAAGATCACCGTCGGCTGGCAGGAAGGTCTCGCGATCCTTGACCACGCGCAGAACAAAGCGACAGCCGCAGTCCACCGTGCGAACCTGCAAATCGATCACACGCTTGCGGAGGCGGCAGGCCTCCACTTCCGCAGCGTGGCCAACCAGATTCGCTTTGTCATGAGCCGCGACGCGCTGCTCTCGGGCTCGCTCCCGCCGAACCAACGCAAAGCGTACAGTGAAACCGCCCGAAATACTTTGCAGGACGAGATTCGTACGGCCAGTCGCCTTTTCGCGTTGACCCTACAAGATTCTCGTATCGGGTACGAGGCTTCGAACCATTACTACTATTTGCCTTTGGATCTCGTGGAAAAAGTCATCAACTGCCAGCACATTCTCGACACCGCATTCGCGGAGGCAGACGGATTGTGAAATAACCCCACTGAGAACATCGTCCTAGCACGTACTGGAGATTCTCGTCGGAGTCCAGTCCAATACAGGGCACAGGAGATCCCATCGATGAAACAGATCGCAATGATCGCTCTGCTCGTTTTCCTGCCGGCCGGCTTGACCACAGCCCAACCGAATATGACGGCAGACGCCCCCGCCGTAAGCGTCCCGCCGGAGTCGTTCTTCAACATGGTTCGCGAGAACGACCGCGAGGCGGCCCGGCAGTTCTACAAGAAGTATATTGACGTCAAGGGCCTTCCGGTCGCGGCGTCGGCGGAGGTCGCAGACCTGGCCCTCCAGAGGACCTACGAGATTGTTACCCATATGCTCGCGGGACGACCCGACGTCCTCCAGGCAATGGCCGAGCGGGGTATGTATTTGATCATCATCGGCAAAGATCAGGTCTATACCGACATGCCTGAGTACCGCAGAAGCCCGAACCCGGACTTTCAGAACGAGCGAGTCCGTGGCACCGGCGGCCTGCCCACCAGCTTCGGCGAGGAGAACCTCCTGAGCCTGCCCATTGACCGCTATGACGACGAGAGCATCGCGGTCCATGAGTTCTGCCACACGATCGACAGCACACTGAGCCGGATCGATCCGACTTGGCGGGAACGCAAGAATGCGGCCTACCAGAACGCCCTTAGGAACGGGCTCTACTTCAACACCTACGCAGGCTCCAATTCCGCGGAATACTGGTGCGAGATCGCTCAGGCATACTTCGACTGCAATCGCGTCAACAACTGGAACCATGGACCGATCGGCCACCGCGAGCAACTCAAGGCCTATGACCCCGTCGGCTACGAACTGTGCCGAACGGCATTCAATCTGAGCCCCGAGCAGGACTGGCGATACAAATGGCTCCAGGAATTGCCGAACGTGACGCGCCCGCCGGAGCGGTTCAAGATTGATCCGTACTACACCAAGTTCACCTGGGCCCGCGAGTTCGTCGTCGTTGGGCGACAAGCCAGCAACGAGGCCCTCTTGCACGCCAACGAAACCATCCGCCGGATGTTCGCCTACCGGCACGACATCCTCAAGGCCTTCATCGCCGAGGGCATGAAGTTGGTTGTGCTGGGGCACGACGAGCGGATCAGCGATCTGCCTGAGTACAAGCAGCTCAGCGATCCCAAGGCCATCGACGCCTTGTCCCGGTATCTCACCTATATGCCTGAAATGAAGCTGCTGGTCGTGGGCGAGGAGAACGTCTTGGCGAACCCCCGCGACATGTACGTCGGCGACTGCCAGGTGATCCGCGTCTTCGCAGATGCGATCCACCGCGTGACGGGCACGAGACCGTTCGATCCGGATTTCGAGAACCGCCCCCGCGGCGTCTGGCAGCAGTACGAGCTTCGCGTTCAACGACTGGACGAACGTTTCGACGCCAGGCTCAAGGAACTCTTCGAGAGGGCAACCGCCGCAGGCAAATGGCAAGGCACCTCCGCCCTCGCAGATCGCACCGCCTACTGGACGGCAGGTGTTCTGGCATACTTCGACGCCCTGGGACATGACGACGCGCCAAACGACGCTGCCCATCCGATCGACACGCGGGAGAAGCTCAAGGCTTACGACACCGACCTGTTCGCCCTTGTCAACGAGACGATGGCCTATGAAACGAAAGTCGATTGGCGATATCGACCCTACCGACAATAATCGGGCCTGCGGCGTTCGGGCCGGAATTGAAAGGATCGTGTTTTGAGGACAACAATGGATAGAACTGTATGGGGCACATCGCTCGGCACGCCCCTGACCCTCGCGATCGTCGCTGTTTCGATCGCGATGGGAGCGACGGAGGAATCGCCTCAGGGCCGTTACGGACCGCCGCGTCGTGTCGAGGGCTACTACAAAGGCCAGATCACGCCGCATTGGTTTGCAGACAACCAACGCTTCTGGTATCGCAACGATTTGACCGGCGGGACGAAAGAGTTCATCCTGGTCGATGCGGAACAAGGAACCAGACAACCTGCATTCGATCACGCCAAGCTCGCGGCCGCCCTGTCGAAGACCGTCGGCAGCGAGTACAAGGCAGATCGACTGCCCTTCGACACGATCGAATTCGCCGATAACGGCAAGATCATCCGATTCGCAGTCGAGCAAACCAGCTGGGATTGCGACCTCGCGTCGTACGCCTGCACGAAATCAGACGAAGCGATGGCGTTACCCTCTGCCGACCGGGACCAAGGCGCCGAGGCATCTGTTCGGCGACGGGGAACGGGCCAGGGACGTGTCCCCTCGCCCGACTCTCCCGACGGCAAGTGGACCGCCTTCATCAAGGACCACAATGTCGTCATCCGACCCAAGGAAGGAGGCGAAGAGATCCGGCTCAGCGCCGACGGCGTCGAAAGCAACGCCTATGACCGGATCTCCTGGGCCCCGGACTCCAAAACTCTTGTGGCATTTCGGATCGAGCCGGGCGATGGGAAGGAAGTCTATCTCATCGAGTCGTCCCCCGCCGGCGGCGGACGGGCCAAGTTCTCCAAGCGGCCCTACTCCCTACCGGGCGACAAGTTCGCGACCTATGAGCTGAACCTGTTCGACGTCGAGGGCCGCAAGCAGATCAAGCCCGAAGTGGACAAGCTCGAACTCGACTGGCAGACGCCGAAACTGCGATGGATGAAGGATCAACGTCACTTTACTTATGAAAAGGTGGATCGCGGGCACCAGCGGTTCCGTGTAATCGAGGTCGACTCACACACAGGCCAGGCTCGCAACCTCATTGACGAGAAGACCGAGACCTTCATCTGGACCGCCCACACGGAGAACCTCGGACTCTCGCTGGTCACCTGGCTGGACAAAACCGACGAGATCGTCTACGCTTCCGAGCAGAATGGGTGGCGACACCTCTATCTCATCGACCCCGAGAAAGGCGAGGTTCGCAACCAGATCACCCAGGGCCAGTGGGTCGTGCGAGGAATCGATCGGATCGACGAGGACACCCGTCAGATCTGGTTCAACGCCTCCGGGCGAAACACAGATGAAGATCCCTACTTTCTCCATTACTACCGCATCAACTTCGATGGCACAGGCCTCGTGGCTCTGACCGAAGGCAACGGGAACCATTCGATCCAGTACTCGCCCGACCGTCGTTATCTGATCGACACGTACAGTCGCGTGGACATGCCTCCCGTGCACGAGTTGCGCCGCGTCTCCGACGGCAAACGGATCTGTTCCCTGGAAAAGGCTGACATCAGTGAGCTGATTGCCAAGGGATGGACCGCGCCCGAAGTGTTCGTCGCAAAAGGCCGCGATGGAAAGACCGATATCTGGGGAATCCTCTGTCGGCCCAAGAACTTCGACCCATCAAAGAAGTATGCGGTTATTGAACAGATCTACGCCGGACCGCAGAGTTCTTACGTTCCCAAGAGTTTCAGTCCGACGTCGCGGTTCGCTTCGCTGACGGACCTCGGATTCGTCGTCGTACAGATGGACGGCATGGGCACTGCCAACCGATCGAAAGCGTTTCACGACGTCTGTTGGCACAACCTCAAAGACGCGGGCTTCCCCGACCGCATCCTGTGGCACCAGGCTGTCGCCGGGAAGTATTCGTGGTACGACATCGACCGCGTCGGTGTCTACGGAACCTCCGCCGGCGGCCAAAACGCCGCAGGCGCAGTGTTGTTCCATCCGGAGCTCTACAAAGCCGCCGTCGCTGCCTGCGGGTGCCATGACAACCGCATGGACAAGGCCTCCTGGAACGAGCAGTGGATGGGCTACCCGGTGGGACCGTGGTATTCCGAGTGCTCGAACATCGACAACGCCGGTCGGCTCAAAGGCAAGTTGTTCCTGATCGTCGGCGAAATGGACAACAACGTCCCGCCGGAATCGACGATGCGGTTCGTTGACGCCCTGATCAAGGCGGGCAAGGATTTCGACCTGCTCGTCGTGCCCGGTGCCGGGCACGGCATGGGCGGCGCGTACGGCCAGCGACGGATGCAGGATTTCTTTGTGCGTCATCTGCTCGGGGTCGAGCCCCCCGATCGCAATGGCACATGATCGTCGAACGGCATCACCCCTTGCGATCGAAAGGACAACATGATTAGAACACAACTTGCCGGTGTCACACTGACTCTGCTGTGGGCCGCTTCGCTCCAAGCGGCCAAGGCCACAATCACCATCGACCCCCGTCAAAAAGGCCCAGCGATCAATCCTCGCATGTACGGGATCTTCCTGGAGGAGATCAACCACGGCGTGGACGGCGGTCTGTACGCCGAGTTGATTCGCAATCGAGGTTTTGAGGACTCCCGCCCACCGGAAGGATTCACACACCACGATGGCCGCTGGCTCGACGCCAAGGGATATGACGCCGGCTTCTCGCAGTTCGGCTACACGACCAATGGCATCCCCTTCTGGTCGCTGATCCGAGAAGGCCAAGCCAAGGGCACGATGTCACTTGAAACCACCGGCGGCATCACCGAGCAATCCCGGCATTGCCTTCGCTTGGAAATCGAAGACCCTGCCGGCGGTCGCTTTGGTGTTGCGAACATGGGTTTCTTCGGGATCGGTGTCAGGGAAGGTCAAAAGTACAATCTGTCGCTCTATGCAAGAAGCGAGGCTGAATTCACGGGACCCCTCTCGGTCCGGTTGGAAGACCGTGACGGGAAGCCCATCACCAATGCAGCGACCATTCAAGGCTTCGACGGTCTCTGGAAGCAGTTCAAGGTCACGCTCACCGCCTCGGCCACAAACCCCAAGGCTCGCCTGGTGATCCTGGCCGGCGCCAAGGGTACAGTTTGGCTGGACTTCGTGTCGCTGTTTCCCCAGACAACCTGGAAGAACCGGTCCAACGGTCTGCGGTCCGACATCGCCCAGATGATCGCGGACTTGAAACCCGGCTTTGTCCGTTTCCCCGGCGGCTGCGTCGTCGAAGGCGGCACCGTCGAAACCGCATACAATTGGAAACGCACGATCGGTCCGGTCGAGACCCGTCAGGAATGCTGGGGCCCCTGGAACTACCGCTTCACGCATGGGATGGGGTTATACGAATACCTCAAGTTCTGCGAGGATCTCGGGGCTGAGCCTCTGTGGGTGGGCTTCTGCGGCCAGACCTGCATCTTCCGCCAGATGGAGAACGTCCCCATGGAAGAGATGGGCTGGGTACGGGACAATTTCCTGGACCTGGTCGAATACGCCAACGGCCCTGCGGATTCCAAGTGGGGCAAGCTCCGCGCCGAAGCGGGTCGGCCCGAGCCCTTCAACCTCAAGTACATCGAGATCGGCAACGAGAACGCCGAGAAAGCCTACGAAGAACGTTACCGATTCATCTATGAGGCAATGAAGGCTCAATACCCGGATCTGATCTACCTGGCGGATCTTTCGTATTACCGGATGCCTGCCGACCTCTACCAGATCGCGGATCGCCACTACTACAACAATCCTGCATGGTTTTTAAACCGCTTCAACGAATATGACGACCGCGACCGTAGGCAGGCCCCCTTGTACCTGGGCGAAGTGGCGGTGACCTCGCAAGATGGCGGCCGCTACCGCGGTAACCTGCTGGCGGCATTGGCGGAGGGAGTCTACCTCATGGGCTGCGAGCGCAATGCCGACACGGTGCAGATGGTCTCTTACGCCCCTTTGTTGGCACATGTAGAGGGGCGGACTTGGGATTGGCATGGTATGATCTACCACGACGGCACACGGGTCTTCGGCACCGTATCTTATTACCTCTGGAAACTCTTTGGCCTCAACCGCCCGAGTTACACGGTCCAAACCCAAGTAACACTCGATGCGGCCACGCCCTCGGCGATCGCAGGCACGATCGGCGTGGGCACATGGAACACCGCTGCCGAGTTCAAGGACATCCGCGTGGAGAAAAACGGCCGGATTCTCTATGCTTCCGATTTCACCCAGGGCGCCGCGAACTGGAAGGAAGACGGCGGTTCGTGGGCCACGGTCGATGACGCCTACCGCCAGAACCGCGAGATCGTGGGCTTGAGCTGTTTTGGCGAAGAATCCTGGTCCGACTACACGCTCACACTCAAGGCCCGCAAGATCCGCGGACCTGAGGGGTTCCTCGTGGTCTTTGGCCGCAAGGGCCAAAGCAAGTTCTGGTGGAATATCGGCGGTTGGGGCAACACTCAGCACGCCATCGAATTCAACCAGAGCCCGGTGGGACGCGGTGTTCGCGGCCGGATCGAAACCGATCGCTGGTACGACGTCAAGATCGAACTGGAGGGCAACCGCATCCGCTGCTATCTCGACGGCGCATTGATTCACGACGCGACCGCCCCGACGACGGAACACTTCTATGCCACTGCAGGTCGGGATGAAGCGACGGGTGAACTGGTCATCAAGGCCATCAACACCGCCGCCGAGCCGATCGCAGCCACGCTGACACTGCAGGGCTTAGACAGCATCAGACTCGACGCCAAAGTCACCGTCCTAACTTCGGTTGACCTTATGGACAACAACAGCCTCGACGAGCCGACCCGCGTGATCCCAAACGAACGCCCAATCCATATGGGCGGCAGCGAATTCGACCACGAGTTCCCCGCCCGATCGCTTACCATCTTACGAATCCAAGCAAAGTGAAAGAAACGGCGGAGAGCCGACGAGAGCCGCCCACCGAGTCTCCGCCATGAAGCGGCTATCGGACATCCACCTGACGCCAAGGATGCTCGTAGGGCCCCATTTCTTCGACTGGGATCGGCGACGCAAGAGGCAACTGGCGACACGCAGCCTCAGCGTCGAGGGATTCGTCGGTCACGATGTTGAGGGCCGATTTCTGCAGGCCTCCGTCCCGCAGGAACGTGACGCCGCAATGGGCGAAGAAATTGCGGGCAATGAGATTTACATCGGCACCGGTCTTCAAGTTGGCCAGTTCCGGATAGCGGGTCGAATACAACGTCTCGCTTGCCTGCGAGAGAAACGGCTCAATCGATTCCAGCCAACGTTTCTCGCCCCAACGGCTGAAGCTAATCCCGGCGAAACAGTCGATAAAGACGTTTCCGTCGACGAGATTGTCCTTGCCGCCGTGGATCTGGACGCCGCCGAAAAGAACCGCGCCGCAACGTTCGAAGAGATTACCGTGAAGCGTGATGCCAGAGATCATGTCGTCCAAGCGAATGCCGGCCGCGCCGCAGTGGGTGCCGCCGAGGATATCGCTCCAGCGATTCCAGCGAATCACAACGCCGCGATAGAGCGGATTGCCGAACATGTCGATCCCCCCCTGGTCGTCGGATTCCTGCACCACATGGCGGATCACATTCAGCTCGATCAGATGGTCGTTGCCCTCGATCCTCATCGCAGACGACGGCATTCGTTCGAAAAGGTTGTGAGCGATGCGATTGCCGCAACCGTCGAGGTGCACTGCGGGCGTATACGTGCGTTTGAGCCGCGAGATGTCGTAGACGGTGCAGTTCTCGATGAAGTGACCGCCGGGAGTAAGGACCTTGCGGTCGCCGCCCGCTACGCGCGTCCCGCCGCATCCGAGCGTGTGCATCGTGCAACCGAAAACGCCGTGGCGCAGGCCTCCGTCGACGACGATTGCGTCGCCGCCAAGCCGCCGGAGAGTACAACCAGCGATCAGGCAGTCGGATCCGCCGCGGATGTGGATACCGTCGCCGCGGGCTTCCTGGAACGTCAGTCCTAGGATTATCACGTGACTGACGTCGTTCATCATGATGAAAGGCCGGTCCGCGACGCTCAGGATGGTCTCGATCTTCGACGGATCAGCCCCCTCCGGGGGAAGCCAGTAGAGAATTCCCGACCGTCGGTCGAGATACCACTCGCCGGGCGAATCGATCTCACGGAAGAGATTGATTGCGTAGTATCGCTGATCCTTGCGGTAACCATAGTGTGAGTACGGCTTGGCCAGCGTGAATGCCTTCGTGTCCGCGTCGATCTGCGCAACCTTCTGGTACTCCTCGAACCAATCCCAAAACCAGTAGCCATAGAGACAAACATCGGGCTCATCAAGCCAGCGGCTCGGGCGGTCTTCGACATATTGGAACTTGCCGTCCTTGCAGCCCTTGATCGAACCCCATTGGGTGAAGGTATCCGTACCCAGGATCTCACCGGTCTTGACGAAACCTTCGTTGGGCCAGCGCGCGAGCGTCTGCGGGACGCCGTCCGCGAACAGCTCCGGCCGCTTGCGAAGAGCCGTCGCATCGCCCAGGTCGGCCACCCCAAGAGCCTTCACATCCGCTTGAAGCACGCGGTCGCGAACCACGGGATCGAGCTTGTCTCGCAGGTTCGCATCGCCGATCGGCTGCCATTGTGTGACCCGGACCCCGCCACGAAAAACCGGCACTTGACCGGGTTGTGCCTGATAGACTACCGGCGCCTCGGCCGTTCCCGAATCCTCCGCGGACAGCGTAAATGGCTGCCCTGCGGTGTAATCGCCGCCTGCGATCAGAATCTTCACGCCGCCCTTGGGAAACGAGCCTTTCTTCAGCGCCCGCACGGCGTCTCTGGCTCTGACAAGACTCCGAAAAGGCTTGGACTGCGAACCATCGTTTTGGTCGTTTCCCGTCGGTGCCACATAGAACACGACACCAGGCTCGGGCAGGGAAGGCAACTGCACTCGATAGGCGATCGGATCGCGTCCGGGCCAACCTTGTTTTCGACGATCTTCCTCTGCGAGCCAACGCTTGGCCATGTCCTGATACAACCGTGGCACGCTCTTGTCGGCCGCCAGCCGTTGCCAGGCCGTGTTGGCGGTCGTGGAATCACCGCGTGTCGTCGCCGTTTGCGCAAATCCCAGCAGAGCCAAGCCGCGAACGAATGCCGGGGCGGACGCGTCTTTGGCGACAGCATCAAACCCCTGGGCCGCCGCGTCGAATCGGCCATCCGTCAGGGCCTTGGCTGCTGCCTCCAACCCGGGCGAACAGGACCCAGGCGTCTGGCCTGCCGCGTCCACGTGGAGAATAGTGATTGTCATGAAGCCCAGCAAAAACAGAAATGTTCGCACTTGTCGTTTCATGAAAGTTGTGTCCTTCGCGATGGAGATAGAGTGGGGGCGCTACGCACGTCGCCCCTGTAATAAAACCAACGATCAGACCAACTTGTCGCGGTTCTCGTAGATCTTGGCGATCGCGTTGGCGATATCGTCCATGTCCTGCTTGCTTGTCAACAACAGTTCCTGACTGATCCACACCGCCTCTTGGCAGAGCCGATCATTGTCCGGATAGCGCAACTCTTCGCGATACCGATCCAGGCGGGCCTTGGGGAACGCCCGTTTGAAGTTCTTGGAGCTCAAGGTGGCCTCGATCAGACCATCATTGTACTGCGGGCCATACCCACCGCTGCACGGAACCCCCTCGGCCCTCAGCGCCGCCATGAATTTCTCGCGGGGAACATTGTTGAAATGCTCTTTGAGATAGCGGAAGGGATACAGATGGTATACGGCCCTGGTCACGCCTTCATACAACTTGTGCGGAACAATTCCCGGGATGTCCTTGATCTTCGACGTTAAGTACTGTCCGTTCGCCCAACGCAGCTCTGTGTCGGCCTCCAAACGTTTCATCTGCGTCAACAAAATCGCGGCCTGATACTCCGTCATCCGGCGGTTGTTCCCGCTGATGGGGTATCCACTGGTCTTGGGCATGCTGCCGTAGGGCCGCCCGCAATTGTGATAGGAGTGCACCCGGTCCATCAGTTCGTCATCATTGCCGACCACCGCGCCGCCTTCGCCACAGGGCAAGTGCTTGGAGTTCTGGAAGCTGAAGCACCCAAGATCGCCGATCGTGCCGCAGGACCGGCCTCGCCATTGGGCCAGCCACGCCTGGCAGGCATCCTCAATCACCTTGAGATTGTGCTTCTTGGCGATTTCTGTGATACGGTCCATGTTCGCCGGGATACCGAGGATGTGCACAGGCAGGATGGCCCGCGTATTCTCGGTGATTCGCTCCTCGATCTTGTCCGGATTGATCTGGAATGTCTCAGGGTCGGTGTCCGCAAAGACCGGCAGTGCGCAGGACTCCAGCACCACATTGTAGGTGGCGATAAAGGTGTACGGCGATACGATCACCTCGTCGCCCACGCCGATATCGAGCATGCGAAGGGCCGTCAGCAGCGAATTGGTCCCATTGCACATGGCCACACATCGTTTGGCGCCGAGCAGTTTCGCGTACGCCTCTTCGAATTGGGAGACTGTTTTGCCCTGTCCTCGGAACCAATTGCCGCTGCGAAGAATTTCAAGCACCGGTTCTTCCGCGGCCTTGTCCCACACGGGCCAACTCGGCCAGCGTTTCGTCCGAACGGGTTGGCCGCCCAATAGCGCCAGCTTGCCTGCGCTGGTACCGAGCCCGCCCCAGGCGGGCATCCCCCTCGACCCGATCGCCGCAAGCGTTCCGGCCGAGGCCGCACCCATGAATTGTCGTCGAGTCATGTTGGATGTGTTCATTTCTGGTCCTTTCACTTGCGGATGCTGATCAAATCGGTTTTCGGCGGCTTGGCGTCGTTGACCCTGGCCAGGCAGTAGACCGTGCCGTCTTTTCCGACCGCGATGGAATTCACGTAATACGGACGCCGGCCGTCCTCATAGAAGATGGGACCGTGATCGGTATATTTGCCCGCGGGGATGTCGTACGTGATCAGGTGGAGGTTCTCCAATCCCTTGGACTCGCCCATCGCGGTTTTGGACTTGCCGGCGAGACGTTTTCCGTCAACATAAATGGGGCCACCGGTCAGATAATATAGGGTCTTGCCGTCGGGTCCGAGGGTGAAACCCAGGTAGCCATAGCTGAACT
>JAGPGT010000162.1 GCA_018055905.1 Phycisphaerae bacterium
TAAAGTTGGCGGATAATAGAATCGCTGGTAAACACCCTCCGGGGGTCAGATAAGGAGAACGAATGAATCGATTCAGGCGGGCGGTGCTCTGGGCCGTCCTGGCAGCGATTGTCCTCTTGACCGGGCTATCGATCTACGGCGCCTTCATCGGTGCCGACCGGGCCCAGGCGTTTTTCACTTCCGTGCCCCTGGCGGGGTACTGGTTTGCCGCGGTCGCCCTGCTGGTCGTTGGAATCGCCTTGTTCCGTCGGCTGCTGCGGGTTCCGTCGCTATTGCTGATGCACACGGGCTGTATCCTCATCGTGCTAGGCATGATGTGGGGCTCCAAACCCGGCCATGCCCTCCAGAAGCGGCTCTTCGGCATCGACAAGATCCCGGTCTCCGAACTATGGCTCTACGAAGGCGTGGACGAGAACCGGGTCCTGGTCACGGACGTCAACAACCTTCGCGAACTGCCGTTCTTCGTCCGGCTCAACGATTTTCGGATTGAGTACTACGAGCCGGGACAGCTCTGGCTCTACAGTCGCGACGAGCGGAATTGGCGGATGCCGGCGGAAGCGGGACAGAGCCTGTTCCTGGATGAGGAACTGGGCACCGTCACGATTCGCCGCGTTTTCAAGAACTTCAAGATCGATATCAAAGCCGATGAACCTGTTGCGTACGACGAGCCGAACGGGTCCAACCCCGCCCTGGAGGTCACCATCGAGAGACCGGGGGCCAAACCGGGCAGACGGTATGTCTTCGAGCGTCGGCCGGGCCATACGAACCCCAACGATCCCTTGGCCATGGTCTACCGCAGGATCGTCAAGGATTACATCAGCGAATTGGAAATCGTGCAGGATGGCGAGGTTGTAGCCTCGAAGAACATCGAAGTCAATCACCCCCTGTACTACGGGGGCTATCACATCTATCAGAACAAGCCCGGCGGCGAGGACGAATTCGGCACATTCACCGGTCTTCTGGTCGTTTCGGCCTCCGGCCTAAACGCCATCTACGGCGGCTACGTCCTGCTGACCGGTGGGATCTTCTGGCACTTCTGGGGCCGACGAATCCTGGATCGAATCAAGACTCAAAATACATCCCTTGCAGGTTCTCAATAAGGCGTCTATGGAGATCAAGTACACAGTCCAAGGTCTGTTGATCTACGCGACGATCGCCGTGTACCTGACGGCATTCGTCACAACAGTCGCAAAACGCCCGCGTGCAGGACAGGCGGTCTTTTTCGCGGGCTTCATCCTGGCAACTGCGTCGTTCATCTATCGTTGGGTCCATGTCCAGCATGTCCCTTTGCAGAACCTCTTTGAGGTCTTCCTGTCCCTGGGGGTGGCCTGCTATCCGATTTCCTGGTTCAGTCGGCATATCCTTCGGATCGGAGGCGGTTGGGCGGACATGTTCATCGGAGTGATCGTGCTCTTCCCGGCGGGTTTCGTCTTCCACGCCGAACCTCAGCAGCTTCCGCCGGCCCTGCAGAGCCACTTGTTTGCCCCGCACGTGGCGGTCTACATGCTCGCCTATGTCTTCATGCTCAAGGCCGCCTTCCAAGCGAGCGAGCAGTTGTTCTCAAAGCCGCGAATCGAGGGGACGTTGCGCCCGCCGGAGCAGGCGACCTACGAACTGATCGCCATCGGCTTTCCCCTGCTGACGCTGGGCCTGATCCTGGGCAGTTGGTGGGGCAAGCTGGCCTGGGGCCGCTCTTGGGGCTGGGACCCGAAGGAACTGTGGTCGCTGGCCTCCTGGCTGATCTACATCGGATACTTCCACTGGCGCTACATGTTCGGCACGCGTCGACCGCGATGGAACAGCGCTTGGGCAATCGCCGGCATGGCTGCGATCATCATCACCCTGCTGTGGGTGAATTTGTCGAGGATCTTCTCAGGTCTGCACAGCTACGCAAGCTAAGAACCCTCGGAGGGCAAACATGAACCGTCGCGACTTCATCAAGAACAGCCTCGCGGTCGGAATCTGCGGCGTGGCGGTCGCATCGGGACAATCCCCTCGCAGGCGGCCGAACATCCTGTGGATCACGATGGACGACGCGCGGGCCGATACGCTCGGCTGCTACGGGCGAAGCTGGGCGAAGACGCCTCACATGGACGCGATTGCAGCCCGCGGCGTTCGCTTCGAGACGGCGATCGTACAGAACCCCGTGTGCGTTCCCTCCCGCTGGTCGATGAAGTCGGGGCACTACCCGCACACCTTCAACTCGATGGAGATGGGTAAACCCGCCGTCGTGGTGCCCGCGTACGCGAGTCGTGCCCGCGAGGTCCCCAACCTGCTGACCGCTTGGACGCGGGTGGGCATGGCCCCTGTCAACGTGGGAAAAACGCACGCCTACACACGAGACTGGGGCTATCAGCAGGACGTGCCGATGGACTTCGACGTCTTCGGCCGGCCTCGGGATGCACGGCTTGCCGCGAAGCTCAAAGACGCCGGCTGCACGTACCCGGCCGTCGTGACGAAGACCCACGGCTGGGCCATCGGGGGCGTCGTGCCCATGGAGCCACGGGAGACCGCCACCGGCAGGCTCGGCGATCTGGCCGTCAAGGTGCTCGGCAACCTGATCGACAAGGATGAGCCCTTCTTCCTGCGGGTCTCGTTCCACGCTCCCCATGTGGCCTGCCACGTGCCGAAGTCGCACTTCATCGACCCCGCGAAAATCGACCTGCCGGTGCCGACCCAGGAGGAACTGGCAAGCAAGCCGCGATTCGAGCGGGAACAGTTGCGGGTCTATGCTGGCGGCCTGGACCTGACGTCTGAACAAATCGGCATCGCCCGCGGGACCTACTACGGCATGGTCTCGCTCGTCGACGACCAGGTGGGTCGGCTCGTGGACTGCCTGCACAAGGCGGGAATCCTCGACAGCACGATCGTCGCGATCAACTCCGACCAGGGCTGGCAGTTGGGCGAACACGGGCTCTGGAAGAAGCGAGTCCTCTACGACGACAACGTCAAGGCCCCCTTGGTGCTCAGTTGTCCTGCCCTGCTTCCCAGGGGCAAAGTGATCGACGAACCGGTGGAGATGATCGACTTCGTGCCGACGCTGATGGACCTGAGCGGCCTGGAAGTCCCCAATACAATCGCCGGTCGCAGCCTGATGCCCTTGATTCGAGGCGACGTCACCCGGTGGCGCGAGGCCTGCTTCTGCGAGATCGACCACAGCCTGTCGATGTACGACGAGTTGCGAGAGCGAAGCGGCCGGCAAATCATGGTCCGCACGAAGGAATGGAAGCTGATCTGGTTCATGGACGAACGAGTGGCGGACAAGGACGGGGCCCTGTACAATCTGAAAGATGATCCGGGCGAGAAGGTCAATCTCTACGGCCGGCCCGAACACGCCGGCGTGATCGATTACCTGGAACGACTCGGTCGTGAATGGGATCGAGCAATGGAAGATCGCAGTGGGATATATCCAACAAGGGAGGTGACGAACCCATGATGAACGTGAGACGAATCGGATGTGTGGGCTTGATCCTGGCATCGTGTGCGTCGCTGGGGCTCTCGGCAGTAACGATCTCAAAGGATGGGCAGGCACAGGCGATCATCGTGCTTGCCCCCGACGCATCGGAGCCGGAGCAGTATGCGGCGAAGGAACTGGCCCAATTCTTGGGGCAGATCACCGGCGCAGAGTTCAAAGTGGCCGACCGGAAGAACGAGCAAACCTCGTGCCTTTTCGTCGGACCAGGCGCGGCGAAGTGGGCGGAGGCAGGGTTCTCCACCGAGGGGCTCGGCGCCGAAGGCATCGTCCTCAAGACCGTCGGCGACGATCTGATCCTGGCCGGCGGGCGGCCGCGAGGGACGCTGTACGCCGTCTACACCTTCCTCGAAGATCAGTTGGGCTGCCGATGGTGGTCCTCGACCGAAAGCACGATTCCCAGGAAGCCGACGGTCGTCATCGAGACACTCGACGTTCGTTACGTCCCGCCGCTGGAGTATCGATCACCCTTCTGGACCGACGCCTTCGACGGCGACTGGTCCGCCCGTAACAAGGCCAACGGCCAGGCTCACCGCCTGGAGGCCCGCCACGGCGGCAAGCACATCTACGAAGGGTTCGTTCACACGTTCTTTCCGCTGATCCCGCCGGAAAAGTACTTTACCGATCATCCCGAGTGGTTCAGCGAGATCAACGGCAAACGCAAGCACGAGCACGCGCAGCTTTGTCTGACCAACGAGGCCATGCGGCAGGAACTGGTCAAGAATCTCAAACAGAATCTCCGCAACAATCCCGCCGCGACCATCGCATCGGTCTCCCAGAACGACTGGTACGGCAACTGCGAGTGCGCCGCCTGCAAGGCCATCGAACAGGAGGAAGAAAGCCCCGCGGGCCTGATGCTTCGCTTCGTCAACGCGGTCGCTCAGGACATCGAGAAGGAGTTCCCGAACGTCGCCCTGAGCACCCTGGCCTATCAGTACACGCGAACCCCCCCCAAGATCACCAAACCCCGCCCCAACGTCATCGTGCAATTGTGCAGCATCGAATGCTCGTTCAGCAAACCGCTGGCCGACGAGCGGAACAAGGCCTTCCGCGACGACATCATCGGATGGTCCAAGATCAGCGAACGCTTGTATATCTGGGACTACACGACCAATTTCCGCCATTACTTCCTGCCGCACCCGAATCTGCGTGTCCTTGGACCCAACGTAAAATTCTTCGCGGACCACAACGTCGCCGGGGTTTTCGAACAGGGCGCGTACACGACCAACGCAGCGGAGATGGCCGAGCTTCGCGCCTGGGTGCTGGCCAAACTGCTTTGGGACCCCACCCGCGACGGCGAGGTTCTCACCAACGAGTTCATCGAAGGCTACTACGGCCTGGCGGCGCCGCACATCAAAGCGTACCTCAAGGTCACACACGACGCCGTCGAAGCCGCCGGCGACTGGCTGGGCTGCTTCCAGGAGACCAACGCCAAGTTCCTCTCGTTCGACACGCTCTCGCGAGGCTGGCAGCACCTTCAGGCGGCCGAGCAGGCGGTGGCGGACGATCCCGACCTGCGGCTACGCGTCCAGACGGCCCAGTTGCCGGCCTTGTACGCCGTCATGATGCGGTGGAAGAACCTGCGGGAGACCGCCCAGAGCACAAACGCCGACTGGCCGATGCCCGACACGATCCAAGCGGCCTTCGATCAGTTCATAAACATCGCCAAAAAGAAGAACGTCACCCGCCTGAACGAATGGCAGGACGGGTTCGGCAACCTGGAGAAAGCCCTGGCCGAGAACAAGTGACCGGCAGGTATCGCACGCATGTCCAAGGCGCTGGAAGCCAAGAACGTTGAGATCCGCTTCGGCGACCAGGCGGTCTTGCAAGGCTTTTCGCTGTCGCTGGAGCCGGGCGAGAAAGTCCTGTTGACCGGTCCTTCCGGCTGCGGAAAATCCACCGTGCTCCGCTGTTTTCTGGGCTTCGTCGTCCCGGACGCCGGGTCGGTGTCCATCGACGGCGTGGAGCTCACCGCCGACACAGTCTGGCGTCTGAGGCAGCACGTCGCCTACGTCGGGCAGGAACCCGACCTCGGTACCGGGACAGCCGTCCAAGCCGTCGAACGTCCCTTTCACTATCGCGTCAACGCCGGCCTGAAACGGAATCTGGATCGAATCCCCGAATTGTTCGAACGATTCCATCTGGGCCGGGACCTGCTGCAAAAAGACGTGAGCTCGCTCTCCGGTGGCGAGAAGCAACGGATCGCTTTGGTCTCAGCCATCCTGCTGGACCGCAGGATTTTCCTGCTGGACGAGATCACCTCCGCTTTGGACAAAGTCAGCAAGCAGTCAGTGGCCGACTACTTCCGCGAGCGTGACGACGCGGCGGCGCTGATCGTCGCTCACGATCCCGAGGTGTTCTCCTTTGTGCGTCGAATCATCGAGCTTCCCTGCAACTCCAAGGCGAGGGACACGGCATGAACGAGATCGTGGACATCGGTCCCTGGCAGCTTGCAGCAGCGTACCTGCTGCTGGCGTTCCCGTTCGGGATCATTCTGTGGTACCGCGTCCCGATGCTGGGCGAGACGGTGACCAGCCTGATCCGAATGACGGTCCAGCTTCTGCTCGTCGGCCTCTATCTCCAGGTGATCTTTCGCCTGAACATCCTGTGGCTCAACGCCGCGTGGCTGGTGGTGATGGTCCTCGTCGCGGACGTTTCGATCGTGCGATCCTGCGGCCTGCGGTTCCGGCAAATCGCCTGGCCGGTGTTCCTGGCCTTGACCGCCGGGACCGCGATCCCGCTGATGCTCTTCACCGGGCTGATCCTGCGCCGAACGAACCTCCTGGACGCCCAGTATGCCATCCCTATCGGCGGTATGATCCTGGGTAACTGCCTGCGGGCCGACATCGTCGGCATCCGCATGTTTTACGAGTCCCTCCGCTCGACGGAAAAAGCCTTTCTCCAGAGCCTGGCCGAGGGAGCGTCGCTCCGGGAGGCGATTCGCCCCTACGTGCGAAAGGCCACCCAGGCAGCCCTGGCCCCCACCGTCGCGACGATGGCCACCATCGGCCTGGTATCCCTGCCCGGCATGATGACCGGCGTCATTCTCGGCGGCGCGAGCCCCGCCACCGCGATCAAGTACCAGATCGCGATCATGATCTCGATCTTCTCAGGCACCGCGATCACTGTCGCCCTGGCCATCCGCCTGACCACAAGGAGCAGCTTCACCCCGTACGGCACCCTCGATCCCGCGACCTTCGGCAACCGCCCGAAGAAGTGACGCGAGACCATTTACTATTTGCCATTTACGATTTAATATTTGCCGCGTACCATTGGTGGTTCCGTGATGGTGACCTCAGTAGTAAGTCGCCAATCGCAAACAATAAATTGAGAAAGGAGTGCTCATGAGAACGACGTTGTTTGTGGCCGCTGCGATCGCCCTGTTGGGGATCGTCGCGGGATGCGCCACACAGAAAGAGGCCAAGACAACCGAACCGGCGAAGGTGGAAGTGGCCAAGACCGAGCCTGCTCCCCCGCAGCCGCTGAGGCAGTATCTGGACACGCCCACCGGCCGGTGGCTGGTCCATGACATGAATCGGCCCGCACCACCCATCATCACGCCCGGCGACACCTGCGGCGCAGCGCCCTCCGATGCCATCGTCCTCTTCGACGGCACCGAGGCCTCCATGACTGCCAACTGGAGCGACACCAGGGGCAATCCCAGCAAGTGGGTCTTCCGCGATGGAGCCATGGAGTCGGTCGCCAAGGCCGGATACATCCAGACCAAACAGCAGTTTGGCTCCTGCCAACTTCACCTGGAATTCGCAACTCCGTCAGTGGTGAAAGACTCCGGTCAGGGCCGGGGCAACAGCGGTGTTTTCCTCCAGGGCGAGTTCGAAATCCAGGTGCTCGACTCCTACGAGAACAAGACCTATCCCGACGGCCAGTGCGGCGCCCTGTACGGGCGGGCCGTACCGCTGGTGAACGCCAGCCGCAAGCCGGGCGAGTGGCAAAGCTACGACATCATCTTCCATCGGGCACTCTTCGACAAGGATGGAAAGATCGTGCAGAAACCCACGTTCACGGTCTTCCACAACGGCGTCCTCATCCAAGACCACGTCACGCTCGACGGCGGCACCCAGTGGCGGGGCCCGCACGCGGTCTCGGACTTCCGCCCCTTGCCCGAAAAAGGCCCGATCCAGTTCCAGGATCACGGCAACCCGGTCCGTTTCCGCAACGTCTGGGTCCGCGAATTAAAGGACTGATCGACGTCCCTCATCTCGTCCGAAACACATGGGGCGGTCGTCAAAAACCGCCCCGTTTTTTTTTTAAGCTCGATTCCCGTCGTCCCGTTTGAGAGACGAATCACGGGGGATACGTCTCAGAGGAACGTGTGACGGACGGGCTGTTTCTTCAGTTCCGCGACAGTGGGCAAAAGACGGTAGGAACGGACGTTCGCAGTTTTCGTGAACTCGTGGATCGTTCGCGTGATGGCTGCTTCGGATCGGGCATGGAGCATGGCGAACAGATTGAAGGGCCAACCCTCGAAAGTTCGACGCGCGTAGCAATGGCTGACGGCCCGGAACCGGGCGAGGTCCCGGCCTGCCTGGACGACAGACTCGGTCGGGACTTCAGCCGCGAGCATCACGTTGGTGGTGTACCCGAGCTTGCGGTAGTTCAACACCGCCGCAATCCGTCGCAGCACGCCTAGTCTCTTCAACTCCACCAGAAGCGACACAACATTCCCGCCATTTGCAGGGTCTTGAGACATCGCATCGAATGGACGCGAAACCACTTCGATCCCCTCCTGCAATCCATCGAGTACCCGCTTGTGCTCGAGGCGCAGTTGAACGGGCTCTGTCCCCGGGACATCGTACTGCTCATGGGTCAGGACGTCGTCGTCTTCCAGATCGAAACGAACGTCGAGCTTGAAGACCAGCGTGACGGGCAGACTGTGAAATTCGACGCCGAATCGGCCATGGAGATCGCGCAGGATCTCGTCGATCTGGTCGGGAGAACGGCCCTGGAGCGTGAACCAGAGATTGTACGAATGCTCGCGAAGGTAGTTGTGCGACACGCCAGGCAGCGCATTGACCCCCGCGGCGACGGAATCGATCTGATCTGCCGGGACGCGAGCGGTCACGAGCGTACTGGCCATGCC
>JAGPGT010000010.1:0-2227 GCA_018055905.1 Phycisphaerae bacterium
GACCGGCTCTTTTGCGAACGAGCCTGCCTTGCTGGCGGATCTGGCCTTCGGATCGGGAAAAAACTACATCGAAATTCACAAAAATACCTACTTGTACGGATAGTGCGCCCTTGCTAGGGAAGATATGCTGACGGTGTGGGAAAAAGGTCAGAGCCGCACAAGGATATTTTCAAGTTTCCGAAGTGACCGAGGGCACAGGCTCGATTTTTCATCTTTTTTTTTAAATTCTTGTTTTTTTTATCTACATTCGACGAACGGTATGCGTCTTCAAGAGTGTCGACGCGACGAAATGTGGGGGTTGGGTCTGCGGTCTCAAAAGGCTGCAAAATCGCCATATTGCGTCGCCGGTGGATATCCGTGACAACGAACCGATGCCGGTTCGTTTGTCTCGAAGGGTGGAGAGATCGTACGACAAGTCGTTAGGCCCCATTTGTGCAACATGGCTCCATGAAATCCGGATCACGAAAGCGCATCTATTGTTACGGCAAAGAACCTCGTTTCCGCCAGATGGTGGAGAGAGCCGTCGGAGGCGAGGACAAACGGGTCGGGTGTTTCTCCCAGGACCGGGAGTGCCTGGAGAATTTGTCCGTGAAGCCTTCTGACGTCCTGATTGTCGACTTGGACGGATCCGAACAAGAGGGGTTGGAGTTGTTGGAGCAGGTTCACCGCACGGCGCCGTGGATTGCGACCGTGGCGATCGTCGAGCAGGCCGCGGTGCCTGTGGCCGTCAAGGCGATCAAGGCCGGGGCTTGCAACTGCCTGGAAAAGCCCGTGGAGGCCCACGACCTGTGCCAGGCGATTGAAGAGCAACTGGCGCGGGTCGCCTTGCTGCCGCGGGCTCATCGAGCCCTGACCCACATGGAAATCCAGATCTTGCAGTTGATCCTGGCCGGCAAGACCAGCCAGAGCATCGCGATCCACCTGCATCGCTCCAAACGAACCGTCGACGTCCACCGCAAGAACATCATGCGAAAGCTCCAGGCGTCCAATCTGGTGGACTTGATCCGGCGGGCCATGAGCATAGGCCTGATCGACGAAGGAGCGCCCCACGGACATCGCGAGCTCAACGGCACCACCCACCCCACGGACGATTCGACCCCGTTGTGTTCCTGAAACAGACGCAGTCTGCACATTTGTTCATCGTCTGGCCCCACCGCCATCGAATCAAGATAAAGAAGAGTTCATACTCTGCTTGATCGGTAATGCCGCAGGGGCCTCGCGCTTGCGAGAATGTCAAAGACTCTTTATGAAGTTGTCACAGAGCGTACCGGCGGGTGCTTATGATCCGTGGCCGGTTGTCTCGTGGCGTGCCTGCGTGAGGAACTGCCCCGCGATCCGCGTCAAAGCCGCGGCTCTTGCGGCGGCACGACTGCGTTCTGGGACAGGGGGGTCCGCAGCGAGGAGGGCCTCTTCGATCATTTGCTGCTGGGGCGCGTCCACGAAGAACACCATCGCTTTGGCGAACGCGGAGGCCTTCTGGGCCGTTGCGCGGCCGAGCGGCTGGGAACTTGTGAGCCGTTCGATCTGGCCGAGCGTGGCCGGCAGCAGACGGGCCAGCTTGCGGATGGGGATCCGACGGACCAGGCGACGCAGCAGCGCGAGCTTCTTGTCGAGGCAGTCCCGACCGCCGAGGCGGTTCAGAGTGCCCAGCAGGATGTCCGCCTGCTCGTCATCGACGTCCCAGACGACCGCCTCCGCGGCGGTCAGACCGAGCTTGCGAATCGCTTCGCAGCGGTGCCGACCGTTGAGGATCTGGTAGAAACCGTCCCGGCCGGGACAGGGACGGACCACAAGCGGCTCGTACCGCCCGGTCCGCTCGATGTTGCGCAGGAGCTTGTCGGCGTTCGCCCGGCTCATGCGATTCGGGCTGTCCGGGTGGGGCACGAGTCGGTCCAGAGGGATGGCTTCGATCGTTGTCGTTTTCATGGTTTGGTCTCCGTCATCGAGGGGTTGAACCAGATATAGTACGCGGGGCGGTGGGTCAGCTTGCCCAGCAGATAGCGGGTCCGCTCCAGGCCCGGCGGCAGGGTTCGTCGCGTGCCGTGACTCCTGAGGAAATCCGCGATATGGTGCTCGATGAACGCCTTGGCCGAGCCGCTCAGACGGTCGAGACGCTCCTGCACGACCGCCGGCGACACGAGATCCCGTTCTTCCACGCCCGCCGCGCTGAATGCTTCGATCAGCTTGACGTGTTCGAGCGGGACCTGCGGTTCGTAGGCCTTCATGC
>JAGPGT010000010.1:2327-32413 GCA_018055905.1 Phycisphaerae bacterium
CGGCCAGTTGCGCATAATCGCTCATGTCCCCTGGGACGAGCTTGAGCGATCGCAGGAGAGAACAGGTGTGCATGGGTTCTCCTTGTAGAGGACCTGCGCGGGTCCGGTGAAGTCCTTGCGGATCAGCACGTCGGGGGCCAGGTCCATCAGGATGTCTTCGCGGGCCGAGGCGAGAATCAGCGTTCGTCCGGCCCGCCGGGCGAAGCGATGCACGTTGAACGCCACCGTCGCGGCGGTGAGGGGGTCCAGCGTGCTGCAGAATTCGTCCGCAAAGACGAAGGGCCGGCCCGAAGCCAACGCTTTCGCCAGGCGAAAGCGGTACTTCTGTCCCTCGCTCAGATGCGACGGACGGTTCAGGAGGGAGAACACGTCCGCCAGACCGACCACGCTGAGCGTCTGAAGGCTGGCGATGAGGTCGTCACCGAAGCAGTCGATCACCGTCCGGTCGTCGGGCAGCTCGATCTCGTTCAGATCGACCGCGTCCTGGGCGGGCACGCAGCGGTGAAGTTCGCGGAGCAGGACGCTCTTGCCTGCGCCGGAAGGACCGGTGAGGTAGACGATGTCCCCCGGTCGGATGCGGACGGTGCACCGGTGCTCAAGCGTTCGTGCGTTCAGTCGGTCGACGGTGAGCCCGAACATGCGGCAGATCCGCGCCGCCCGATCGCTCAAGGGACCCTGCCAGGGGAATCGTTTCGAAACGGTGTACGTGGTCATGCGAAATTTCTCCAGCTCCTCTCGTTCGCCCTGCGACCGATCCAAGACGCAGGTCAGGACCGCGCCGGTTGCGAGAGGTCTTTGGCTTTGTCGAGGATCGCGCGGACGCGGTAATAGGGCAGGCCGGAATCCCGCGCGATCCTCGCGAGGGACAGGCCTCGGATCAAGTGGTCTCGAAGGACCTCGATTTCCTGATCGCTGAACCGGTCCCGGCTCGCCAGGCACGCCAGGTACGTGCGGTCGGAGAGCCTGCGGAGGATCTTTCGGATCCGCCGACAAACGGAGGATCGGTTCATCCCGGTCAGTCGGCCGAGCTGTTGGAAACTGCATCCGGCCTGGAGGTACAGGGTCAACAGGGTTCGGTCCACGCCGGTGAGCCAATCCGCGTGTCGCCGGAGGAAGTCCGTGTCGTCCCGTCGCGCCACAGCGCGATGCCGATTCCCTTCGGCCGGCGAGGTGTTGAGGCCTCTCATACTCCCATCTCCTAACAATCTCGGGGAGGACCGTGGTCTTCCCCCAGGATGACGCATCGCGGGAGGGTCTCGCTCAGACCCCCGGATTCTGTTCTGTACAGAACCCACTGGAGTACAAGTTTAGCAAATGACGAAAAATAGTCCACATGAATTGTTGTATAATGACTAAACTTTTATGGGTTATTTAACATAACCCCCTGTGCCTCCGGGGGTTGGGGCACGAAAAAAAATGTCCCGAAATCCCAAGAAAAGGGGGAAATCGCTTTCGCCGGCGCCGATGCGCAAAGCCCGCCGCGATTGACGGGTCAGGGGGTCGTCCTTTATCCTTGAGGCGTGACGTGGTTCTGTAAGGTGGAGTCGCGGTATGAATGATCGAATCGGCGGTCGAATCGGTTGGGTCGTTCTGGGGTGCCTGCTGGCGGGTGGATGTCAGGGACCGAGTTCCCAGTCGGCCCAGGCGCTCAGGACGGTGATGCGGCCGGAGATGACCCGACCGACGGTGGCCGGACCCCACCGGGAACTGGTCGTTCCGCGACGGCAGGAGGAGATCCTCGCGGGCGTGCTGCGGGTCTTCCAGGACACAGCCGTCGAGCCGACCGCGGCCTGGGAACCTCAGGAGGGCCTGTGGCTGCTGGGCAAATCCCTCGCAGGACGACAGGTGCTGATCGATATCGTGCCGATTGTGCCCGGGCGGTTCGTGGTTCGGATCACCGTCGAAGGAGCCGACCGGGTCACCAAAGACCTCCTGGAGGACATCGCCCGCAAGCTCACGGCCCGGATCGGATGACGATTCCCAAAGCGCAGGGAAAAGGGGTTGCAAGTTCGAATCCTGCAACCCCTGAAGCTATCTTGGCTACCGGTGACAGTCTTTTTAGAGCGACCGGCGTCTGCGAAGCCAGCCGACCAGACCTGCGCCGAGCGTTCCAAGCACAATCGCGCCGGGAGCAGGCACCGCCGCGATGTCCACCCGCAGTCCTCCTCTGCCCATCTGGAACGGGTTGACGGAAGCGAACAACGTGATGGCATGCTCGCCGGGCTCCAGGCGAAACTCGCCCGAGCTCCAGAGGGGGCTCGCAAATGCCTGGTCGAAGTTGTCCGTCCATGTGTCGGTGCCGGCGGGAACCGAAGTCGTCCCGATCCAGACGCCCAGATCGTAGACTTCGAATCGGTCGAAGTCCGTGCCGATGTCGGTCACCTTCAGAGTCGTCCAGGAGTCCGAAAGGAACGTGAAGGCTCTCTCATCGTTCCAGGCGTCCTGATCGAAGCCCCACCAGAATTCCTGCCAACCGCCATCCACGGTCAGGGGGACCGCCTTCGCCGCCCCTGCAAGAACCGTCAACAACACAACCGCCAGGACGACTCGACCGAGGGTCTTCATAATCACTCTCCTTGCGAAAAAAAAGATCCTTGACTCAACAGTCGCGCGTCATTGTAGGGGGCGAGGCTGCCCTTGTCAAATCGATCTGACCGCCGATGCAGGCAGTTTGGCCTGAGGTTTTTCCTTGATTTTTCAGAAGGCCTGTCCCGCCTGCAACGAGCTGAACGATCCCGACGCCAAATTCTGCGACCACTGCGGCCGGCCGACGGGCTCGTGAAAGGGGCTGTCTCCATCGTGACGATACCGCGTGACGCGGAGGAAACAGTGCACTCGACGGGCGAAATCGAGTATGATGCTGTCAAAGCGGGGCGTGCGCCGCATGCCCTTGAAGACGCAGGCATTTGACAGTGGAGGATTCTCGCAATGACGTGGCGTATAGATACCAAGAGCGTGGTGTTGGGCGTCGTGCTCGGAGCCGGACTGTGCGTGCTGGTCGGGGCGGCCAGGAACGAATTGCTCGGTCCGGTCGGGCGATATCAGGCCTGTTCTTCTCAGAACACCGCCTATCTCGTCGACACGATCACCGGGCAGGTCTGGCTCAGCAGCGAGCGGGAGTTCCGACCGCCCAAACTCCGGCCTGCCAGCGCGGTCGAGACTCCGAGCGCCAGAAGCCCGATCCTTCCCAGCCCGACGGCGCCGGCTCCGACCGCCCAGGACCCCGTGGCGTCCAGACCGCCTGCGGCCAAGACCCCGGTTTTCGAGATCCCCAGAACGACTCCTCGCCCGACGGGCTTCGTCGGCAAGTGGGTCCTGAAGCATCCGACCGAGGGCGAGTTTGGCATCCAGATCCTCGCGGGCGGACGAGCGGTCCTGACCCTGGGCGATCAGAAGTCCGAGGGCAAATGGGAGGTGGCGGACAATCAGATCAAGATCACCACCGATCAGGAATCCATGACCGCCCGGCTCGACGACCAGGGCAGGCTCCTGGTCAGCCAAGGCGACAGCGAACCGATCGCGTTCGAGTGGACGGAGTGAAGCGGTCGCGGAAGATCCTGTTGGCCCCAGTCGCAGCGAGCATTCTCCTTGTCGTGCTGCTGCACGCGGTGTTCATGCGACCGACCGCTCAGGCCGATCGCTTCTGTCGCGACGCAGGGTTCGGCGGCCTGCCCCCCTCCGCGCGGGACCTGCACATCGAACGCAGGGGTCCGCCTTTCACGACGCAGAGCCTATACCTTCGATTCCAGACGACCCCCGCGGAGGCCAAGTCGTTCTTCCATCGCAGCGGCATCGATCCCAACGATCCCAATCAGGAGCCTGGACCGATGCAGACCCTTCGCTTTGGACCCAAGGCGCCGCCCTGGATGCACTGGTCCGACCCGATCCACGGACGCATCTACAATCTTCGAAGGCGAAACGCCAGCGTCTGGCTGGCGATCGACGAGGATTCCCACACGATCTACATGGCGATGCACGAATCCCGTCCTCCCTGGTTTCGGCGGCTCCTGGAATGGCTCGGATTGGGTTGACTCTGTCCGACGGCGCAACTCCACGGTATGATGGACGCGGATATGGAACCGGTCGGTATGCAACTTCGGAGATTTCGGGAGGAACCACGATGCGAAACGATGCCTGCGAGAGGAATTGGATCGGCGCCGCTGCGGCGACGCTGCTGATCGCAACCGTTGCGACGGCGCAGCCGGACTTGTCGAAGCTCACCGTGTTGCGGGACATCGAATACGTCCCCGGCGGGCCAACCCGATCACCTACGTGACCAAGGACGACCCGCCCTTCCTGATCGTCCACGGCGACAAGGACCCGCTGGTTCCGCACAACCAGAGCGAGCTGCTCCGCGACGCCCTCAAGGCCGTCGGCGTGAGCGTCACGTTCTACACAGTCCAAGGCGGCGGTCACGGCGGCTTCAAAGATCCCCAGGTGGACCCCTTAGTCACCGAATTCTTCCAGAGGCATGTGGGAAAACAAATCCGATGAATGATGTCGGGGACCGATTCCAGCAACAGACGAAATCCCCGCCGGATGCCCTATGGACCCCATCGCACCACCACAGAGCTCCCTGGATGAGCTGTTCGAGGCGTTGAAGCGATCCCCATTCCGCAGCCGGTTCCGGCTTCGGGGCAAAGAGGCGGCGTACCTCCGGGAAAAGGGCCTGGAGACCGTCCTGGAGCACGCGAGGGATTTCGTCGTCAAGAGGCTGGCGCCTGCGAAGATCGCCAACGACGGCAAGCAGACCCCCCTGCGAAACCACCCGGTCTTCATCGCCCAGCATGCGACCGCCACCTGCTGTCGCGGCTGCCTGGAGAAATGGCACAAGATTCCTAAAGGTCGCGCGCTATCCGACCGAGAAATCCTGTACGTCGTGGCGGTCCTCCGACGGTGGCTCGGTTCCCAGCAGCCGTCCCAGGACGATTGCGAGCCCGGCGTCCGGAAATAACCGTTGCCACAATGAAGTGGCGGCACTATAGTGGGGTCCGATCCTCGAAGGTCAACCAGGTACACGAGCAGGTAACGACATGACGGAACGGAATCCGAAGATCGTAGTCATCGGAAGCACCTACATTGACCTTGCGGTCAAGTGCAGCAAGATCCCCGCCCCCAGCCAGGCCGTCAGCGGTTCTTCCCTGGCGTGCACCCTCGCCGGTCCCGGCCCGATCCAGGCGGTGCAGGCGGCTTTGTGCCGATGCGAGGTCTCTCTGATCAGCAAAGTCGGAGGCGACGCCTTCGCCCAGATGGCCCTCAAAAGCCTGGCGGAGTACAAGGTGGACACCGAGTACGTGTTCTTCGCGGAGTCCAAAACCACCGGCGTCATCGTCACCCTCGTCAACGGCGAAGGCGAGAACGCCATCTGCCACTATACCGGCGCCAACTGCGCCCTGCAGCCTGCGGACATCCACCTGGCCGAGGAACGCATCGCCCAGGCGGACGTCTGCCTCATCCACGGCTGCCTGCCTCAGGAGGCGATCTCGGCAGCCATCCACTGCGCCAACCTCCACGGGACCCGCGTGATCCTCAACCCCGCCCGACCGATCGAACAGACGGACCAGCGGGGTGTGGACCTGCCCACGGATTATTTTGCAGCGGATGTCCTGGTGGCCAACCTGGAGAAGGCCGCACAGATCGCCGAACAGGCGGCAGCCCATGTCCGCACCGCCAAGATGATCGGCTCGGACCTCATCGCACGCGGCGCCCACAGCGCGGTCATTACGATGGGTCGTCGCGGCTGCGTCGTCGTGGACCGCAACGGCGCCGACCATGTCCAAGGCTTCGAGGTCGATTGGGTGGACCGAACCGGCAGCGGAGACGCCTTCGCCGGGGCGCTGGCCGCCTATTGCGGGGTCAAGCACGATCTTCGCGCCGCGGTCAAGTTCGCCTCCGCGGCGGGCGCCCTGGCCTGCACGAAGTTCGGCGCGATCGAAGCCCTGCCCTCCAAAGCCGAGATCATCCAACTCCTCCAAAACGAAGACATCGACCTGCTCCATCACAACCAGTGACCTGTGCCCCGTGGCTCGTGACCCGTGGCAGGACATGATGGCCGGTGCGGCCTGTTCGCCGGTCAGGCTTTGACGGCGTAGTACAGCTTCCGCAGGAGCCGGCCGTGCTCGCGGATGTCCTGGCGTCGCTCGGCGATGAACGTATCGATGGCGCGGGTTGCGCCGCGGTATTCCTGGTTGTCGTAGTCGTCGAAAACGCAGCATCCGCCCGGCGACAACCGGGGCCATACGGTTCTGGCCGCATAAAGCATGCTGTCGTGCAGGTCGCAGTCGAGGAAAGCGAAACAGAAGGGGCGGTCGAGCGCGCCGAGCGTCTCCTGGAAGAGCCCCTGGACCAGGACGACCTGATCCGCCACGCCGAGACGCTCCAGCTTGCGGCGGACATAGTGGAGATCGGTTTCTTTGAAGCAATGGCGTCGTGTGGCGTCGCCGGCTTCTTGCTCGCGACGGATCTCCTGGGGATCGAAGCCCGCGAACGTGTCGCACACGTAGATGCGTTTGGGGAGCTGCCGCGTCTTCAACAGGCGGGCCATGCCGACGGTCGTGCCGCAGAGGAAGCAGCCGCATTCGATGACGTCGCCCTCAAGATCGAGCGAAGCCCCCAGACGCGCGATCAGAGCCTCCACTTCCTCCGGCGCCAGGCTTCGCTCGTATTGGACACGCCTCGTGGCGTAGAGCGAGGGAAACCGCAGGAGAATCCCTCGTCTGAGGCGCTGTCGCCACGAGGGGGGAAGACACCGACCCAAATGTGCCAGGGCGCCGAGCATTCGTACACTCCCTTCAACCAGGTCTGATTCGACACGTCACGTCACGCGATCATTCTAGCGGACCGCTCCCCCTTTGCCCAGAGCCGGCCTCCGGAGTTCGTCGGGGAGGTTCCCCGCCCGAGGCGGATTTGCCCAGTTTCGCGGTCTGGTCGCACTTCTTGGGCACACGAATGCCCCTGAGTATTCCCACGAAACGACTCGGAATAGCAAAATTCGTGCAACATCTCAAAACCTAAAACGCCCCTGACGCACAATTTTTTTTATTCCTCGCCGAGCCTGGAGTTAAGTGCATTTCCACCTTCCTCCAAACACGAATTTTTCGACAAATTCGTGCAACATCGAGCAAGGGTAGAGGGACGCGTCAGTCCGAGCGACCCGAAAACCAGATGAAAACGACACAGCGGAAAGGGCGACAGGACATGGCATTCGAGCTTGAAGCTTTCGACGGGCGGACGGGGGACCCCAAACGCGGCACATCGCGCTGGGGAACTCTCGACGCAGACTACCTCGACTGGCTGGTGGACGTGCACGCCGCGAGTCTCCAACAGCACTTCTGGCGACTGTGGGACTATTACGCCAACCCGATGTCCGACGCCTGTGGCGGCTCCGCGGCCGATCGCAAGGTCAGCGAGTCGGGACGCTGCTACGTCCAGGCGCAGGAGGTCGGTCTGCCTTCGCGGATCACCGGCCTGGCCCGCTCGCCCCACGGCGGTGTGCTGGGCGTCCAGCCCGTGCGGGACATCCAGCGCAAGGAAGTCGTCATCGAGAACGACATCGCCTGGCGCGTGAACGCCGCCGCGGATTTCCTGTTCGGCAAACCGGTCACTCTGATCTCCCGGGCCTCCGACGACCGCAAGCGCAGAGACATTGAAGCGATTTTAAAGGCGCTGTTCGCGGCCAATGGCGGTCCCGGCTTCTTCCAGGACATGGCGGTGCTCGGAAGCGTCTACGGGTTCGTCGATTGCCTCATCCGAGCGCCCCAGACGCAAGATGCGTTTGGGAATCCGCGGTCTCGGCACCCCCTCCCCGAGACCTCTTCCCTCGCTTGCCCTCGACCTCCCTCCCCGGGTCCCCGGCCCAGCGACACAACCGGGGACCCCCTCTCCCCTGTGCTGCAATGGGCACAAGCGATCGATCTGGAACTGATCGAGGCGCCCCGAGCGCTGCCGGTCCTGGACGAAGACGACTATCGAACCATCCGACTGTACGTGCAGCATTTCCACCAGAAGAAAAACGCAATCACCGCCAAGGGCTCGTTCCTCGCGCGGATTCTCGGCGCCGCAGGTTCTCGAAGCGACCCGCGGCCGGTCGTCGCGGTGACCGAGATCCTCTCCCCCGACTACTGGCAACGCTACGAGAACAAGGAGCTCGTCGCGGAAGGCCCGCTGCCCTGGGGCTTTCTGCCGATCGTGCACATCCAGAACATCGCGCAGCCCTACTCCTATGAGGGCGTCAGCGACGTCGAGCCGCTGATCCCACTACAGGACGAACTCAACACGCGCCTGAGCGACCGGGCCAGCCGGATCACGTTCCAGTCGTTCAAGATGTACCTGGGCAAGGGCATCGAGGGCTTCGAGAACAAGCCCGTCGCGCCGGGTCGGATGTGGTGCACCGACAATCCCGACGCCTCCATCCAGGAATTCGGCGGCGACCTCGCGGCCCCCAGCGAGCAGGCGCACATTGCGGAGATCCGCGAAGCGATGGACAAAGCCAGCGGCGTGACGCCTGTCGTCGCAGGCATTCTCCAGGACCGCCTGGGCAATCTCACCAGCGCCACGGCGCTGCGTCTGACGTTCATGGGCATGCTCAGCCGCAACGAACGAAAGCGCCGCACCTACGGCGAGGGAATCCGCAAGATCTGTCGGATGGTCCTGAGCATGCTCGACACCGCGGGCGTCTATGCCACCGGCGACTCGGATCGAGACGTCGAGATCGCATTTGCCAGCCCTCTGCCGGAGAACCTCATGGAGAAGCTCCAGGAAGCGCAGATCAAACGCGACCTGGGCGTCCCCCAGGACCAGATCCTCAAGGAGTTGGGCTACGAAACGAAGTGACGATAGCGGACCGGAGACCCGCAGGGGCCTCTGTTCCATCAACCATCCCCCATTCATGAAATACGGAGTCAGTATGAGTGACAACGACGGAACCCACACGGAGAACCTGGCCGAACAATTGGCCCAGGCGAACGAGCGGATCGCACAGATGTCCGAGGAACTCAGCGGCCTTGTGATCGAGCAGAAGCTCACGCACAAGCTGGCAGGGGCCGGAGCGATCGACCTCGAAGCGGCGCTGCTGCTGGCGCAAGCGCGGATCGAAGGCCGGACCGAAGCGGACATCGACGAGTGCGTGACCCGCCTGAGAAAGGAAAAGGCATACCTCTTCGGGGGCTCGAACCCGGTCGTGATGCCGCGTAAGACCGCCAGCGCCAAAGATCGCGTGACGCGCAACCAGGCGGTGCTCGAACAGGCCGCCAAACGAGCCGCCCGGACCGGCAGCCGTGTGGACCTCCAGCGGTATCTGATGCTGCGAAGAAGCATGATGTGATGCGGATGGATGCAATCCGCGATCCGAACCCCCTACGATTCAGGAAGGAGACACAAGCATGGCATTCACCGGAAAAGCGACGTACAGCGCGGGGATCGCTCTGCCCGAGTTGGCGGAGGACGTGGCGGACCTCATCGGGCTCATCACGCCCGCCGAGACGCCTCTGCTCGACGCGCTGGGCGACCCGCTGCGCGAGGCGACCAGCACGCACCACGAGTGGCTGGAGGACGAGCTGCTGCCCAACAAGGACGCGATCAACGATTCCACGTGGACGAACCCCGCCTCCGACACGACGTTCGACGTGGACCATGGCGGCCGGTTCCGCGTAGGCGACCAAATCCAGGTCGAAGGCAGCCAAGAACTCATGCTCGTCGCGTCGGTCGCCGGCAACACACTCACCGTGCAGCGAGGGTATGCGAACACCACGCCCGAGAACCTCGCCAACGACCAAGTCATCAACATCCTGGGCAACGCGGCCCTCGAGGGCGACACCCGTCCCAACGCCCGATTCACCCACCGCCTCCGCTGCGGCAACTACACGCAGATCTTCACCGCAACCGTCGAGGTCAGCGGCAGCGACATGGCCGCCAGCCAGCTGGGCCTGGCCGACGAGATGGACTACGAAAAGCAACTGCGCCTGCGAGAGCTGGTCCGGGATCTGGAGAACACCGTCCTCAACGGCGGCAAACCCGCCGTCGATCCGCAGGGCAGCGGCACCGTCCGACGAACGATGAAGGGCATCCTTCAACACCTGGCCACCAACGTCTTCCATACCGGCGACAGCGGCTTGCCCTCCGGCGACGATCTGGACGAAGCCAAAGTCAACTACGTCCTGCGGAAGATCTGGGACCACAGCAGCGGCAACGTGGACCTGATCGTCGTCGGCGGCTTCCAGAAGCGAAAGATCAACGCCTTCTGTGCCGACAGTCGCCGCTACGGCGCGGACGACACGACGTTCACCGACAGGGTGAGCCTGTACGAAAGCGACTTCGGCGTCTGTCGGATCGTGACGACCCGACACATCCCGCAGGATGCGGTCCTGTTCCTGGACTCCTCCCGCGTCAGCGTGCTGCCGCTGAGCGGTCGCAGCTTCCACTTCAAGCCGCTGGCCAGCTCCGGCGACTACGAGTGCGGCGAGCTGATCGGCGAGTACACCCTGGAACTCAAGAACGAAGCCGCCCACGGCCTGATCCGCGGTCTTTCGACCACTTGACCCCCCCGCACCCCGGCGGTCGTCCCTCTTCCGCCGGGGTTTCTCTGGTCCTGGGGTGGGCCTAAGGAGAAACGAACATGGTAAAGTTCTCGAACGATGTGGATGTTCTGAAATACGAGCCGGCGCTGTTTGGCGAGCTGCATCTGCCGTCGCAGGTGCAAGCCAGCGGAAGCGACGCGGTGCTGAACGGGACCACTCTGGCCGCGCCCCGGGCGGATTTCCTCGCGTCCCACGTCGAGGCCGGCGGCGTCGTATACCTGAGGTCTCTGGATGGGTCGCGGGAAGGAGCCTACGAGATCGTCTCGGTCGATTCCCCGACCCAATTGACGGTCTCCGTCGTGAGGGCCGATCCGACGAGCCCGCCGGTCGCTCCTGCCGTCGGAGGCGAAGTCTTCTACCGAATCAGCACACTGGGTCCCCAGGCTGTCGATGCCGCCCTCCAACTGACGCAGCTCTTGGGCCTCCGGCCCGGCGACCCGTCCCGCTCGATCGGGCCCGACAATCTCATCGAGGTCGAAGGTCTTCGCAGGGCCTCGGCGCTCCTGGTGATCGCCAACGTCTACGCGACGTGGGCGGGGCAAGGCCAAGGCAAATGCTTCGCAGACAAGAGCCGGCACTATCAGCAGCTCTTCGAGAAAGCCAGGCAACGGTGCCGCGTGAGCGTTGATCTCGGCTCCGACGGCGTCGCGGACGTCCACCGCATCGACGGCGTCGTCCGGCTCGTGCGTGACTGAGTCCCCCTCGCAGAAGAAAGGACCCCTTATGAGCGTGACCCTCGACGGACAAGCGATCTTCGATGAACCCGGACTGACGATCTGGCTCGACAGTCCCGCGCGGGCCTCGATCGAGCGGGCGGTCGCAGGATTGGATGGTCTGCTGAGCCTCGACCTGGGCACCCGCGCCCGACCGATCCGACAGACCGGGACGCTCCGCGCCGCCGGCCGGGCCGCGATGCGGGCTCGCATCCAGGCCATTGCGCGATTCATCGACGGGCGCGAACACACCCTCGTCGCGACGGACGGCCAGGTGTTTGGCAGGCTCCGCATGGACAGCTTCAAGAAGCTCGCGGAATACCCCGCCGGCCCCGGCGTCGTTGCGGAGTACGAAATCACCTACACGCAATTGGGAGGCCACCGCGATGCGGCTTCATCGTGACGGAATCAAAGATGTCTTGGCGGTTGCTCTGCCCGAGGCGATTGCCGCCGACGGGGGCGGGACCGCGGTAAGCGGCGCGGTGCTGGTGACTTGGCGCTCGTCCCATGCAGGGAGGCTCCACCAGGTGTACCTCAACGGCCGCTTCGCGGGAGCGACCCTCGATGTCGACCAGCGGCAACTGGTGGTGCAGCCGCCTTCCTCGTTTCTCGCGGCGGTACGCGTCGAGGTCGCAGCGGTCGAGGCGCAGGAGGCCCATCTCGACTTCAGCAGCGAACTCGATCCGCCTCCCGCGACCGGTCGCGTCCGACTGGTCCTTCTGCAAAGCCAGACCCTGCCTCCGGGGGCTCGCTTCAACGTGTACTCCGACCACGGCGCAGGAACGATCGACTACGCCGCGCCGCTGAACGCGCGGCCGATTCCCGTCTGGCCGTGTCCCCAGGACAAGGCAGGCTTCGGCATGGCCGCCTTCGGCGCGGGCGACTTCGGATACGACTGCCCGGCCTGCGTCGGGTTCGGCAGGGGGCGCTTCGCCCAGGGACCGTTCGGCATGGACGTCGGCGCGATCGAGTGGATCAGCCCGCTGTTGCCGCTGGGACGGTATCGCTTCGCCGTCAGGACGCTCGACGCATCGGGCACCGAAGGCCCCGCCTGCGAGAGCTCGCCTATCGCGGTCGTTCCTTTGCCCCAACCTGCGGCGACGCTGCATGTCGCCTCGTTCGACCCCCAGACCCATCAACTCACCCTTCGCATCGGCGACTCGTGACAAGGAGACCATCATGGCCGAGGTGTATCCATCGGACAACGAATTGCTGAACCTTCAATCGGACCCCGAGACCGGCGTCGAATACATCCCGACCGGCGCCGCGCCCTATTACCTGCATTTCCGCAAGCTGCTGTACCGACTCCTGCTGGCCGCGCGCCGCGCGAACGACCTGCGAGTCTACGACGAGGGCCGACTCGATATCGGCGTCAAACCCGGCAAGTTCTGGCTGGGCGCCGACCTCGTGACCTTCGCCGGCTCGACCGGCAACACCCTGGCCGACGACAAGGACGCGATCTACGTCTATCTCGACAGGCAGGGCAACCTCGTCACGAACGAATACTCCGCGTTTCCGAGCATGGCGACAACGCCTCACGTGCGTCTGGCGGTCGTGAGCACCGCGGAGGGCGACATCGTCTCGATCACCGACTGTCGAGACGCACACAACGTCGTCGTTCCCCACGCAGCAGGCGGCGTTCGCAGAACCGTCGAAGCCCACACGACCGGCGACCTGCTGGAGGCCGCCGAGGCGGGCAGCGTTCATACGAACCTCGGAGCCGCCGGCGCCGTGACGTTGACGCTTCCGGAGGCTCCGCCGGCAGGGACGGAATTCACCTTCGCGGTTCAGGCGCCCTGCGAACTGCGAATCGAGCCGGGCGACGCCGCGATCCGCGACAGCAGCGGACAGGCCGCAGGCAAGTACAAGGCCGCCTCTGCGATCGGAGCCGCTTTGACCGTCGTCGCAGACTCCAACGGCGACTGGGCGGTCACCGCCAAAACAGGCACCTGGACGGAAGAACCGTAAGACATCCCCCTCGGACGAAGAAAGGCACAGAATCATGGCATACGAGATTCAGGCGGACTACGCATCAGGCAGTGTTCTCTACGCGATCATCCGCGATCCCGCCGGGCAAGTGTGGCATCCCGCGGGAGGCGCTTTCGAAGAATGGGGCGCCGGCGCTCACACAATCAGCGACTACGCCATCCCCTTGATCGACCGGGGCGGCAACCGATACGTGGGCGACTTCGACTCGACCGTCCCCCGCGGCTCGTACGGCATCCAGGTCCTGCGACAAGTCGGCGCCGGCCCTGCGGATACGGACCCTCTGGTGGGCGGTCGCCAAATCCTCTGGACCGGCGCGGGCGAACTGACCGCGGTCAAGATGTTGGCCAACCGCGCCGTTCAGGACGCGATCACCCGCGACATCGACTACTACGACGACGACGGCCAAACCGTCCTGCTGACCCTGACCCCGCGCGACGACGACGACACCTGCTCGCTGACGCCGAGGTCGTGAGCAATCCTCCCCTCTCAACAGGAGCACAGACATGGGCAGTTTCTCGAACTATTGGGAGAACAAAGTTCTCGACCATCTCTTCGGCAAAGGGACGTACGCGCCCCCGACGATCCACGTGGCCCTCTCGAGCGCCGACCCCGGCGAAGACGGCTCGGGTCTCGACGAACCCGAAGGCGGCGGATACGCCCGCGTCGCGACGGGGGCGAGCGATTGGAGCAGCGCCGACAGCGGCCTCGTCGACAACGTCCAAGCCATCGAGTTCCACCCCGCCACCGGCGCCTGGGGCACGCTGACGCACTTTGCGCTGTTCGACGCCGCGACCGCAGGCAACCTGCTCGCCCACGGCTCGCTCACGCAACCCAGAACCGTCAACGCCTCGGACGCCCCCGTGTTCCCTCCGCGCCAGCTGCAAGTGACGTTGGATTGACGACGGATCATTCACAAGGAGCCCGATCATGAGCGAAATCAAGACCCAGTACGGCAGCGCCAACCAGTCGCTGTCCATCACCCTCAACGGCCTGGCGAACGACGCGAAACGCCAGTCCGCCTCGGTCGACAACTCGACAAGTTGTTTCCTCGA
This sequence comes from Phycisphaerae bacterium, assembly GCA_018055905.1. GTDB lineage: Bacteria > Planctomycetota > Phycisphaerae > Sedimentisphaerales > Anaerobacaceae > PLanc-01. The sequence continues at coordinate 16,656 of JAGPGT010000010.1, forward strand.
CGTCCTGGTCCAGGTCAAGATCGCGACCAACACCGGCGCCGACTCCACCGGCGACAAGGCCCTCTACGTCTACGCCTACGGCACCGCCGATAGCGGCGCCACCTGCTCCGGCAACGCCTCCGGCAGCGACGCCGCCTTCGGGACAGACCCGCAACAGCTCGCCAACTGCCGACTCATCGGCGTGATCTACGCCCCCACGCAGAACAAGGTCTACGAGTCGGACCTGATGAGCGTCGCCTCCGCGTTCGGCGGGTTCCTGCCCCAGCGGTGGGGGATCATCGTCCACAACAAGACCGGTCAGACGCTCAAGACCAGCGACTGCTCGGCCCTCTACCAAGGTCTTTATGCACAGTCGAGCTGAACCATGCGGACGCGAACCCCATCCCACATCAAGCCGCCGGTCTGGGCGTCGGTCGATCGCGCCCATCCGCTCGCTCGCGGCCTGGCGGCTTGCTGGCTCCTCAACGAAAGCGCAGGGAGAATCGCGAAGGACATCGCGGGCTCTCGACTCGACGGGACCTTCTCGGGCAATCCCTCCTGGTCCGCAGGCTCGTTCGGATCGTCGCTCGACTTCGACGGCGCCGACGACTGGATCAGCATGGGCGACTGCCTGAACCTGGGCGTCGACGATGTTTCGGTGCTGGCGATCCTCAAATACAGCGCCGCCAACCAACCCGACAACTGGAGCGGCACGCGGATCGGCGCGGTCCTGGGCAAAGGCTATCTCGACGGCGCCGGCAAAGGCTACGGCCTGCTCGTCGAAACCGACAACCGCCTCTCCTGGCAGATCCGCAACCAGGCGACCGCGTTCGCAACCGGCTCCGACAACGCCCTGAACGACAACCGCTGGCATCTGGCGATCGGCGTGTGCGACCGCGACGACCCTTGCGGTCTGCGACTCTACATCGACGGCCTCCGACAGAGCGTCGCCGCCGACGCGACGAGCCTCAACGGGATCGACCTGAGCGGGTCGAGGGCCTTCGCCATCGGATCGCGACAAGAGACCTCCGGCACGTGGTTCTGGGACTTCGCAGGCAGCGTGGCGCTGGCCTGCGTGTGGAAACGCGTCCTCTCGGAAGCGGAGATCCGCCGGCTCTGTCGGAACCCGTTCGAGATGCTCTCGCCGGGCCGCATCGCGACGAGACTTCAACCGGCCGGGACCGTCGTCCCCTGCGCCGGCGCGATCCACGCATCGTCCTCGGTCCGTGGCAGCCTCCACATCCCCGGCCCAGTCCCGCTGGCCGGGACCGTGCGAGGCTCCTCGCATCTGCACGCGAGCCTCTCGATCCGCACGCCGCGACCGGCCTTCCAGGGCCGATTGAAGACCGAGCCCGCCTGGCAATGGGAGGCGCTCTTTCGCGGCAAGTCGCGCGACGCCTTTGCCCTGGGGACCGCGCTGACGCGAGGCTGGTTCTGGGTCCGTCGGGCAGGATACGCCGCGATCTATCGAGGGACCACCCTGGGCGACGTGGATTGGAGTCGAATCCTGTGCGTCGTCAGGCCGGGGACGCGGGAGGTCACGTTGCCCTCGCATCTGTCCCCTCGGCCGGGCTCGACCGCCTGCTACGTCCTGCGTCGCTTCGACGCTCGCGGACGCCAGGAGAAGACGACGACCGCCTCGACGCTCCTTCGCATCGACTCGAACGGGCGACAGGCTTTGCCTGGACCCAACGCGGTGACCGCACTGGCCGCGCGGCGGATCGGCGCAGGCCGGGTTCGACTGACCTGGTTCTACTGCCCACTCGATCAGGAGACCGCGCCGAGCCGGTTCCATCTCTACCGCGACGCGATCCTGATCGGGTCGGTGCCCTGCGAAGGCCAAGGCTTCTACCAGTACGACGCTCAAGCCACGACCGAGGGTCCTGTCGCATTTGTCGTGCGAGCCGCCAGCGTCGAAGGCGTCGAAGGCAGGTCCGCCATCGTATCGGTGCATCCGAGTTCGGATGCGCCACCCGCACCGCCGACGATCTTGGTCGCACGGCCTGTTTGATGATCCGGAGACACGCCCATGACCCACACCGCGCAACTATATCAGCCCGAATGCCGCCGACTGGCCCTGCCCGCAGGCACGATGCTCGCCTCTCTCGACGGCCTCCTGTGCGACGACCTCGAACCGATCGAGATCGTCCGCGGCGGCTGGCCGGAGTTTGGCTGGGCCAAGCTGGCCTGGAGGCCCTCGGGCCAGGACGCCGCCGCCCTGCAGGTCGAGGACATCGAAGACCGCTTCGCCTTCGGCCGCACGATCCGTCTGTACCAGCTCTACAACGCTCGACCGCCTCAGACAAAAACGAAGACTCTGACCCTCTTCGTCGGGCAGATCGAGGGACTGTCCACCACGATCCGCGCAGACCGCCAGACGGTCGAGATCCTCGCCAGGGACTTTGGCGAGAGTCTGCGGCGTGTCACCGTCTACGGCCGGCGGGTCCTTCGCCGCGATGGCTCGACGATCCTATTGCCCGGCCTGGAGACCGTCTTCAATCCGCTCGGGCAAGGCAACGCCGCACAGGTCGAAGGCTTCGCCCACACGCTCTTCTCGTCAGGGGGCCTCCGCGACAGGACCTGGACCTGCGCCGATGCGATCCTCTATCTCCTGAAGGAGCACGCGCCCGCAGGGGCGCTCGCCTGGCCCTCCCTGACGCAACTGCTGGCCCTGACCGACGGCCAACCCCTGCGGGACCTCGATGTCACCGGCCTGACCCTTCTGGACGCCCTGCACGCCTGCTGCGAATCGGCCGGCCTGGAATTCCACTTCGAGCCGCGACGGGTCGAAACGGGACCCGCCCAGGCGATCGTCTTCCGTCGTCGCGACCGGGGGCGAACCGTCGAGCTCAACTGCCAGAGGCCGGGAGAGGTCTTGAGCGTCTCACGAACGAACGTCGCGGCGTTCCACAGCGAGCGAGCGTTCTATCCCGTCACGCATCGCACGCTGGGCCTGGGCGACTTCAAGGTCTACGAGGCGACCTTCGAGCTGGTCAAAGCCTGGGACCCCGCGTTGGAGGGCACGAGCCTGCGTCGCTTCTCGATCAGCGGCAATCCCCAGTTCCACCAGGTCAAGGACGTCTACCGCAAGTGGTGTCTCAACGAAGCGGGCGACTACAGCTCTCCGCCCTTCGACCGAGGCGAGCCCTACGACTTCTCACGCCTGTTCGAGGGCGCCGACTGGGTCGTGCGCCGAAGGCGGTTCTGGCCGGCGCTGAGCGCCGACGCCCAGGGCCGCTCGCTGGGCTACTTCCTGCAGGTCTCCTACGACGGCCTGCACTGGTGGAACTATCGCCACGCGTTCACCAATCTGCTCGACGAGTGCGGCGTGTGGCTGGCCAGCGACGAGCTGGACCTGGACACGTGGGTCGCGGCCCTCAAGGGCCTGCTGCGGATGCGGATCACCGCGTCGGTCGTCAGTGACGAACGGCTCGCCTGCGTCGTCGCGGATGGGCCCGTCGGCTCCACCGCGCCGGTCGTGGACCACGTGCTTGTGCTGCCCCGACGGTTCGCGTACCGCAAGGTCTCCTCGCAGAGCGTCTTTGCGAACCACTCGCAGCCGGGACTGGGCGCGCCCGACGAGGTCGACGATTCCGCGGCGTTGCGACAGTTCGTCCGCCGAGCGGCCCGGTCCTCGCCTGCGCTCATCGAAACGATCGACGTGCAGACGCCCACGCTGTGGTTGCACCTGCAACCGGGCGACCGCGTGACGTCGAGTCCCGACAGTCGCGACCTGTTCGCCTGCCGGCGCGACCCGCGCAGCGTCGTGCGGATCGAGCGGGTCCGCATCGATTTCCGCAACCAGTGCACGGACCTGCGGCTCGTCCGCCGCAGGGAGTCTCAAGTGTGAAGTCGCAAGCCGTACGTCGCCAAGGAGCCCCTCATGGACCATCGATACACAACCGATCAACAGCAGGTCCTGGCCGACCTCGCTCGCGGCGGGCCCGCCCACCGGCAGGAGACCTCCGCGCTGGTCGCCCCCGGCGGCGGCGTCTGGGCCTGCGCCGTCACGATCCAGAGCCGGGTCTATCGCAACGTCTATCTCGTCCGCGCCGTCGTCGTCGGCGAGGCCGGCTCGATCCCCGTCGAGGTCGGCGATCCGGTCGAGGCGACCAACCTGGCCGAGTCGCCCCAGAACCCGGGCACGCTGCCGAGCGGTGCCCACGCGATCCTGATCCGCCTGGGCGAAACCAACGTCTTCTACGCCAAACCCTAAGCCCAGGACGCGACGATCTCCCGCGCAAACCGTCACGAATATCGAAAGGAGTTCCCATGACCCAAGACCACAACGCCCGCTGGCGTCTGGACCGCAGGGTCAACCTCTCGGTCCTGCTGCAACTGATGGTGCTGGCCTCGCTGATCCTCGGTAGCTGGGTGAACCTCCAACGCCAGCTCGGCCTGCTCCAGCACGATGTCGCGACCCTGCTGCACAGCCACAAGGAGTTTCAGCAGAAGCTCGAAATGCTCGCGGCCCGCAGCCTGGCCAGCGACTACCGCCTCCAGGCGGTCGAGAAGCAGCTTGCCGATTCCGCCAACACGATTCGATAGCCCGCGCCGACGTCGGCGCATCCGAACCTTGGGAGAAACGCCATGACACCAGAGATTCGATCCCTCCGACTTGCAAGCCCTCGAACCCCTCTGCGGCTGGCCGCGGCCCTGCTGCTGCTGACCGCAGGCTGCCAGGGGCTGCGCCTTGCGCCGGACGAGACGCAAAAGCAGAACGCCTGGCTGCACAACCGTACTGCGACGGTCGCCGCACAGATCGCGAGGGAGGAGGGCTCCTCGCAGCAGCTCCAGGCCCTCACGAAGCTCTCGGAACTGCAGAGCCGCTCGTTCACCGCCTATTGCGGCCTGCCCAAGGAGTACCCGCAGGCCGAGACCGTGGACGACATCCTGGCCGAGTCGAACGTGCAGATCGCCACCACGGCGCTGGCTCGGTCCGCCGAGCGGCCCGATCCGTGGGAGCTCGCCGACTCGGCGCTGGAGATCGGGATCGGCGTGTCCGCCCTGTTCGGCGGGGTCCTGGGCGCCCGCGCCGTGCGCTTTCTCCAGGAGGCCCGCGACAAGAGCAAGGCCCTGCGGGAGATCATCCAGGGCAACGAGCGGTTCAAGAGCCGGCACGCCGACCAGGTGGCCGCGTTCAAGGCCGCCCAGGAGAACCAGTCGCCCGAAACCCGCAAGCTCGTCACCACGATGAAGGGATGATCCCTCGTACGCCAAGGGAAAGAGCCCCATGAACACCGGCTGGATCATGCTGCACCGCAAACTGCTGGAGAATCCCCTGGCCCGCAGGCCCGCGTACTGCCACCTCTGGGTACACCTGCTCCTGCGGGCCTGTCACAGGGAAGTCTCGTTCATCTGGAACGAACGCCGCCAGAGGCTCGCTGGCTCGAAACGGAACAACAGATCGAGCAGCAAACCACCACGAAATTCCGCGTTATCACCATCAAAAACTGGGGGCTCTACCAGGCGACGTCCGACGCGGAACAACAGAATAACAACAACGTAACAGCAGAGGAACAGCAGAGGAACACATACAAGAAGGATAAGAAGGAAAAGAATGAAAAGAAGGAGAAAACAGAGCTCCTCTGTGAGTTGCTTTGGCAATGGATCCGACAGAGGAAGAGCGATTTCTGCGAGCCGCCCAGGGAGCCGTGGCTCGAGCCGATGGCCGCGATGCTGGAACTCGACGGGCGCAGTCCCGAGCGGGTCGAGGCGGTGATCCGGTGGTCGCAGCGGGACCCGTTCTGGTCGCTGAACATCCTCAGCCCCGCCGCGTTGCGGAAGCACTTCGACCGCCTGGAGCTGGAGATGGCCCGCGCCGCCGGGACCGTCGAATCCGAGGGCCTCGCCGAGCGGCTCGCGAGACTGGAGCGGGAGGAAGGCCTGTGAACGCGACCGAACGAACGAAGCTCGTCAACGAGGACCTCAGGGGCCTCTGGCCCCAGTGGCAGCCCACCGACGCCGAGCTGCGGGTCTGGATGGCCGAGCTGGCGACGCTGGACTACGGCCTGGCCCGACGCGCGGCGCAGGCGTGCTTTGCCGAGCTGACGGTCAACGCGCACCGCCCGGTGCTGGGCCGGTTCCTGGCCAAGGCCCGCGCCCTGGCGGAACCGTCGGCAGGGCACGACCGCAGGACCCGCGACGTGCCGGAGACGAACGTCTTTCTCGAATGCTTCCAGCCGCCCAGGGACAAACCCCACCTGGCGGGCGTGCGAAAGCCCGTCTACGTCCGACCTCTCTCGCGTCAGGGCGATCCCGACTACGTCGCCGCCTGCGCCGACTCGATGCGCCTGGCCTTCAACCGCCTCTACGGCGGCAACTGGATCGTGGTCCACACCCGCGTGGCTCGTGGCGCGTGAACGGATACGCATCCAAGATACCGCTCATCCGGATTCGGAATGATTCGTGCGCGGGTCTTGTCATCCCTTCGCGTTGCTCAGGGCAGGCTCTTCGGCTGCGCCTCAGGACGACAGATCCTCGCCGCCCACGAACGGGAACAACAAAAAAGGCTGCGAGCCGGAGCTTGCAGCCTTGAAGTCTTGCGACAGGGACAGCGGTTGTCTAGAGCGAGCGGCGTCTGCGGAGCCAGCCCACCAGGCCCGAACCCAGACCGGCCAGAACCACAGCCCCAGGAACCGGGACGGCGGCGCCGGTGCTGAGCAATTCCACCGAGTGCAACCAGTTGCCCGCATAGCCCAGCGTGTGGGAGCCGGAGCCGCCGGGGACTTCGTTCGTGACGACGAAGGCCACGGTATAGTCGCCGCCGATGTTGGCGACCGGTGCGAACGACAGGTCCAAATGCACAGGACCCGTGAAGTTCTGAACGATCGTGAAGTCGCCGACCGGCGTGGAGTTGATCAGGATGTCCCACTCCACCGTGGCTCCGCCCGAGAGGACATTGTAAGGCACCGCGAAATCGAAGATCGCCCGGTCTACAGAGGCCAGCGGATCGGCGAACGTCTGCACGACCCGATCGCCTCGATCGACGCTCCAGAAGTACCCGATCTGCTCACCGTCAATGAATCCGACCGCGCCGACGACCGTGGAAGTCTCGGACGGGAAGGAGTGCAAGCCCGCCCAGGATGCCGTCGGAAGAACCGCAAGAACCGCCAGAACAACTGCCCATTGTTTCATGACCCACCTCCAATGATAAAGTGACTTGTTGCGCGAACGCACCCAGACAACCCGAAACGCCGTCCTTCCCTGCACCACTTCGATCAGTATACCTTTTTCGACCGTGCTTGTCAAGGAAAACCCGCGTCGCACGCGACGGAATCTCCAAGAGACCCTGTCGGTTTCAGTCCGTTTCCTTGTCTGTCATCGGATCGCCAGGCGCCGGGCGACGCCGGGGGCGAGGACGAGGTCCCAGCCTTCGTGGAGTTGTGTGCCGGTGCGGGGGGTCTGGGAACCGGTGTCGAGGTCGCGGATCGTGTATTGCCGCGCGGGCTCGACGGTGAACCACTCGGGCAGGGTGTTCATGCGGGGCCAGTCCTTCTCAAAGCCCATGTACTCCCTGTGGCGGGGGATGTCGAAGCAGAGCCTGCCGGACCAGGGCTTGTCCGATCTCATCACGATCACCAGCCCCTCGCTCGTGCGGGTCGCGCCGAGTTCCAGGCCCTTTTGCCAGGGTCGCGCGATCAGGCCTTGCGTGTGCATCAGCGCGTGCATCAGGACGGTGCGGACGCCGTTGGATTCGAGCTTCATCGTGCCCCAGAGCTTCGCGGTCTCCAGCGGCTCGCTCGACCGCGTGACGCTGCGGGCCATCTCGCGGTCCACCCATTGGAAGCCTTCCTCGACCGGGACGCGGTTGAGCAGGTAGATCGCCCCTTCGATCGAGTCGGCGAAGCCGTCGATCGAGTAGTTGCCCTCCCAGTTGTAGTGGTCGTAGGCGGGCTTGCGGAGGTTGGCCAGTGTTCGACGGACCTGCTCGCGATAGAGGGGCCGGCCGACCGCCAGGTCGTAGCAGAGATAGCCCACGTAGTTGTAGCCCCAGCCGTCGCTCAGGGCGCCGTTGCCGCCGTCGCGTTTGGTGATGTGGTTGAACATCAGGCCGTCCTCGTTGCAGCCCTGGGCCAGGATCGTGTCGAAGACGTGTTGGAGCCTGGCCTGGTACTCCCTGGCCTTGGGCCGGTTGTTCTGGGTCTCGACTGCCAACAGCAGGCCCAGGCCGCCGATGATCTCGCAGCCGTGATCGCGGAGCCGCTCGGGGACGAAGTCCGGCTGGGCGAAGTAGTAGTCCGCGAGACGCTCGGCCCACGTGACGAACTCTTCGCGTCCGGTCATGGTGTACAGGCGGGCCAGGGCCTGGAGCTGCTCGCCGTTGACTTCGACGTTCAGCGAGGGGATCCTGCCGAAGGGCGTGTCGATCCTCGCGTGTTTCCAGAGGTCCTCTTCGATGGCGAGCATCCGATCGAACCACTCGTCGCGACCGGTGACCTCGACGATGGCGATCAGGCCGTCCTTGACGTACTCGGAGGCCTGGAAGATCAGCTCGTCGTACTCGGGGACGAGCTTTCGGCCCTTCCTCCAATCGTACGGGACCGGGATGCGGTCGAGGTGGTTGCAGAGCTTCTGCTCGACGTGCAGAACGTTCCGCACGGGCCCGTTGAGCGCGTCCAGATCGGTGACGAACGCGGCCCAGCACAGGAAGGGATAGCAATCCGCGGCGGTGTCGCGGTAGTTCCAGAGCCCGTCGGCGGGATAGAGCCCGGTGTTCGGATCGATCGCCGGCAGCGCGGTCTCGTGCAGCCATCGCTGGACCTTGCTCATGGCATACCCGGCGATCCGCGCCGACTCGGCGGCTCGCTCGATCGCCGTCGGCTCGATCCTGGGGGGGACTGAGGCCGCCCCGAGGGTCTGCACAGTCACCATCGCGGAAACACACAGCCCTCTGAAGCACCGAGAAAAGCCTGGGGAAAGGAACGATCTGCGAGGGAAAACCATGTTCTTCTCCTGTTGGGGGGGGGTCCGGGTCTGGGAGGCGCAGGGTCTTACGGGGGGATCGTCACGAGCCGGTCGCCGGGTCGGACGCGCCAGCCGTTGAGGAAGGCCCGAAACTCCATCAGGCCTTTGCCGGCGGGTCGGAGCTTACGAATCGCCAGTTTGCCTTGGCCGCACAGAACGTTGAGGTCCTCGTCGAACGTGCCGGGGGCCGCCGGCGGGGGCGCATCGCCCCAGATCACCTCGGCCAAAGCCAGCGTGACCCGCGTGGTCTTTCCGGTCCGACTGGAGACGAAGTCGGCCGCTGCGCCGGGCCAGGGCCACAGGCCGCGGATCTTGTCGGCCAGAAGGTAGGCGGGCTCGTGGAAGTCCAGGAATCCGTCGGACTTCTTGAGCTTGGGGGCGCGGGTCGCTTCGAACTCGTTCTGCGGCGTGAACGTGACGGTGTCGGACTCGATCTTGTCGAGCGTCTCGATCAACAGAGGGGCCGCCAGTTGCGCCAGGCGGTCGTGCAGCTCGCCTGCGGTCTCGAAGACGTCGATGGGGGTACGGACCTGAGCGAGGATGTCACCGGCGTCCATGCGGTCGGCCAGGGTGATGATGCTCACGCCGGTTTCGGTTTCGCCGCGGAGGATGGCCCAGTTGATGGGCGCGGCCCCGCGGTACTTGGGCAGCAGGGAGGAGTGCACGTTGATCGCCAGGCGGGTGGGCAGTTCGACCAAGGGGCGTGCGATTTTCTGTCCGCAGTCGATGACCACCAGCACGTCGGGACTGGTCTGGGCGATCCGCCGGAGGATCTGCGGATCGTTGATGTTGTCGCTCTCGAGGAAGGGGACCGCGTTGTTGTCGGCCCATCGGGCCACCGGCGTGGGGCACAGTCTCCGTCCCCGGCCCGCGCACCGGGCGGCGCCGGTGACCACCAGCGAAAGACCGTGTCGCGACCGGCGAACGGCATCCAGGCACGGCAACCCGAATTCTCCACTGCCGAGATAAACGATGTTCATCGCCACTCACACCTGTCCTTCCCCGGCCTCGAGGAGCTTCTTGAGCTGTCGTCGGTGGGCGATCCGGGCGGTGGCGCTCATGCGGTTGACGATCACCAGGCCCTCGATGTGGTCGTATTCGTGCTGCAGGGCGCGGGCGTACAGGCCCTCGCCTTCGTCGCTGAAGGGCCGGCCGTCCAGGTCGGTGGCGGTGACCGACGCTCTCTTATGACGTCGGATCCGGGTCCACACGCCCGGCACGGACAGGCACCCTTCTTCGGCCTCTTCGAGATCGCCCAGGCCGGTCACGGTGGGGTTGATGTAGACGCGGACGTTGTCCCGCGTGCCGGTCAGCGAGATGATGAACAGCCGCAACCCGACGCCCGCCTGCGGGGCGGCAAAACCGATGCCCTTGTGCTCGATCATCAGGTCGGTCATTTTCTCGACCAGCTTGCGGATCGAGTCGTCGATTGTCTCCACCGGCGCGGCCTTGCCCCGCAACACCGGGGCCGGAAACCGCGTCATCTTGCATTTGTCGATGTCGATCATCTTACGCGCCCTGTGGTTTGTACCTCGTCCCTTGGCGTCATGGCGTCGGGGGATCGTCGAATTCGTGGCCGTTGAAGGTGTTGCCCAGGTAGCTTTTTCGGACGAGCTCGTCCTTGACGATTTGGGCCGGGGCCCCGGCGGCGATCACCTTGCCGTGGTCGATGATATAGGCCTTGTCGGCGACTTCGAGGGTCCGCTCGACGTTGTGGTCGGTGATCAGGATGCTCACGCCGGAGGCGACCAGCCTGCGGATCTCCTGCTGGAGGTCTTCGACCGCGATGGGGTCGACGCCGCTGAAGGGTTCGTCCAGCAGGATCAACGACGGGTCGGTCACCATCGCGCGGGCGATCTCGAGCTTGCGGCGCTCGCCGCCGGAGAGGAAGCGGCCCTGGCTCTTGGCCACTTCTTTGAGACCGAACCGCTCGATCAGGGCGTCGGCCTTGTGCTTGCGTTCCTTGCGGGTCAGCGACATGGTCTCCAGGATGGCCAGCAGGTTGTCGCGGACGCTCATCCGCTGGAAGATGCTGGGTTCCTGCGAGAGATACCCGATGCCCAGGCGCGCCCGCTTGAACATGGGCAATCGGGTGATTTCGCGGTCCTCGAAGATCACCTTGCCCTTGTCGGGGGTGACCATGCCCATGATCATGCGGAAGGTGGTGGTCTTGCCGGCGCCGTTTCGGCCCAGCAGGCCCACGATGCTGCGCTGCTGGATCGTAATCGAGACCTCGTCGACGACGACCCGGCCGCCATAACGTTTGATCAGATTCTGCGTTTCAAGAAGGGCAAGGCCAACCAAGGCACACCTCGTCCAAGCACTGGTTCTGCAAAGTCGAACCATTATATACCGGGGGCGGCGGGCCGGGCAACGGGCATTTGCCCGCGCCGGGCAGCGAGCCGGCGAGCGGGGCGACGATTCCGCCTTGGCGGCCTCGGCCCTCTTGACTTGGCCCGGACCGGTCGTTAGACTGTCGGGCGGACGAACAGGGGTGGGCGGCGGTGTCGGAAGGTGACGTTTGTTTTCAGTCTTGTGTGAAGATCATGCCTGAGGCGGTTTCGCAGAACGACGGGTACGAGGTCTTTTTCGAGAAAAAGGAAGAGTGCGGGCTGTTCGCCATCTTCGGCGACCCCGACGCGGTGCAGAAGGTCTATTTCGGGCTGCACGCTCTGCAGCATCGGGGCCAGGAGTCCGCGGGGATCGCCTCCAGCGACGGCGAGTCCATCCAGTGCTACAAGGGCATGGGCACGGTCCAGCGGGTCTTCCGCAGCGGGTCGGACACGCTCGAGCGGCTGAAGAACCCCATCGCCATCGGGCACGTCCGATATTCCACGACCGGATCGTCCTGCGCCGAGAACAGCCAGCCCCTGCTGGCGGAGTACTCGCGCGGACAGGTGGCCCTGGCCCACAACGGCAACCTGGTCAATGCGGGCCTGCTGCGGGACGAGTACGAAGCCTACGGCAGCATCTTCAAATCCACCAGCGACACGGAGATCATCGTGCACCTGCTGGCCAAGCCCACCCATCAGAGCAAGCCCGATCCGCTGGGCCATGTGCTCAACCACCTGCAGGGCTCGTACTCGCTGATCTTCCTGTTCAACGACCACATCGAGGCCGCCCGCGACCCGTTCGGCATCCGACCCCTGTGCCTGGGGCGGACCGAGGCGGGGGCCTACGTCGTCGCCAGCGAGACCTGCGCCCTGGACGTCATCGGCGCGACGTTCCTGCGAGAAATCGAGCCGGGGGAGATCGTTCGCCTGGACCGCGACGGGCTGCACAGTCGGCATTTCGTCAAGCCCAGCGACATCAAGCCCGCCCACTGCATCTTCGAACACGTCTATTTCTCCAAGCAGAATTCCTTCATCTTCGGAGAAAACGTGCACGAACTGCGCAAGAAGTTCGGACGTCAGTTGGCCCGGGAGCACCCGGTCGAGGCCGACGTCGTGATCCCGGTCCCCGACAGCGGGACCTCGGCCGCCCTCGGGTACGCCGCCCAGAGCGGCATCCCCTTCGACATGGGCATGGTCCGCAGCCACTACGTCGGACGGACGTTCATCTCGCCCAACCAGAAGCTGCGCGAACTGGAGGTCCGTCTGAAACTGGCCATCGTGCCCGACGTGGTCCGAGGCAAGCGGATCGTCGTCGTGGACGACTCGATCGTGCGGGGCACGACCACCCTCGGAAAGATCCGCGCCCTTCGCGAGGCCGGCGCCAAGGAGATCCACATGAGGGCCAGTTGCCCGCCCATCCGACATCCCTGCTTCTACGGCGTGGACTTTCCCACGAGGCAAGAGCTGCTGGCCCACAACCGCACGCTCGAACAGATCCGGGAGTTCCTCGAAGTCGACAGCGTCGGGTACCTCTCGCTGGAAGGCATGCTCGCCTGCGCCGCGCTGCCGGCCGGCCACTACTGCACCGCCTGCTGGAGCGGCCGCTACCCGATCCCGGTCAACACCCGGATGAACAAGTTCGCCATGGAGCGACACCAACTGTACATGTTTGAGGAATTCCCAACCGCCCATGAGTAAATTCGTCAGTTATGCCCAGTCCGGCGTGGACATCGACGCCAACGATGTCATGGTCGAGAGCATCCAATCCCACCTGGCCAGCACGTACGGGCCGCGGGTGATCAACGTGCCCTGGGGCTTCGCGGGCCTGTTCCGTCTGGACTATGACGAGAAGCTCTTTCGGAAGAACTATCGCAATCCCGTGCTCGTCGCCTGCACCGACGGCGTCGGCAGCAAGGTGCAGGTGGCCGCCAAGGCCAAGAAGTTCGACACCGTCGGCATCGACCTGGTCGCGATGAGCGTCAACGACATGCTCGTCATGGGCGCAGAGCCCCTGTTCTTCCTCGATTACGTCGCGCTGCACAAGCTCGAGCCCGGTCTCGTGGCGCAAATGGTCAAGGGCGTCGCCGCCGGCTGTCGCCAGGCGGACTGCGCCCTGCTGGGCGGGGAAACCGCGGAAATGCCCGACACGTATCGCAAGGGCGACTTCGACATGGCGGGCTTCGCGGTCGGCGTCGTCGAGAGGAACCGGATCCTCACCGGCAAGCAGGTCCGACCGGGCGACCGCATCCTGGGCCTGGCCTCCTCCGGCCTGCACAGCAACGGCTACGCGCTGGCGAGAAACATCTGCTTCAAACGCGCCAAACTCAAACTCACCGACACGATCGACGAGCTCAGCGGCCAGACGCTGGGCGAAGCGCTGCTGGCGCCGACGAAGATCTACGTCCGACCGATCCTCAAGCTGCTGAACAAGTACAAGGTCAAGCGGGTCGTCCACGCGATGGCGCACATCACCGGCGCGGGTCTGCCGGGCAATGTCCCGCGAGTGCTGCCCCAGGACTGCAACGCGGTGATCCGCAAATCGAGCTGGCCCAGGCCGAAGATCTTCAATTTCCTCCAGAAGGCCGGACCCGTCCAGGAGGAGGAAATGTTCAACGTCTTCAACATGGGCATCGGCTACGTCGTGATCGTCGCGGAGGACTTCGCCGACGCGGCCGCCCGCCTGCTCATCGCCGAGGGCGAGAAGGTCTACAACATCGGCAAAATCACCCAAGGAACCGGGCGGGTCGTGCTCAAGGACTAGAAATTCGTGCTGGCTCCTGTCGGAGTTGTCCCTGAGAATGGACCCAACCCCACGCAACCTCATCGGGTCTTTCGTCGCGGCGATCCTGTTCGTCGCCTTCGCGGGCTATCTGTACCTGCCGCACGGCTCGCGACTGGCCGGCTGGCAGTGGCTCCTGCCGGTCAATGCGTGCGTCGCGGCGTTCGGCGCGTATGTCCTGAGCCGTCGATGGACCCCCGGCGTTTCCGGTGCGATCCTGGCCGGACTCCTCTATGGATTCGGCCCCTTCCTCCTGGGCCTGGCCAAAGCCCATCCGCTGGCGGGACTGCCGGCCGCGTGCGTCCCGTGGCTCTTCGTCCCGGCGACCCTCGCCCAGAAGCGGTTCGGCAAGGCCGCCGGGCTCGGGCTGCTGGTTCTGCCCTTTGCGGCGATCCTGCTGTTCTCCCGCGTCTCGGCGTCCCAACGGTTCTTCGCGGCGCCGCTGCAGACCAGCGTCCGCCCGACGGACCTGGCGGGGTTCGTCGCGCCGCTGGCTCTGATCCCCCGAAACAGCGCGCTGGTGGGCCTCTACCATGTCCCCATGGCGGCCCTGGTCCTGGGCCTGGCGATGATGGGCAAGGCACGCCGCTACAGCCTCTTGGGGCTCGTGCTCGTGGGCTTCGTGCTGGCTTTCAGCAAGACCTTCCTCAGCGCCCGGCAAGTGGCTTGGCTGGGCGTCAGTCCGATCCTGTGGCTGAGCATCCCGCTGACCGGCTGTGCGGTCCTGGCGGGCATCGGCCTTCACGGCCTGATCGCGGCGGGGTACGCCGACCGCAAGTGGATCCTCGCCGCGACGATCGTCCTGGGCGGGCTGGCGATTGCGGCGCTGCTGCTGGCGGCCCACTGCTTCCAGGTGATTCTGGGCCTGGGCGACGGCTACGCGCGGCTCTTCGTCGAGGCCGCGAAGGCCTACCTGCTGGGCGTGGTCGCCACCGGCATTGTCTTTGGGATCACGCACAGCAAGCTCCGTCTCCACGCCCTTCGCTGGGCGATCCTCTGCGTCGCCCTGGCGGTCGACATCTTCCTGGGCGCCCGCTACATCGTCGACCGCCTGCTGTGAACGTCTTGACAACCCGGCTCCTTTGCGATATACGTAGAAATGAATCCTCGCACGCAGCATAGAGTCTGTGCCCGGACGAGGGAGGGGGACGAACTTCATCTGAGAGGGTTGAGCCATGAGAAATCACATTGCGATCGCAGCGTCGGTTCTGTTGTGGTGCGCCGGGGGAATCGCAGGGGCCAGCGAGTTCGTGGAGGGGTTCGAGACCTACTCCGCGGGACTGGGCATCCACGGCCAGGGCGGCTGGAAGGGCTGGGACAACGTCTCGTCCGTCGACGGCCTGGCGTCCAATCGCTACGCGCACACCGACAGGCAATCGGTCGAGATTCGAGGCTCCACCGACCTGGTGCACGAGTTCGATCTCACCGGCGGCAAATGGGTGCTCACCGCCTGGCAGTATATCCCCTCCGGTTCTTCCGGCACCACGTATTTCATCCTGATGAATACCTACTCCGACCAAGGGCCCTACGACTGGTCGATCCAGACGCAATATAACATGACCGCCGGGACCGTCATTCCTTACAGCGGAGCCGTGGGCGGGCCCGCCAGGATCATCGTGGATCAGTGGGTCCAGATCAAGGTCGTCATCGACCTGGACGCCAACACCTTCGAGGAGTACTACAACGACGTGCAGATCGCC
>JAGPGT010000010.1:32513-35645 GCA_018055905.1 Phycisphaerae bacterium
ACTCGCGGTCTTCCAGACCACGTGCGTGTCGGTGACGTCACCCCGACCGTCGGGGCGGATCGCCAGCAGCTCGGTCTTGCCGAACCCGGTGATCATGAAGGCCAGGCCCTGGCCGTAGACGGGACTGGCTGCGCCGCTGAAGCCCGGCGTGTTCACCTTCCACAGTTCCTCGCCGGTCCTGGGGTCATAGCCGTAGACCGCCTTGGCCCCGACGGTGAGCATCCGCTGGGTCCCCTGGACGTCCACCACCAGCGGCGTCGAGTACGCCTTTCGCAGGTCGCCTTCGCTTCGCGGCTTGCCGTCCTCGTCGAGGTCGTCCCACGCCGCGGTGCGGTCGGTCTTCCAGACGGTGCGCCCGGTCGCCTTGTCCAGCGCCACGACGTACTGCACGTCCACGCCGTCCATGGTCAGGATCAGCAGGTCCTCGAACAAAATCACCGACGAGCCCGGCCCGCGATAGTGCCGACAGGGCAGATCGTCCCGCTTCCACAGGACCTCGAAGGTCTTCGTGTCCAGGCAGGCGGTGCCGTAGCTGCCGAAATGGACGTACACGCGACCGGGCTCCATCGTCGGCGAAGGCGACGCGTAGCTGTTCATCGGATTGCCCAGCGGCTCGGGATGGTCCGCGTGAAAGAGTTTCTCGTGGAAGCGGATCGCGCCCGTCGGGGCGTCCACGCAGATCGCGAAGAACTCGTGCCCGTCGGACGTCGCGGTCGTGAGCCACACCTGGCCGTCCATCACCACCGGCGTCGACCAGCCCATGTGGGGAATGGCGGTCTTCCACACGACGTTTTCCGTCTCGCTCCAGCGGACGGGCAGGCCGCGGATCCGCGAACCGACGACTGCGGTGGCAAGGCCGTCGCCCGTGGGTCCGCGGAATTGCGGCCAGGCGTCCTGGGCGAACAACGCCTTCCCGGACAACAACAGAACAAGGAGACACCACTGAACCGATCGCTTTGTCATCATAGCACAGGACTTTCCCGGGGGAGTTCGAATCACCGCAGTCCCCCAACTTCCAGGCAGCCCGGCCTATCCCAGGCGAAGACACGCCCTCCCGATCTGCCGACCTCGGTTTCGTACCGATGCCCCAGGATACCCTCAGAGCCTGCCCGATGTCAAACGCCGGGAGCGGGATGTCATTGTGCCGAAGCGTCGCTCCTGGAGTCGGCGCGGAAGAGCTGTGAGCGGGTCGCAGCCCTTCTGGCTGGTCCATTGGGCCAGAGGCTGCGACGAGCCCGCCTGATAGAGGATAGTGCGGCGGAATCTCTCCGGCCGGACGATTTGCCGGTTGCACAACGGCCGTCGGGTGTATAGCTTAGGACCGAACCGCGTTCCGGAGGAACGACGGCGTTCTCAGATGCAAGGAGTGGACAGATGGAGACTACGCGATTTGTTGGCTTGGCGTTGTTGGTTTCGGCGACTGCGGTTCTGGGCGGTTGCGCTCACGGGTCCGGCCTGGAGGTCGGGGTCTTCGGATCCTCGCTGGATTCGAAGGATCTCGGCACCGGCTACGGCGGCGGCGCCAAGGTGGAACTCAATCCGATCGACCTGATCAGTGTGGACGTCCGCGCCAGTTGGATCCGCTTTGGCGATGTGAATGTCGACATGATCCCGCTGGAAGCGGCGGCCCTGTTGAACTTCTCCTCCCTCGGCGAACGGATCGTCGCCTACGTCGGCGCCGGCGGCGGCTACTACCTCTTCGATTGCGACGCGGAGGACCTGGACGACAGCGTCGGGTTCTTTCCGCTGGTGGGCATGGAGGTCGGCTTTCACCGGGTCTCCGTGCTGGCCGAGGCGCGATGGCTGTTCCTGGAGGCCGACGTGGACAGCGCCAAAGACGAGCTGCGCAATCTCAAGGATGCCAACATCGACGGGTTCGGGGTCAACCTGGGCTTGCTGTTCAGATTCTGACAGGACTTCTTCAGGATGGCCATTCTTGCCCAAGTCCCTCTCTGACGTGGTGACGACATGAACCCCCAAGCAGCCCAGGCGTGGAACTTCGCGCTGTCGCGGCTCGAAGCCGCCCGGAAACACATCGAAAACGAGGAAGGCGACTTCGCCATGACCGAGATCGCCAAGGCGGTCTACATGGGCGCCGGTGCGATGTACTACCTCCTGGGCCAAGGCCAGGAGGAGCAGGCGGCGCACCAGGCGGCTCAGGGCCTGATCACCGAAATGGCCGACGGCGAGGTGGACGCCACCGAGGCCTACCGGCTCGCCCACAAGATCCTGGACTACATCGCGGAGCTGAGCCCCGAAGAGGACCGACTGCCTTCGCCGTAGGGGCGACGCTAGGAACACCGGTCGGATTTCAGCAGCTTCTCCAGGAGGGGCTTGAGCTTTCGCATCGCGTTGCCGCGATGGGAGATAGAGTTCTTTTCGTCGTCGCCAATCTGGGCGACGGTCTTGCCGAGTGGCGGCACAAAGAAGACCGGGTCGTAACCGAAGCCGCCTTCGCCGGCCGGCTCGGTCGTGATGACCCCTTCGACGCTGCCCTGCGTCTCGATCAACACCTCGCGAGGGCTGGCCAGGCACAGGCAGCACATGAAGCGCGCGGTGCGCTTCTCGGCCGGGACGTCCTTCATCAGCGAAAGCAGCTTCTCGTAGTTCTTGCGGTCCACGGCCTTGCGGTCGGAGCCCTGGACCCGCTCGCCCGAGAAACGCGCGGAGTTGACCCCCGGCGCGCCGTCCAGCGCGTCCACGACGAGGCCCGAGTCGTCGGCCAGGGTCCACAGCCCGGTCGCCTGCGCGTAGCCCAGGGCCTTCTTGCGGGCGTTCTCCGCGAACGTCGCCCCGTCCTCGACCACCTCAGCCACGGCGGGGAAATCCGCCAGGCTCTTGAAGTCCACGTCGAAATCCAGCATCGCCCGAAGCTCCCGCACCTTGCCGGGGTTCGTCGTCGCCACGAGAATCTGTCTGTTCGAGTTACTCACGTTCTGTGCCCCTGTCATTTCGTCGATGCGTTCTGCAATCGGATCTTCACTTCGAGAGTGCCTTGCACCGCGTCTTTGCGAATCGCGATGCGGTTGTGCTGATCGCCGTCGGCCAGGTCCAGTTGCTCGACGCGGATCGTGCAGTCCGGCGGGACCGAGAGCGTCGCGATCCCTCGTTGGCCGCGAATGACGATCGTCC
>JAGPGT010000163.1:0-4042 GCA_018055905.1 Phycisphaerae bacterium
TCGTTGCTGCCTGCCAGTCCGCCCACGTAAGAGTAGCCCAGGACGGCCCCGGCGCTGTGGCAATCGACCAAGACGCCTCTGGCGTTACTCCCGACCAGTCCGCCGACAAAACTGTTTCCCATCACTTCGACAGCGCTGAACGAACCCGCGACGATCCCGACGTTGTACCCGACAAGCCCGCCAGCAAGCTGACCTGTGCTGATGACAACCCCTGTGCCGGCGCAATCGTAGACAGCGCCGGCATTGTACGCCGCCAGGGCGCCGACATAGCCGACGCCGGTCAGATCGACGTCCTCCATGCGGAGGTTCGTGACCCGCCCGCTACTGTCGATTCGCTCGAACAGGCCGAAGGAGTCGATGCCGCGGGCCGTGAACCCACGGATCGCAAAGCCGTTCCCATCGAAGCTGCCGGAAAAGGATGGGATCACAGCCGACCACCACGTCGTGCCCGACAGGTCGATCGAAGCCGTCAGGACGAAGTGACTCTTGGCCAAATTCGGGTCCGAGCCGATGGCGATCAACTGCTCGGCGGTTGCGATCTGATACGGATCATTCGGCTCCCCCGTCCCGCCCGCAAACTCGACGGCCCCCAACCCATTCACGCAGCACAGGATGACCGCCGCGCAGACAATCCCTCCGACGATGCTGTTTCGCTTGGAGTCCATGGCCTTTTCCTCCAGAATCTGGATAATCAAATGATAACCGCTGAAGGCGCAGTGTCTTCAGCATGGAATCCAGAGGTGTTTCTGGGGGCCTGGAACGCGGATTTGGCGCCCGGGGAGCCCGCTGAGCCGGCGTACGTTCACCATGACGCCTCGCGCCGAAGGTACAAAACCCCCAATCGGCTCAAGGGCATGACAGAACTAAAATGACTCGAAGATGACTTTCTCCCAACACGTACCGCCGGTTCTCGCGAAGCCCGGACCCGTATGAAGTGTCGGATAAAATATGATGGCAAACCAATATGATAAGACGTCAAAGGTCCGCCTTCGCAATTCTCATTATATCATCAAATCCCGGAAGTCAAGAGAAAAATCGACAAAATCTGCAAGAAAACGCGACGAACCCATCCCCTGAATTATCGTAACATTAACGCAATTCCAGTTGCAATTGTGCCGATGCTGGGGTACAATTCTGCTTCGTTCTCGCTTTGGTGATGGACGGGGGGATAACGCGGCTTCTTCACCGGGGATTCACAGCAGGCTCGCACCTCGCGGCGAGCGACTATCCGGGGAGCGAGGAGTACAAGAACAGTGCCCAGCCGCCAGGCGCTTCGGCAGGCGGACGGGTTGAGGTCTTGACGCACCATCGTGCGGCCGGACCCATGGTCGTAGTTGAAGATGGTTTTGGAGTTATGGAAAAGATCGGCAGGATTCGCAACATCGGTATCTCGGCACACATCGACTCGGGCAAGACTACCTTGAGCGAGCGTATCCTTTTCTATTGCGGCAGGATTCATCGCATGCAGGAGGTCCACGATGGCAACGGCAAGGGCGGCGCCACCATGGACTTCATGGAACTCGAACGCGAACGCGGCATCACCATCACATCCGCTGCCACGCAGGTCCAGTGGAACGGCAAGAGCATCAACCTGATCGACACCCCCGGCCACGTGGACTTCACCATCGAGGTCGAGCGGTCGCTCCGCGTCCTGGACGGAGCGGTCATGATCCTGTGCGCCGTCGGCGGCGTCCAGAGCCAGTCGTTCACTGTCGATCAACAGATGAAGCGATACCGCGTGCCCCGCATCGCGTTCATCAACAAAATGGACCGGACCGGCGCCGATCCCGACCGGGTCCGCCGAGACATTCGAGAAAAACTGGGCCTCAACGTCGTACCGATCCAGATCCCCATGGGCCTGGGCGACAATTTCCAGGGCGTGATCGACTTGATCGCCATGGAGGCTCTGACCTTCGAAGGCGACGACGGCGAAGACGTCGTCCGAAACCCGATCCCCGCGGTCTATGAAACGGCCGCCCAGAAGGCTCGGCACGAGATGCTCGAAGCCCTGAGCATGTTCAACGATGAAATGATGGAACTGCTCCTGGACGAAAAGCCTGTCAGCGTGGAGATGATCCGCCAGACGATCCGCGAGGCGACGATCAACCGCGACATCGTGCCGTTGATGATGGGCTCGGCCTTCAAGAACAAGGGCGTTCAGCCGTTGCTGGACGCGGTCTGCGACTACCTGCCCAGCCCGTTGGACCGCTCCTACTTCGCCCGCGACCACAACAACGCAGGCACCGAGACACCTCTGGAGTCCAACCCCGATGCGCCGCTGACCGCGATGGTCTTCAAGATCACCGACGAACCCTTCGGCCAGTTGAGCTACATCCGCGTCTACCAGGGCCGGCTCTGCAAAGGCGGGCAATACACCAATGCTCGCACCGGTCGGACGCTCCGCGTAGGCCGGATCGTTCGCATGCATGCCAACGAGCGTGAGGATATCACCGATGCCGGGCCGGGCGACATCGTCGCCCTGCTGGCGGTGGATTGCGCCAACGGGGACACAATCTGCGGCGAAGGTGTCAACTACTCGCTCGAAAGCATCTTCGTCGCCGATCCGGTGATCAGCCTGTCCGTCATCCCGGCCAGCAACGCCGACCAGGAACGTATGGGCAAGGCACTGAGCCGATTCATGAAGGAAGACCCGACGTTCCGTGTTTCGACCGATCCGGAGACCGGTGAAACCGTCATCGCGGGAATGGGCGAGTTGCACCTGGACGTATACGTCGAACGAATGCGGCGGGAGTACAAAGCCAATATCACCGTCGGCGCCCCGAGCGTCAGCTACCGCGAGGCCCCGACGGTCGAGGCCAAATACGATTACCGCCACAAGAAACAAACCGGCGGTTCCGGCCAGTTCGCTCACGTCGTCGGCCGATTGATCCCCCTGCCCCCCGGCAGCGAGAGCCCCTATGAATTCGAAGACAACATCGTCGGCGGCCGCATCCCCGCCGAGTACATCCCCGCAGTCAACAAGGGTTTCCAGGCGGCCATGAAGAAAGGCCCCATCGCCGGCTACGAAGTCGTCGGCTGTAAAATGTGCCTTGACGACGGCTCGTTCCACGCCGTAGACTCCAGCGAGATGGCCTTTCGCATCGCGGCCCGGGACGCCTTCAACGAGGCCTTTCGCAAGTCGAAACCCTGCCTGATGGAGCCCATCATGAAGGTCGAGGTCGAAATGCCGCGGGAGTACCAGGGCGCTATCGTCGGCGATCTGAACAGCCGACGAGGCATTATCGTCGAGACCGAGGCGAGGGACACCTGCGCCGTCGTCCGTGCGGAAGTGCCGTTGGCCAGCATGTTCGGTTACGCCACGATCGTCCGCGGCCTGAGCAAGGGCATGGCGACCTTCTCGATGGAGATGTCGCATTACGCCCGCGTCCCGACCCGACTGGCGGAGGAAATCATCAATCAACGCCGCGAAAAACAGGCGGCAAAGAAGTAAATCCGAACATCGAAACTCGAAATCCGAAACAAGCACGAATGACCAAAATCCAAAGGCACCCAGCGGATCGTCCGACGGTGCGTCAGCGTTTCTATCCTTTGTATTTGGGTCATTTGGATTTGTTTCGGGTTTCGAATTTCGTGCTTCGAGCTTTGCGGCCCTGTCTCTGCGGTTTCACCTTTTGTAAGGATATTGAATGCCATTCACGAAATTCGGACTCTCCGACCCGCTGGTGCAGGGAATTCTTGCGACCGGCTACACGGCCCCGACGGAAATTCAGTCGAAGGCCATCCCCGCCGCGATCAGCGGCAAAGACATCATTGGCTGTGCCCAGACAGGGACAGGCAAGACGGCTGCCTTCGTACTGCCGATCCTCAACCGGCTCAGCCACGAACCCCCTACCGACGTGGATGCTCCTGAGCGGCACGGTAAATCGAAGGACAACAAACGGCCGATCCGCTGCCTGATCCTCACTCCGACGCGGGAGCTGGCCGTGCAGGTCGAGCGGTCAATCCGCGAGTACGGCCGCTTCACACCGCTGCGGGCCGCAGCCATTTACGGCGGCGTGAACATCAAGGGACAGCTCACCGC
>JAGPGT010000163.1:4142-8461 GCA_018055905.1 Phycisphaerae bacterium
CCGGTCGAGAAGAAGTCGCTCGCATCGCACCGACCCCGAAGAGGCGGCGGCAGACGACGCAGCGGCATCCGCCGAAGATAGAGTCAACAACTGCAGTTGTGCCCGCCGCCCCCGCTTTGATGATCCATCAAGACCGGGCGTCGCGGGCACGCTGCAACCGTATTCCCTCCCACCGTACCTTATCCGAAGAATCTGCCGGACCCTTTGATTCCTCCCTTGATTGGGGTCATCCATATCGGGTTCCTTCCCCCGTCTTCCCCTGGGCTGACTTCTCCCTTGAATTGCTATCCCCACAGGTGATATAACCGTGGCATGGCTATAAAATCAAAATTCCGATCAGCGGTTCTTTGTTCTTGGTTACTGGTCGTCGTTCAGGCGTTCGCCGGGGAGCGGGTCGCGCTGTGGCCGGAAGGGAAGATCCCGGATTTCCAGACCGGTCAGATCGCGGCGACCACCCAGGAGGTGCAGGCTCCAGGATTCAATCCGGCGGACCATGCGATGCCGTATCTCGACTGGTACGAGGCGCCGGCGGAGAAGAACGGCGGATGCATGTTGCTCATTTCAGGCGGCGGTTATTACAGTTGCTGCGACGGGGTGTGGATCGACCGGGTCGCGAAGAAGTTCACCGAACTCGGGTTCGTTTGTGCGAGCCTCACCTACCGTACGCCGCGTCCGCAAGGGTTGCCGATCTACCAGAGCGCGTGGGAGGATGGGCAACGCGCCGTCCGTCTCGTCCGCAATGATGCGAAGAAACGCGGGTTCGACCCGGAGAAGATCGGCGCGTTCGGGTTCTCCGCGGGCTCGCACCTGACCGTCTTGCTCGCGACGAGCTCGCTCACACCGGCGTACGAACCGGTCGACGCGCTCGACCAGCTTCCCTGCCACGTCAACTGGGCGGTGCCGATCTACACCGCCTACGCGCTCACGGACGGACTTACCGGTCCCAACACGCGCGAGGGCGACGCGATCGACGTAAAGCTCTCGAACGTGTTCAAGTTCGACGCGAAGACTTGTTCGATGGCGCTCTTCCACGGCGGGGCGGACGTCTATTCGCCGAACGGCTCCACGCAGATCTACCGCCAGCTCCGCAGGATGAAAATCCCGGCCGAGATCCATCTCTTCGCGGACCGTCCCCACGGCTTCATGGGCGACTCGAGCAAGGGCGAGAACGGCACGGCGTACGACCACTGGCTCGACCGCATCGCCGAGTACCTCCGCCAGATGAATTTTGACGGGCGTCTTGGCGAGGAAGAAGACCTGATGGCCCGTTATCCGAACGACGATGCTCGCGGCGAATACCGCAAGGAGCCGATCTGGCCGGAAGGCAAGATGCCGGATGTGCAGACGGACCAGTGCCTGCCGTATCTCGAATGGCACATGCCGAAAGAACTCAAGACGAAGGCCATCCAGATCATCTATTCTGGCGGCGGCTACATGGGCAACGATCCGGACGGATTCGAAGTCGCGCCGGCGCGGCGGTACCTGAACGAAAAGGGCATGACGGTCGTAACGATAAAATACCGCACGCCGCGTCCGCAGGGCGGGCTGGCCAAGCACACGACGGCGTGGCAGGATCTGCAGCGCGCCATCCGAATCGTCCGCAGCCAGGCCGTGGCGAAGGGGCTCGATCCCAACCGCATCGGCATCATGGGCTCCTCGGCGGGCGGACACCTGACGATCATGGGCGCGACCAGCTCGCAGCGTCGTTCCTATGGGCCGATCGACGACCTTGACAAGATCCCCTGCAACGTGCAGTGGGCGGTCGCGATCTATCCGGCGTACGCGCTCACGGACGGCGCAGACGCCCCGAATGCCAAGGGCGGCAACGAGGACGACGCGCGGCTCGTCCCTGAGTTCTCGTTCGACTTGGCGACCTGTCCGATCCTGTTCCTCCACGGCGATGCGGACGGTTGGGCGGCGATGAATTCGGTGAAATGCTGGGAGCAGCTTCGCCGGATGGGAATCCAGTCCGATCTCCACACGCTCGTCGGACGCAATCACTGCTTCCAGAGGAAAGCGGCTCCGGGCACGGGCAGCTATACCTGGATGGGGCGCATTTGGGAATTCATGAACCACAAGGGTTTCAACAAGTAAAAAAGGCAGAAGAAGCGGGGCAAACCATGAAAGCATCGGCGAAGACAGGCGGAAAAGAGTGAACGATCTGACCACAAAGAAAATATCATATCTGTTTCGCTTTTCATGAAACATACAGGCGTCTCCAAGCGTCTTATGGGATGAGGCCTGCCTTGGCGGGTGGGCGGCCGATCAGGCGGGATCGGCCCATCGAGCCCGGTCGCAGCCGTTGCTCCATTCGGCTATCATAGCCGCGGAATAGGGTCCTTATGCGTTCCTGCCTGTCACACGTGACAAACGAAGCCAATGCGAGGAGAGTTTCAAGTGTGAAGCGTCAGGTTTGAAGTGGGACGGATATGCGAAACGAAGCCAATTCAACGGAACCAGGGGGCGAGGCGGAAGAAAGGAATCTGCGAAACGAAGCCAATCCGCAGTGCCCGACCGCCGGCAGATTGGGTTCGTCTTCTGCGATCTTCTCCCGACGCCAATCCACCGTAACCTCTTATGTAACAATGGCTTGCAGTCAGTTTGGTCTGCCGCACAATTGGGTTCGTTTCGCAGGGGATGCAGCGATTCGAAGACGAATGGAATCAGGCCGAGATGAGGTCCCAGACCCGGTCGAGCGACTCGGCGGTCTTCTGCACCGCGGCGTCGGGTTCGAGCTTTCGCAGTTCTTGGTCGAAGGGCTCGACTTCCACCGGACCGTCGTAACCGATCTTCACAAGAGCGTTGATGAACCCCTTCATGTCGATCACGCCGGTCGTCGCGGGCAGCGTCCGGCGGCTGTCGATCTGCTCATCGACCTTCACGCCGGCCGGGGCGTCGTTGACGTGCACGTGCACGATGTCCTTATTCGAGAGCTGCATGAGTTCCTCGACCGTCCCGTGCGAGGTGTACCAGTGCCAACTGTCCACGAGCAGGCCGACGTTGCCGGTGCCGATCGCGGTGACGAGCTCCATCATATCCCGCTGGGCGCAGGCGAAGGGGTAACGGAATCGCGATCGCGAAGTCCTCGGGCCCACGAACTCCAGGCCCAGGCGGATGCCGTGGTCGCCGAGCACCTTGGCGACCTCGCGAAGGCGCGTCTCGTGCTGTTTGAAGTTCTCCAGATACGTCAGCTCGTTGCTGCCCGGCAGGATCCACGTCGCCACGCGCGTGACGCCCAACTGCTTCAGGAGGGTCGCACGCCTGGGGTATTGAGCGAAGTCGCTGCGGAACTTCTCGTCGCTGCCGCGAAAGTCGACCGACAGGCCGGCGGCGCCGTATCGGATGCCTTTGTCCTTCATCGTCGCCAGCCACTGGCTGATCTCGGCGGCGGACTTGTTCTCGAACTCCCCCTCGCTCGGCGCGATGCCGCCGAACCCGTACTTGACCGCGTAGTCGAGCGTCTGTTGCGAATTGGCCCGGACGCCAAGATGGCCCGGCGAGAGGTTCTTGAAGAACTTGACGGCACTCTTCGATTCCGCGGCCTGGACCGGCCCCACCGCGCCGACCACAACGCCTGCCACAATCGCCGACCCGCAGAACGCACGTCTTGTCATCTCATGAGCCATCGTCGTCTCTCCAAATCCAATTCAGGTTCAGGGCAATCGCCATTATACGACAGGACCGTATCGAGGGCCAAGAGTCGCAGCGAGTTGTTTGCCGAAGGCCAGCAGTTCCTGGCGTTCGGTCTCGGTCAACGGTTTGTACCGCCTGGCCAGCTCGACATTCTGAATCGCCTGCTCCATCGTGAACGGTCCGACGTTGGCCACGCTGACGCCTTCGAGATCCAGGGCGTAGGCCAGTGCCTTGCCCAGCATCTCCGGCGGCGTATTACAACCGACTCCGCCGTTACGATGATTCGGGAAACCACCCTTGATCCCGGCGTAGACCTTCATCGCGACGACGCCTACGTTGCGCTTGCGGCACTCGGGCAACACCTTGCCCTCGAAGTCGTAGATGTTGCGGTCGGCGTAGTTCATCACCGACATCACGACGTCGATCTGATCGGTTTCGAGCATCTTGAGAAACACCGGCGGCCTCTCGTGGCCCGAGAGCCCGATGAAGCGGGTCTTGCCGGCCTCTTTCTGCTTGAGCAGGTATTCGAGGATGCCGTCGGAGGCCAGGACCTTGTCGAGGTTCTTGTTGCCCACGTTGTGGATGTGCACGAGGTCCACGTGGTCGGTCTTGAGCGTCCGCAGAGACTCTTCGAACATCTGCTGGGCCCGCGCTGCCGAGTCGGTCCAGCACTTCGTGACGAGGAA
>JAGPGT010000164.1:0-6794 GCA_018055905.1 Phycisphaerae bacterium
TAATCCGAACGGGCGCCCTGGGCCTGGACCGTAGGCGTCAGGGTCAACAACGCAAAGACATAAAGGACTGCCTGGAATCGAAGCCGATCTCTCATCTTGTATCCACTCTCGAACTGCCACCGTGAATTTCCGCCCGATCAGCCACAGCAACCGCGGGCGAACCACAGCCTACCACCAGGGTGGCATTCGAGCAACCATCCGCCGAGTAGGGGTGACAACCGACTGAGCCGGGGGCATTTTGTCCCGGTTTTCTGGTTTCCGATCGATGGCTTCCTGTATAATGTCGTCGGCCGGCTATCGCTTGCAGGCGGCATGACGACCGACGCTTGGGAGGTATTGAGAACGATGGACACGATCGATCTGGCCAGGACGCAGTTCCAGCGGATTCTTTTTTGCACCGATTTCTCGGAAAACGCCGATTTCGCGTTTTCGTTCGCGGTGGACGCCGCGGGTCGCCGACCGGGCTGCGAGCTCTACCTGCTGCACGTGATCCCCGAATCGGACGCCCAGTTCTGGAAGACGTACATCTACGAGGTCGAGGGCGTGGACAACAAGGCCAAGCAGGACATCGACGAGCGGATCGCACAAACCTATCTGTCCCGCCTGCCCCCGGGAATGGAACTGAAGGTCGAGATCCGCGTGGGCAAGGACTATCAACAGATCCTCGAATTCGCCAAAGAAAAGCAGATCGACCTGATCGTCCTGGGTCGTCACGGTCACAAGCCCCTGGGAAAGACCCTCTTCGGCGCCGTCACGGAGAAGGTCGCCTCCCGCGCCGAATGCGCGGTCCTCGTCATCCCGCTGAGCTATCAAAAGCGTCTATGAGACCGGCTATTCCGCCAAAGGCAGCAGTTCGATCTTGCGGAACTGCGTGGGATGGCTCTCCGCCTGGATGGAGATGTAGCCTTCGCTGAGCATCCGGTCGGCGCCGGCCTGGAGCAACTTCTGCGCGTCTGGGTCACCGTCGTCAAGCTGCGGCTCGGAATACTCCATCACGACCTCGCCATTGATGATGTGGCGGATGAGACGGTTGCCGTGGACCTCGATCTCCGCGGTCACCCACTGGTCGCCGTGATAGGTCTTGGAGGAGGAGTTGATGCAGTGCTGTGTGACAAGCTTGTCCTTCATGACGACGTGCGTGCCGGGCGTGCACAGGTTACCGGTCGAACGCTGGCCCGTGCCGCTGCCGCCCAGGAGCTGGACCTCGATGCTGACGGGGAAGTTCTGGTTCTTGGCCATCGTGGAGGGCTTTTGGCAATGGAGCATCAGGCCGTTGTTGCGGAAGGCCCAGCCGGGACCGTTGGGGACTTGTTCGCCGATGAACCGATACTCGGCACGGATCCGGTAGTGCGAGAACGAGTCCTTGTAGAACAGGTGCCCGAATTCGTTGTTGAACTTGTCGTAGTTCTCGTAGGAGACCGTGAGCAATCCGTCCTGGACGCGGAAGGTGTCCTTGTAGTTCACGCCCAGGTCGCTGCCGGCGAACTTCGGCGTCCAGCCGGTGAGGTCCTTGCCGTTGAACAGGCTGATCCACTTCGCCTCGGTCGTGTTCTCCTGCTGCGCGGCGCAGCCCACCGTGCTCAGGGCCAGAATAATGATGAGGGCACACAGGACTGTCCTGCTGCTCACCGACTGACGCATTTCACCAAGAACACTCTGTCTTGCCATATCCGGTTACTCCACAATCCAGATTCCGTCGTTTGTGAATGTCACATTCCGTCAAAGATGGTGTGCGGGGCACACCCTACCGCTGCCGCATTGCCGAACGGTCTGGGTCAGACCAAGGTCTTCAGCCGTCCCGCAGGAGTAGCGCGGCTTTCTTGGCGAAATAGGTCAGGATGATGTCGGCGCCGGCTCGTTTGATCGAGGTCAGGACTTCCATCATAGCAGTCTTGCGATCGATCAGGCCCGCGTCGGCGGCCGCGTTGAGCATCATGTACTCGCCGCTGACGTTGTAGGCCGCGAGGGGACAGTCGAACCGCTCGCGGGCCCTGCGGATCACGTCGAGGTAAGGCAGCGCCGGTTTGACCATGACCATGTCCGCGCCTTCCCCAATGTCCAGCTCGATCTCGCGGATCGCCTCGCGGGGATTGGCCGGGTCCATTTGGTAGGTCTTGCGGTCGCCGAAGGCCGGGGCCGATTCCGCCGCGTCGCGGAACGGACCGTAGAACGCCGAGGCGAATTTGGCCGCGTAGGACAGGATCGCGACGTCCTTGAAGCCGTTTCGCTCCAGCACGTCGCGGATCGCGCGGACGCGGCCGTCCATCATGTCCGACGGGGCAACGATGTCCGCGCCCGCCTGCGCGTGCGAGAGAGCCATTTTCGCCAGCAGCTCCAACGTGGCGTCGTTATCCACTTTGGGATCGGAAGCGCCGGCGACACCGGCATCCCGCCGGCGATTCGTGGGCTGAAAACCCATACCCCTGTGAGACCCGGTGCCCTCTTTGATGATGCCGCAGTGACCCGTGCTGGTGTACTCGCACAGGCACACGTCGGTGATGACCAGCAGCTCCGGCGTCCGCTTCTTGATCTCGCGAATCGCCTGCTGCACGGGACCGTCCTCCGACCACGCTTCGGAGCCCTGCTCGTCCTTCTCCTTCGGCAGGCCGAACAACAGCACCGCGGGGATGCCCAGCGACGCGACCTCGGCCGCCTCGTCCGCGATCCGGTCCGGCGAGAAATGGAAACAGTCGGTCATCGAGGGAATCGGCGTCTTGAACCCCTCGCCTGCCCGGATGAAGAGCGGATAGACCAGGTCGTTGACGCTCAGCGACGTCTCGCGGACCATTCGCCGCATCGTCGCACTGCTGCGGAGCCGCCGCATTCTGATTTCGGGAAAGGGCATGGGATCTACTATCTACAAATTTTACTATTTGGCTTGCGCACTTCGGGCATTGTAGATCATCACTTGTCCGCTGTAAACCCCGTCTCTTCGTCCGTCAGGTAACAGGCGGGCTCGTTGCGCCAGCTCGCGTCCGATGCGTCGGCGTCGAGGAAACGGTAGTTGCCCTTGCACAGGCGGAACCAGCGGCACTTCAGGCATCGCGGGTCGGCGAAGACGTCCTTGTTGCGGAGCTTTGCCAGAACCGGATCGGTGGTGTTCGACCAGATCTCCTTGAAGGACCTTTCCGTCACGTTGCCCAGCGGGTAGTTTCGCCAGAACTGGTCGGGGTAGACCGTGCCGTCCCAGGCGACACAGGCGATCTTGTCGCCCACGCGGTTGCCGCCGTTGGCTTCGAGCCAATCCCTGGCCTGCTCGAAGCCGGGATGCTTCTCCCGCTGCATTCGCAACAACAGATACGGCCCATCAGCGTGGTTACCGACCGTCAGCACCTCTTCCACCAGATCCCGCTCGACCGCCTCGCGGGTCCTGTCGATGATCGTGTCGAGCACTTGTCGCGTCCGGTCCCGCCCGGGCCCCTGTTCCTGTAACTGGGCCGCCCGACCGCTGCGGACGAGATGATAGAAACAAATCCGCCGCACACCGATCTGCCGGGCGATATCGAAGACCGCCTCGACTTGATCGACGTTGGCCTGCGTGATCGTGAAACGAAGACCCGTTCGCAGACCCGCCTGACGGCAATTCTCGATCCCGTTCAGAGCCGCCTGGAAGCTGCCCTGAACTTGGCGAAACCTGTCATGGA
This sequence comes from Phycisphaerae bacterium, assembly GCA_018055905.1. GTDB lineage: Bacteria > Planctomycetota > Phycisphaerae > Sedimentisphaerales > Anaerobacaceae > PLanc-01. The sequence continues at coordinate 3,645 of JAGPGT010000164.1, forward strand.
ACGGCTCCTGGCCGTCAAGCGAGATGCCCACGTAGCGCAGGGACAGATCGTGCAACCGCCGGGCGATGTCGGCGTCGATCTGCGTGCCGTTGGTCGAAATCACAGTGGGCAGACCGATCCGCTTGGCCTCCGCGAGCAGCTCGAACAGGTCGGACCGCAGCAGAGGCTCGCCCCCGCTGAACAGGCACACCGGCGCCCCGGCGTCCCTGAGCTGAGCCAGGAACCCTTTGGCCTGATCGGTCGTCATTTCCCGTTCGGCGACGCCGCCGTCGGAGACGCTGTAGCAGTGCCTACACCGCAGATTACACCGCTTCGTGCAGTTGTAGGCGACGACCGGACCGACGTCGCGTCCCTTACGATACCGCAGGTCATCCGACTGCCCGCCCAAGCCGCAGTAGAGCTTTGAGACATTTATCATTTTCGATTTACTATCTGCTATTTCAGATTGTGATCTGCTGTTTGCTGTTCTTCTGCCACACTACGCACGCCGCTCGACGTCTTCGATCGCATCGAGCAGACCGTCGATCGTGTGTTCCGTCGCCTCGACATCGACGCACACACCGACTCGGACGAGTTCCTTCGAGGTCACCGGACCGACCGACGCGACCTTCAGACCATAGCTGTGTACCGACTCCGCGGGGATTTGTTCGAAGAACCCTCGCACCGCCGAGGGGCTGGCGAAGGTCAGCCACTGAACTTTGCCCTGCCGTATCTGCTCGATCAGGGCTTTGTCGTCGCCCCTGTGCGGCAAGGCGGTGTATACCGCGACGTCGGTCACAGCCGCTCCGCCTGCCTGGAGCCCCTCAGCCAATTCGTCGGAGGCGATCTCCGACCGCAGCATGAGCACCTTCTTACCTCGCAGATCGGTGTAGCCGATGAGCTGCCTAGCGAGTTCGCGCCCTGTAAAAACCTCCGGAACGAAATCGGCCCGGATGCCGAACGGTTCGAGGGCCTCTGCGGTACGGGGCCCGATGGCCGCGATCTTGATCCCGCCGAAGACCCGCGCGTCCTTGCCCAGCTTGCGGAGGGCCTCGAAGAAGATCCGAACGCCGTTGGCGCTGGTAAAGATCACCCATTGATACACTGGGAATTCCGCCAGTGCCCGGAGGAACTCGTTGCGGTCCGTCAGAGACTGGATCGCAAGCGTGGGATACTCGATCGGCCTGCCGCCCCGCGCGATGACCTTGCGCGCGGAGTCCGCGTTGCCATCGGGATCGCGGGTGACGACCAGCCCCTTGCCATACAGAGGCTGTTGCATGAACCAGTTCAGGCCGGGGTCGCCCGCTGCCGCGGGACCGACGATCACCAGAGCCGGCGGCTCGATCTGTTGTTTCTTACATTCTTCCGCGATCCGACCTAAAGGAGCCTGGACCAGCCGTTGCGTCGGCAGTGTCGCGTCGGCCACGAGAGCCGCGGGCATCTCGGGCGACATGCCGTTTTCAACGAGCTTGCTGGCGATCGAGGGTAGCGCCCCGATGCCCATGTAGAACACAAGCGTGCCGGGGAAGCGGGCCAGCACGTCCCAATCGAGATTGGTCTGCTCCTTGCCCTCGGCCTCCCGGCCTGTGATGAAGGCGACCTGAGAGCTGTAGCGACGATCCGTGAGCATGATGCCCGTGTACTCGGCGGCAGCGATCGCCGCGGTGACCCCCGGGACGATCTCGAACTCGACGCCGGCCGCGTTCAGTACCTGAGCTTCCTCCGTGCAGCGGCCGAACATGCACGGGTCGCCGCCTTTGAGCCGCACAACGGTCTTGCCCGACAGGGCCTTGTCCGCCAGGATTCGATTCACTTGGTCCTGGGTGAACGAGTCGGGACCGATCCGCTTGGGAACGTGGATGATCTCGGCGTCCTTGCGGGCCAGTTGCAGCAAAACCGGATTGGCCAGTTTATCGACGATGATGCAATCGGCCGTCTTGAGCAGTTCGGCTCCGCGTAGGGTGATCAGGTCTGCCCGACCCGGGCCAGCGCCCACCAGATACACCTTCGGTTTCCTGATTTCATTGTGCATCTTTTTTACTCTGCTGCCGTTCCAACTCTCGAAGGATCTCTCTGCCGCCAGCGTCGAGCAGTTCCAAGGCCACTCGCTCGCCGAGCTGGACCGCCTGAGCAATCGGTCCGGCCGCCTGCTTGCGGATCATCCGACGCCCCTCCACATCCGAGATGAATGCGTTCACCTCGATCTGGTCGCCCCGACGCTCGGCATAGGCCCCCACCGGGGCGTGACAGCCGCACTGCGTCGTCGCGAGTACCTGTCGCTCCGCCAAGGCAACGGCCCGCGACGATTCGTCGTCGATCGAACGAACAATACTCACAATCTGCTCGTCGTCCCTGCGAGTCTGGACGCCCAATGCCCCCTGCGCCGGCGCAGGAATGAAATCCTGGGGATCAAAAACGAAAGAGATCTCGTCGGTCAAACCCAGCCTTTTCAGGCCTGCGAGGGCCAGAACGATCGCATCAAGGGTCGTCGATTGCAGTTTCTTGATTCGCGTCTGGACGTTGCCGCGCAGCGGAACCAGTTCCAGGTCCGGCCGGATTCGTCGCAGTTGAACCGCCCGCCGGAGGCTGGAGGTGCCGATTTTGGCTGATTTCGGAAGATCCAGAAGACTTCGCAAGGGCTGCTTGGCCAGCAGGCAATCCTGAGGCCACTGGCGGTCGCAAATCGCGGTTATTGCCAACCCTTCTCGCCCACGAGTAGGCAGGTCCTTGAGACTGTGCACCGCCAGATCCGCCTGACCTGCTAGAAGGGCATCCTCCAACTGCGAGGTAAAGAACCCCGTGTCCTTGAGGTCCCAAAGAGCGGTTTTGCGGTCGCGGTCGCCTGCGCTGGTGATCTCCCGAATACGGATCTCAAGTTCCGGATGCCTGGCCTTCATCGCGGCAATGACGTGCCGCGTCTGAGCGATGGCCAGTTCCCCCCGGCGTGTTGCGACAGTCAGTACCTTCATGTCCAATCGAAACCTATCCTCTTTCGCGCAACACCAATCGCCGCATCATCCGGCGTACCCGCAAACGCCGGTCCTCGGGGAATTGACCACGGGCAAAAACGCCTCCTCGCCGCACTCATGGTCGCCTGCACAGGCGTCGCAAAGCCATCCCTCGGCCGAGTAGGAACACTCCATGCAGATTTGCGTGGCAGGCTTGCCGCAA
>JAGPGT010000164.1:6894-8409 GCA_018055905.1 Phycisphaerae bacterium
TTGAAAACATCCTGAGATCTCTCAAGGAACATCTTGTTGACCAAATCGATCGCCTGGAGCTGCTCGGCGCTGGGCTCGCCGCCGCCGTCCTTGATGAAACGGATGGGACCGTGCAGGACCTTTTTGACCAGCGACTCGGCAAAGGCCTGGAGTTTCTCGGCGCCGGCGTCGCCGAAATCGCCTGCGTAGCGACGGGCCTCCGCGCGGGCCAGTTCCATTCCCATCTGCGTCAGCCGGGAGATTACCGGCACCAGGTCAAGCGACTCATACCACTGGGAAAACGTCGCGACAAATTCCTCGACGATGGCCTTGGCTTTGGGGATTTCGCTGTTGCGTCTCTGACGATTGGCCGCGATTTGCCCGTCCAAATCATCGATGTTGTAGAGGCGGACGCAGTCGATGCGACCAACCTCGGGATCGATGTCCCGCGGTACCGCGATGTCGATGATGATCAGCGAACGCTCCCGGCCGGCCAGCGACCACTCGACGTCAGCCCGCGTCAGAATCGGCTCGGGAGAGGCGGTCGTACTGATCACCACGTCCACGTCCGAGAGGCGGGAGACGATCTCGGAGAGGCCGACAGCCTCAGTCCGAGGGAATCGCCCGGCCATGGCCCGCGCCTTTTCGATGTCGCGATTGGCGATGACCAGGCCGGCTACCCCCGCCTTGGACAGGTAATGGGCAACGAGTTCGGCGTTCTCGCCGGCCCCGACGATCATCACGCGGGATGGCGTCAGATCGACCTTTTCCTTCGCCAGTTCCACCGCCGCCAGACCGATGGAGACCGCACCACAGTTGATCTGGGTCCGGGTCCGCACCGCTTTGCCTACGCGAAAGGCATTGTGAAAAAGCCGATGGAAAATCAGTCGGCTCATCCGAGTTTCGAGCGACTCGGTGTAGGCGGCCTTGACTTGGGCGAGGATCTGATTCTCGCCGATCATCTGCGAATCAAGCCCGGCGGCCACTTCGAACAGGTGCCGGACTACATCCATCCCCGTCAATTCCCGACTGTGCTTCTTCCAAGTCTCCGCGGCGTCGGTCCCTTGGGCCGCGAGCAAGTCGCGGAGAAAAGCACCGGAATCGAAATCCTTCTTCACATAGAGGTAGAACTCCAGCCGATTGCAGGTCTGGAGGATCACCGCTTCGCGGATTTGATCTCGCTGGTGCATCTGGCGCAGCATCGCATGCCGCTGCTCGGCGGCGAAGGTCACTTTCTCCCGGATCGCCACAGGGCAATCGTGATACGTCAAATTGTGCAAAACCAGCTTCATGTTTGTGTTACATCACCTATGAAGGACAAGTGTTACAGTTTATTCGATGCCGGAGCAAACATCAAGCCGCGATGCCGGTCCGATCCACGTTTACTGGTGATTACACTTGCGAACCAATAAAGTTGGCGGATAATAGAATCGCTGGTAAACACCCTCCGGGGGTCAGATAAGGAGAACGAATGAATCGATTCAGGCGGGCGGTGCTCTGGGCCGTCCTGGCAGCGATTGTCCTCTTGACCGGGCT
>JAGPGT010000165.1 GCA_018055905.1 Phycisphaerae bacterium
GCAGGAACCCGCTCACCCAACCCAGCAGGTGCAGCCATAAGAGCAGGAAGCCTGTGCCGACCACGATGATGATCAGGATCTTGATGTTGATGTGATATTCTTCGATCAGAAAGTTGGCAAAAAACACCGCGAACCAGATGCCGCCGACGGTCTTGGGGTTGATGCCCGCGAAGATTCTCCAGCCGGACTCCTGCATGAACATCAAGATCGATGCCAGAATCGCGACGGCAATCGTGGGAAAGTAGAGGACTTTGGAGGTCCAGCCGAAAACGACGAGCCAGTCGTTCATGTCGGGGTCGAGCCGCAATTGCTTCTCCATGCCGATGCGGGTGCGGACCGTCTTTCGCATGATCAGCCACGTTGCGACGACGATAATGACCGCGCCGATGGCGATGTAGAGAGCGATCATCCCGTTGGACGCCCATGACCATTTCTCCTGCATAGCGAGGTCTCCCGATCGAAAGGCCCATTCGGTTCAAAATCCGTACAGAGGGCATTCTACAGAAAGGCAACACAGTATTCCATTCAATACGGGCCATATTTCCCCCCATGGCTCTGATCAACCCCGACGACGAGGGTCATCCTTCCGGATCCGTATTTCGTGATCGACAAACACGTCGTCAACTTGTGGGGTGGGAGTTGCCAGCGACACAAAAGGTCGGTAGAATTTCAATCATGAGAAAGGGATTTCAACAGATCTGGATTCTGGCGTTGTGTGCGGTGGCATGGTTTCCGGCAGGGCAGGCCGGGGCGGGAGACCCCAACTTGGCTATCAAGACCCCACGGGCTCTCAAAGCTGCGATTATTCCTTGCCGAGGCGCGATCGATCCTGCTCTGTTCTACTCCATCAAGCGACGCACCGGAATCGCGTTGGCGGAGGGGGCCGAATACCTGGTTTATCAGATCAGCACCTACGGCGGCAGGGTCGATGCGGCCGACGACATCGCGAAATACCTGATCCAGGACGTCGCCTCCCGTGGGCACACGGTCGCATATGTCGCCACGGAGGCGATCTCGGCCGGGGCCCTAGTCAGTGTCTCCTGCAAAGATGTCATCATGCAGGAGAACACCACGATCGGCGACGCGGCTCCGATCACCATGGGCGAAAAGCTCGAGGGTGTGGAGCGGGAAAAGGCCGAAAGTTTCATCCGCGCGATTTTCCAGCGGGCAGCAGAGGCCAACGGATACCCTGAGTTGCTCCTCAAGGCGATGGTGACCGTCCGGATCGAGGTCTACCGGGTGAAAAACCTCCAGACAGGACGGTATGAATTCTTCGAACGGGACGACTTGCCCACCGACGCCAATCACTACGACGTCAAAGGTATCCAGAAGATCAACGGAGATGATGAACTGCTGACGTTGACTGCTTCCCAGGCGTATGAATACGGCATTGCAAGGGCAGTGGTGCGCGATGTCAACGAAGCGTTGGCATTCCTGGCCGATCGCGACAACGTGCGATTCGTCGGTCCGCCGATTCTGTTGGAGCCGAATTGGTCGGAACACCTCGTCAGTTGGCTCAATTCCCCCGCAGTCATGGGTATTTTGGTGATGGTGGCGCTGCTGGGTGTGTACATGGAGTTCAGTGCTCCGGGCTTCGGGCTGCCCGGAATTGTGGCTATCGTCTGTTTCGCATTGATGCTGGGCAGTAAATATCTGGTCGGCATGGCCAATTGGGTCGAGATCGTGATCCTGTTGCTGGGGATCGTATTGCTGCTGGTTGAACTGTTCGTGCTGCCCGGCTTCGGTGTCGCGGGCATTCTCGGAATCGTGTTGGTCTTCTCCGGCCTTTTTGGCATGTTGATCCGAAACGGACCGGATGAGTTCCCTTGGCCTCAGACAGCGGCCGATTGGGGTGCGCTTTCCTCCGGCATCCTCTCCGTGACCCTCGGTTTTCTTGGCTTTGTCGTGTTGGCGTGGGTTCTTTCTCGCTATCTGCCCAAGTTCAGCTTCATGAGTGGATTGATTCTCGCACCAGCCGTTCCCGGCAGGGGGGACGGTTCTCAGATCAGTATGACCGTCCCGCCGGAAACCGCCAATCGTTATCAACTCCACGTAAAGGACGTGGGAACGACGATTATGCCCTTACGACCGGCAGGCAAAGCCCGCTTTGACGAAGCCATCGTGGACGTCGTGGCGGACGGAGAGTTCCTTGACAAGAACACCAAGGTCAGGATAATCGCCATCCAGGGCAGTCGGGTCGTCGTTCGACGCTTCGACACCGACGGTCCGGCGTGAAGTAAGGATGCTCTGTGGAAGGAAGCAGTGTCCGTGGATTGGTGGCTTCTATTTGCCGTTTTCCTCTACGCCGTTTGCGCGGCGTTGCTGGTGGCCGAGGTGTTTATTCCGAGTTTCGGCCTCCTGAGCCTTTGTTCGATCGCCTGCCTGGTCGGCGGTCTGACGATCTTCTTCCGTCACAGTCCCACCACCGGGTGGATCGGGACCCTAGTGGCTGTGGCAATGGTCCCCTCGTTGTTGCTGGCGGCGTACAAAGTGTTGCCCAAAACGCGGTTTGGCAAACGAGTGATTCTCAGTCCGCCCGTGCGGGATCGTGGGGACGCGATCATGGACACCCCCGAATTGCGGCAGTTGATTGGACGGGAGGGGCGTGTATTGACGACCATGCGTCCGGTCGGAATGTGTGAATTCGACGGACGAAAGGTTGAGTGTGTCGCGGAAAAAGGGTATGTCCGCAGAAACAATAGGGTCAAGGTAATTCGTGTCGAGGGAACTCAAGTCACCGTTCGGGTCCTGGACGAAGCTTAGAGAAAGGGAGACAAATGTCGCAAATGACGCGTGTGCTGATGCAGGCAGCCGATCCGATCACGACAGGGATTCTGGTCGTCATCGGGATTGTCGTATTGGTCGCCGCTTTGATTATGCTCAAATTCGCCCGATTGTGGCTGCAGGCGTATTTTTCTCGCGCCGACGTTCGGCTTTCGGAACTGATTGGAATGTGGCTGCGCCGTGTCGATTCCCGTACAATCGTGCTGAGCAAAATCACCGCCGTGCAGGCGGGGCTTCAACTGACCACAAAAGACCTGGAAAGTCATTATTTGGCAGGGGGGCGCGTGCCCAATGTCGTCCGAGCACTGATCGCCGCCGACCGCGCCAATATCGACTTGTCGTTCAAGACCGCCACCGCCATCGACTTGGCGGGCCGCGACATCCTCGACGCCATTCAAACCAGCGTCAACCCCAAAGTGATCGATTGCCCCGATCCGAAGAAGGGCAAGGAGACCATCGACGCCGTGGCTCAGGACGGCATCCAGCTTCGGGCCAAAGCGCGTGTGACGGTTCGCACAAATATCCAACGTCTCGTCGGCGGCGCCACCGAGGAAACGATTATCGCCCGGGTTGGAGAAGGCATCGTCACTACCATCGGCAGCGCCATCACTTACAAGAACGTCCTGGAAAACCCGGATCGGATCTCCAAAGCGGTGCTTGATAAGGGCCTGGACGCAGGCACCGCCTTCGAAATCCTCTCGATCGATATTGCCGACGTGGACGTCGGGGAAAACGTCGGCGCCCAGCTCCAAGCCGCTCAGGCGGAGGCCGATATGCGACGGGCCAAAGCCGAGGCGGAAAAACGCCGGGCGATGGCCGTCGCTCGCGAACAGGAAATGCGTGCCTTGGTCGTCGAGAACGACGCAAAGGTGCCCCTGGCCATCTCCGAGGCCTTCCGCGCCGGTAATCTCGGTATCATGGATTACTATCGAATCCGCAATATCGGCGCCGACACTCAGATGCGAGAATCAATCGCAAAACCTAAAAAACCAGATCAGTCGTGAGAAATCCAGGCCACGGAGACAGAGGAGTGTTGACTGAACTGTCGAGACAACTAGACCTTCTTGCCCAGCGACCCGCCATCGACGGAGACCTTCTCATTCTGATCGTCATGGCCGTTTTCTGGTTGGTAGGGGGACTGGCCAAGATATTGGCAAACAAAAAAGGGCCTTCTCAGTCCCGCCCACAGTCCAAATCCATTCCGAAGCCCCCCGTCCAACGCGAGACTTGGCAACAACGTTTGGCCCGTAAAGCCCGCGAACTGCAGGAAGCAGCCGAGGCTGAACGTCGTCGCACGGCTGATCAACCGAGAACCACACGGGAGCCCGAGACTCGCCCGGCCGGGACTATTACCGTCCGTAAGGGACCCAAAGGCGATTCGGTCATGGTCTATGAGAAGCCCCCCGTACCTTCACCAAGGCAAAAGGCGGTCCTCCCTCAGGAACCGCGACAATCCGTTCGGATGCCCCGCCAGGAAATCTCGCCTGAACCCACGAGGCCGCTTGAGTCATTCACATCCTACCAGCCGCCTAAGTCCCCCCAGCCTGAGCCCCTGCGGGCGGTCGTCGATCTGGGTTTGGACGATCCGGACATCCTGAGAAACGCCATTGTCTATAGCGAGATCCTTGGCAAACCCCTGGCTTTGCGGGACACACTTGAAGAGACGGCGAGGTCTGAATCGCCAGAGTAAACGGCGTATCTGCCATACCCGCAGGTACCCTCGGTTTTCTCCCCCACCAATAACGTCCCATAAGATATGTTATGTTTCATTCGGCGAAGACAGGGAGACAGGGGGGGGGGCCACCGCCATCCCGCCCACTGTGACCTTCGACGGGCAATGGGCTAATGGCTTGTGGTGGCGGCATTCGCCGCAGTTTGGCAGAGATTTTCCCACATCAAACCGATTGTGTCGGATAAGCCGAGATTCTGAAGAACGATGGAGATGTTCGTCGCAGGATCGATGTTCGGTGTTTGGCTTTTATCGATGTCGCGCTGTAAGTTGATGACCGACGAGGCAAATTTGACGCGATTACAATACAGCAGCGCGGTTTTGTAGTACAGGTCCAAGGTTTCGGGATCATACTGTTTGGGCGGCAAAATCAGGTCCATCGCCTCCTGGGTGTGGCCGGATTCGAAAAGCGACACCGCGAGTTTCGTCGCAGCCCGCGAAAATGTGGGATTGATCTGCAAGGCAGTCCTGAAGCAATCCACGGCTTGACTATAGCGCGAGGCGTTCATGTGCAGGATCCCCAACCTGTAGTGCAGATCTGGATTATTGGGGAACCGCGACGATTGTCGTTCGTGAGCGGCCAGAACAGTCTGTTCGAGGGTACTTCCGTCGGTCAGGGCCGGAAGTAGGTTTGCCTCCAGTGCGGCTTTGAGAATCAACTTGGCGGTTTCGGCAAACAAGAACGAACTGTTGGGTTGGATTGCGGACGCCAGGGAAAGGGTATTCACGGCCTCGGATGGGTGTCCTGCGAACTTCTGGGCGGCCGCCAGGCCCATATAGGCCTCCACAATTTCATCGTTAATCTCAATGGCTTTGTTGAATTGCTGGGCGGCAAGCTGATCGGCATGCATTCTTAGGTAGCTTGTGCCCAGTTTGATGGTCACCTCGAGAAAATCCGGGCAGATTCTCAACGCTTGTTGGTATAGAGCGATCGCGTCGCTGGTCCCCCCCATCATCCCAACAATATCGGCCTGCTTGGCGATCAGGTCCGCACGGTCCGGTTCCTCCGTCAGAAGGACATCGACCCGGTCGAGCGCTTCCTGGAACTGTCCATCGCAGATGTACTGTTCGAGTTCGTCGTCCCGCCCTATGAAGTTGTCGGGATGAATCAAGATCGCGGTGTTGAAGGTCTCAACCGCCCGTTCATATTGTTCTGTGGCGATGTAGAGGTGCCCCAGCGTGACGAGCGTGGAGATATCGTCAGGAAAGAACTCTTTCAGCGGCTCGTACTGGGCAATCGTGTCGGCAAGGCGACCTTCCTTGAAATAGATCGCGCCGAGCCGTTGTGCGGGGAGTTGTAGTTGTCCGTTGAACTTGATGCAGTCCTGATAGAACTCGACCGCTTGGGCTTGATGACCAAGCCGTTCAAAGCAATGCCCCAAGATATACAACGCCAATGTGTTGCTCGGTTGACGGACGTAGATCGAGTTCAACTCCTGGACCGCTTCTTTGAGACTGTCTTCTTGCAACAGCAAAGCCGCGGCAGCCATCCGACCCGAACAACAGGATGGATGTCCGAACAGATACAGGCGAACCTGCTCTTTCGCCTCGCTGAATTTTCCATACCCCATCAGGTCAAGAACCTGATTCAGTTGCGGATTTTCAGGCCCATCCCCCTCCGCCTGAGCCTGCCTGCGCTGATTGAGCCAATGCCAGATCAACTCCGACGTATTGACAGTGATCGCCCTGCCAAGAATCTGCAGCAAACCGCCCATCCCTCACTCCTAAATATCGCACGTATGATGACGGGAACAAAGACCTGCGTGAAGTATCGTCCAATTCAGGAGGGATGTTAACGTTCCCCAAAACACCTTGCCGGCCATGGAGGGCATGACGAAAAGATCGCGTGCCGGTTATGCCTGCTGTAAGGCTTGACAGGCCCTCAGCCATGCATTATCGGACAGATCGGCGTGGAGTCCATGGGAGGGGGATCACCGCCCTGCCGGACGGGACGACGGTACGGGACGATAACCTCAGTCGTCGCCGGAAGAGTCGGTGTCTTCGATCTGTGCTTGTTTCTCGATCTCGCCGAGGTATGCAACGGTCCGCTGCAAGCGGTCGGTCAGATGTTTGAGCTTGAGCATGGTGCGGATACGAGTGAGCAGTTCGAGCCGGTTGATGGGCTTGCTGACAAAGTCATCGGTGCCGGAGTCAATACCGCGCTCGATGTCTCCAAACTCATTGAGGGCGGTGACCATAATGACCGGAATGTCGCTGGTTTGAGGGTTGCTTTTGAGCCGACGGCAAACCTCGAATCCGCTCATCTTGGGCATCATCACATCCAGCAGGACTAGGTCGGGCTTGCTGCGAGCGACCATTTCCAGGGCCTCAATTCCGTCATGTGCGGCCTGGGTCTGACACTCGACGTCTTCCAGATAGGCCTGGATCAGCTCAAGATTTTGCTGATTGTCGTCTACCACGAGCACCGTGGGTAGTTTTTCCTGTTTCTTACTCTCGTGAGCCATGCGGAACGCCCGTCCAAAAAATCCGGCCAGCCGCCGGGTAAACCCTTGTGTGACGGCCGTCTTGGGTGGATAATGTTCCTGTACGGATACCGATGGTTGATTGTATACAAGGAGTGGGCCGTTGACAAGCATCATCGAAAAACGTCTGTCGTTGCATCAACGCCTCGCGGAACAGGAACAGGAGAACCGTGCGCTGAAGGCCCAGAACACTCAGCTCCAGGCTTTAGCCACGCTGGGTTCGGCCACCTGCATGATCGCCCACGAGATCAACAATCTGCTGACGCCCCTGACAACATATGCCGCGCTGGCAGTGCAGAACCCCGACGATACCGCATTGGCCAAAAAAGTCCTCGACAAGACCGTCCACAATTGCAAGCGGGCCTCGCGGATCATGCAGAGCATGCTCGCGATGGCCAACGGCCAGGATCACCAGCAGGAATCCAGTTCTGTTCGCGTGATGGTTGATGAGGTGTTCACTTGTTTGTGCCGGGATTTCTCCAAAGACGGGATCCGCGTCCAGAGGAGTATTCCGGAGGGTCTTCGGGTGGACTGTGTACCCATTCAGATTGAGCAGGTGCTGATGAACCTGATTCTCAATGCCCGTGACGCAATGTTGCCAGGAGGCGGGACCCTCAAGGTATCGGCCGCCATGACCGATGACCACGTCGAAATCGAGGTCAGTGATACCGGCCGTGGAATTTTGCCTGAACACATGGACCGCATCTTTCAGCCCTTTTTCACCACAAAGACAGAGAAAGACCGCCCCGCCGGTTCCAGTTCCGGGGCAGGGGTTGGCTTGGCTTTCTGCCAACGAATCGTGGACGCCCACGGCGGGCGCATCAATGTCGCCTCGCAACCCGGTAAAGGAAGTGTTTTTACCATCCGCCTGCCTCAGAAACCGCCGCAAAGCCGGCCATGATCGCGCAAATCCATCAAAACCTCGGACCGGTCCTGGTAATGCTTCTGCTGCTGTGCGGATCGGCGTTTTTTTCCGGGGCCGAAACCGCCCTGTTCAATTTGACGAAACGCCAGATCAAACAGCTTAGCGCGTCCTCGCACAGAGTGCAGAAACTCACTGCCCACCTCCTGCAAAACCCGGGGCACCTGTTGAACTGCCTTCTACTGGGCAATATCACGGTGAACGTCCTCTATTATGCGACATCCAGCGTGCTGGTTCTGCAGGTCGGAAGGATTTGGGGGGTGGGGGCCGCTGGCGGCGTTGCCGTCGCTTCTTTCGCGGCTTTGGTCCTGTTCGGGGAAATCGTGCCCAAATCGATAACCTACGCTGACTCTCGTGGGTTGGCGATCGCGGTCACCGTTCCGGTCTTTCTGGTCACCCAGGTGCTCGGGCCGGTCGCGAGAGTGTTTCGG
>JAGPGT010000011.1 GCA_018055905.1 Phycisphaerae bacterium
GCAGGGATGTGATCGGATCGATTCTGTGCTCGGCCTCGGTCTTCTACGCGGATGTCAGAGCCGCCCATGGCGTCGATTTCACGACGCATTTTCGCAGGGAATTGGAGGCCATGGAACCCTTCGCAGATCGCGGACTTGTTCAGATGCGGGATGACGGCCTGTTCGTGACGGATCTTGGCAGGGGATTCGTGCGGAATTTGGCCAAGGTGTTCGACCTGTTTCTCTCGGGCAACAAGGTATATCGGATTTCTGGCCCATGACGGGCTGAAAGGTGAAACGCATGAGTTTCTTGTCGGATGCCGGTTACAGAGCCTTCTTGGAGGAGCACATCGGTGCACTTTCTGATGTTTTGGTACGGGAACATGTTACCAAAAGGTTCGAGGCATGGCGTCAGCAATACGGCAGCTACCGGCTGGCCGAGCGGGCGGTGGAACTGCTGAATTTGGAGCAGGACCGCCCGACTTGGCTATACCTTCGAGGGCCGTCGGATCTCGAGTGTCTTCGAACCCTCGCGCAACGCCATCGGTTCGATGCCCGCCGGTTTCGGGGGTTTCTGGCGGAGGATTCGCTGTACGAGGGCCTCAAGCCCCAGTGGTTTTCGCCATTTCCGGTTTGCCGAACAAGCGACTGGCGGGACTCTGAGGAGGCGGTTGTGATCACTCTCTCGGAGGATCGCCCGTTTCGCAACAACGGACGAGACTTGGGCAACGACTTCCTGACTCGTTTCATCGATGAATCCCGCCTCTCGATTCCGCAGGAGATCCACCGTAGATTGCAGGGGCGCCGGACGGTCTTATACGTGGACTATCGAAAGGTCCAGACTCTAGCGGCTCTCGCGGAAGAGATTCGTAAAAACGCCGATTTCGCCACCGTGCTCTTGGTAAATTCGGTGCCAGGTTCGGATTCGAAAGAGTTTGACGCGGTGATCGAGCAGCCCTTCTTCTATCTGTGGCCGTTGGTGTTCCGATCGCTGGCGCCGGACCTGTTTCATGTGAACGTCGGATGGGGGACGCAGGGACTTCCGTTCGCTCCTTTTGTCCCGAAAGATGCGATCATCGATTTCTACGATCTTTTGACCTTCGTTCGAGACGAGGCGCTGGACGGTCATCACTCGGAACCTCTGGCTTTGACACGATCTTCGGAGAGAGTACTTTTCGAGCGGTTCCAGGGATTCGTCCACCGTTGCAGCGAAACAATCTCTGATTCGCTTGCAGCGATCTACCCTGGTAAACAGATCATCTCGGTGACGGAATACTTGCGAGAGCCGCTCTACGAGTCCCAGCCGGTCAGGGGGGATGGAATCGTCCGACTCGTCTATGGCGGCCTACTGGTCCAGGAGGGCGCGGGCCCAGAAGACCCGCACTACAAGAACTTCTTCCAGATGGTGAAGTACTACTGCGGCGGAAACCTCCATCTGTATCTCTATCCGTCTCCCTATCTTTATGGATTCGGCGCACCGAAGGGGGTTGAGGAACTGATCCGACAGACGGGACGAAACAACATTCACGCTTGCATGCCTTTGGCGGAGAATGAGTTTGTGCGGGAGATCACGCGGTATGACTTCGGCGTGTGTATGCCTACTCCGGAAGACGTCCGACCTACGAGTTATGGTTATATCCTCCCCTCGAAGTTCATCACGTATCTGCGGGCCGGTTTGCCCATCGTGGTGCCGGAAGACCAGACATTTATTGCGGATCTGGTTCGGGATCATGGCCTTGGCGTGGTCTATGGATACGGCGACCACGACCGGATGCCTGACCTTCTGAATCGTCAGGACATGAAACAACTCAAGGAAAACGTGATGCGGTTCCGTTCCCGTTGGGCGATCGACCGAGGGGGCGAGAAGGTGGTGGCCCTGTACGATCGAATACTCCGAGCAAAGGCGGTTAAACGTCGCTTTACACCAAGTTTTCCCGACAAACCGGAGGGTGTCAGTGCCGCGCCGGTTTCAGCCTCCGACTCCTCCGACGAGGCGATGTTGTCTTTGGATGGTCGGCGGTATCTGTCCGAGCAGGAGTATTCGCGTTATGTGGAGGCCCGCATCAAACAGGCCGGGCCGTCCCTGGACAGTGAGTATGTGCGTAAGAAGCAGGCGGATTGGTCGGGTCGATATCATGTCGATCGGATGGCGCAGCGGGCTTGCGAGATGTTGGCCGAAATGGGGAATCCGCCATGCGTTTTGTACCTTGACGATATCCTGAGCCTGCATGCGACGGCCCAGATGCTCAAACAATCGAAATCGTTGACCCTGCGGGGTTTCATCGTAGAGGATGCTCTGTTGGGAAAACTGGATGCGCAAGTCTTCGGGGAATACCCGGTCTATTCGGCCGGACGCATCGAGGAGGTCGCAGTTCCGATTTTCAGCATCTCCGGCCGAACGCCAGCTGAGCGGAGGGGAACTTGGCTGGCGAACGACTATCTTGAAAAATTCATCGACCTGAGTCGGTTCGATTCGGTTCGGGAGATGCGCCGGCGTTGGGACGGGAACGATGTCGTTCTGTATCCTCTGTACCGCGAGATTCACACCGTCGCGATTATGGCCTCGGCGGTTCGTCGTCGGGAGGAACGCCTGCGGAGCGTCGGCCTTTCGCCCCGGCCTTTGATTGACCAAGGATTCGACGAAACGATCGTTGAGCCATTTTTTTACCTTTGGCCGTTGATCTTCCAGATCGTGGAACCTTCGCTCGTGCATCTGAACGTGGGGTGGGGGATCCAGGCGATGCCCTTGTCGCCGTATATTCCCGACCGCCGACGGGCGGTCATCGATTTCTATGAGGTCCTTGGTTTTCTCCCCGATGCGTATTTCTCCAAGACGCATAGCACCGCCTCACAGGTCCGTGGCGCCGAAGAGCATTTCATCAAGAGCTACGATCACATCATTCACCTGTGTTCCGAGGAAATCTCGACACGACTGGCGGAAAAGTACGATAGCCGAGCATCCATCGTCTCGGTGACCGAGTATCTTCAGGAACCGGTCTACAACAGGCCCTCGTCGAAAGACGGCCTGATTCGTCTTGTATACGGCGGCTGTATGCTGGCCTCGACGAATCCCGACGACTTGTACTACCGCGCGTTCATGACCGTGGCGCCATACTTCGCACGGGAGAATCTACACCTGTACATCTATAACAACCCCTATGTCGGCGTCCCCGGCGAGAACAACTCACTCCAGGAAGTGATTCGCACGCACGGCCTGGTGAACATCCATTCCTGCGCGTCGCTGCCTTTGGAGGAGTTCGTCAGGAAGATCTCCGAGTACGACTATGGAACGACTCTGTTGCGTCCCAAGGATATGGACGGTTCGGACTACAACTATTTCATGGCCTACAAGTTCCTCAGCTATTTGCGAGCGGGCCTGCCGGTCGTAATTGACGCCGATAATCATTACATGGCGGGACTGGTCGAGCGATACAAGCTGGGGATCGTTCTGCAGGACCGCGACCTGGAGGACTTACCTCGTATTTTGAACGCCGCGGATCTTGCGTCGCTCAAGCAAAACGTCGTGGAGTTTCGAAACCGATTCAGTATCGACAAAGGCAGTGAGAAAGTTCTGAAGATCTACCGGGAGATTCTGGATCAGTCCGGTCTTGGCGCGATGCGCACTCTCGCGGCCAAGCGACGCATCGCACCCGCTCGGGTTCGTCGGTCTCGCCCCGCAGAAGGGACCGCGGTCGCGGCCCAGGGGACGGCGGATCGTTCGGATTCATTCCAGGAGATGATCGACGTCCTGGCCCGTAGGGAGAATCGGCTCTACTACCGCGACCAGTCGGCCAGAACGATGTCTTCCCTCGCCTCGCTCGCGCGACAGTTCGATCCCACCGTCATCGTCGAATTGGGCACGCTGGGTGGGCTTTCGCTTCGAACGTGGATCGCTTCGACGCAGCAAACCCGGATCTACGCAGTGGACCTGAGTTTCCAGACGCTTCGCGAGACGATGGAGTTTCTGCCGGCGGATCTCTCGCGAGTGACGCTCCTGGAGCAGGACATCCTTCAGACCGACTTCTCCCGACTCTGGACGGCTCAGGACAAGGTGATCCTCTTCATCGACGCGCATGATCTTCCGAATGTGCCGATCATGAAGCACGTCCTCGAAACGGCTTTGCCCTCGCTGCCCGACGGCAGCCTAGTGGTCGTCGACGACCTTTGGTTTAGCGAAAAACGATTGACATCCGACAACGCCAGGGGCTTTCTGGAAGATTGTGTTTGCAGCGAGATCGACGAACTGCAGTGCTTCCGCGGCCATTACGCCCCCTATCATGAAGGCGGCTCCTTCATGGGTTTCGCAGAGGTGATCCCGTTGCTGGAGTTCGTCAACCGCCATGGCATCCCGCTTGTTCACGAGCCGGGCAGTAAACACGTGTTTTTCGTGTGGGAGAAAGGGTATCTTTCGTCCGAGCGGGTCTGGGCGACTCGTGGCCAAGAAGACTATGGCTCGGTGCTGTATCATCCCCTGGAGACCGTGCCGGTTCTGGTCCGAAATGCCCAGAAGATGCAAGAAATCGCGTTCCGATACCGCCAGAAGGACATTCGTGGCGCCGCCGAGAGTCTTGCGAAGGCTCTCGAACAGGACCCTCACGATCCGGGACTCTCATATGGTTTGGCGGTGTGCCTGGCCCGGACAGGCCTGCTGACGCAGGCTCGGGATGTGCTGGAGAAGAATCTCCACGATTCCGCCAGTCCTCGTTATCGGCGTTTGTATGAGGATCTGGTCCGGCGGACGGGGGGGGCTGCGCCATGTCCTGCCGGACAGGAGCAGCCGTTGCGGTCAAACCCGGGTTTGACGATCTTTGCCCTGCCCAAAGCGTTTACTGGGCACACGGCGATCATTCAAAAGAACGCCCTCCGCAGTTGGGCGAGGTTGGATCCCAAGCCGGAGATCATCCTCTTCGGCGACGAACCCGGCACTGGCGAGATGGCGGTCGAGATCGGTGCCAGGCATGTCCCGGCAGTCGTCCGCAATGAGTTGGGTACGCCTCGGGTCGACTCGCTCTTCGAGACGGCGCAGAGTCTTGCCTCGCACGGTATCCTGGCCTACGTAAATGCGGACATCATTCTCATGCAGGACTTCGCTGCAGCGGTGCAGAAAGTGCAAAGCGAGCTTTTGCAATTTCTGCTCATCGGACAGCGATGGGATCTCGATGTCCTGGACGAGATCCATTTCTGTGAATCGGGCTGGCAGGAATCACTCCGGCGACAACGGGATGAACGAGGCACGCTCCATGCCGAGTCTGGCTTGGATTACTTTGTCTTTCGCAAAGGTCTCTGGTCCCAGATTCCTCCTTTCGCCATCGGGCGGACCGCCTGGGACAATTGGCTAGTGGCCGAGCCCCAAAGACGGGGCATCCCCATCGTCGACGGCACCGAGTTTATTACCGCAGTGCATCAGGATCACGATTACCAGCACGTTGTCGGTGGCCGATGCGGAGCTTGGAACGGACAGGAAGCCCTGAAGAACCGGTCTTTGGCCGGGCCCCTGGACGAATCTGCCTGTACCGCAGGGGCCTCCTGGATTCTGCGGTCCGATGCTCGCCTCGTTCGGACCTTGCCGCGTCAGCCCCAGGCGGGAACGCCGGTCTTCCGGACCCGCCGCATTAGCTGGCTGGTCAGGCAAGCCCAATGGCTGACGGATCGTGGGAAACCCGAGTTGGCTGCATGCAAATGGGAGGAGACGCTCAGTCTTCTTGACAAACTGATGTCTTTTCGGCGGCGGTCGGGGGCATCTGTCCCGTGGTTCGACGAAGGTCGAGTGATGCGATGCTATATGGCGGCGTGCGTTTCCTTGGCCAACTGCTGCGCCAAACTGGGGCGCATCGAACAGGCTGCGGCGAGTTACTCAATGTTCCTGGATTCTCCGTGGATCAAGATCCCTCCCGCTCAGCGAGAGGAGTTGACAAGATTACGCGACCAATTGATCAGTCCTAGATCGGCGAATCGAACCCCTGCCTCAGAGCTTCCCGACATTTCCGCCGGCAAGCCAGCCGCCGGCAAACGCATCGCGTTGATTGTCTCCATTCCGGATCGTCGAGAGGGCCTCCAGGGCGTCATTCGGGACATCGAGGACCAAGTCGACGAAATCCGAATTCTGCTCAACGAGTTCTCGACCGTTCCACAGGATCTATACGCCTGTCGGAAGGTGAGCCGGATCGAGACCAGTCGTACGGGGGAACAGTTCGCCAGCGGGGTTTGGACTCTACTTCGACCGGAGGACGACGCGTATGTGTTCGTTCTCGACGACGATATCCATTATCCGGCCGATTACGTTCAGAAGATGATTGCCAGCATCGAAGCCCACCAGCGACGGGGGGTCGTGGTCGTCCACGGGATGGATTTCTGCGAACCGTTCGCCGATTGCGTACGCGATCGGCTCGTATACCGATTCGAGTCTGCCCGTAGCTACGACGGGGTGGTTGACGCCGGGGGAGTGGGTACGCTGGCTTTCCACACCGATACCATTCGACCGCAACTGAAGGATTTTCCAATTCCCAACTTCCGCGATCTCTGGTTCGCCGTGCTGGCGGCACGGGCGGGAGTGCCTATCATTTGCGTCGCGCGCGAGCCGTGTTGGCTACGATCTCGGCATGTTCCGGGCAAGCAACTGTGGTATCTGTTTAACGGACAGGGATGGAGAGAGCAAAAGAACCGGATTTTCCGAGAGAACCTTTTGCCGCGACTTGACCTGCGAGCTCCGAACCGGTGCAGGACCCGGGATTTTACCATATTCTGCATCACCAATGGACGCAGTACATTCGAGTACTCCTCGCGGTCGGTCATGGAATCCGCGGATTTGAGAGACCGGATCGTGGTGTTGTCGAGTTTCAAGTTCTTGGACGCAATGACGCAGTGTGTCGAACAATGCGAGACCCCCTATTTCCTTAAGGTGGACGACGATTTCATCCTCCATCCCAAAGCGCTGACGTACATGCAAAATCGGGTGCTGGCCTATCCTCGCCCGCAAGAGTTGGGAATCTATTATTTCCATCTCTGGGAGGATTGGACGTCTCGTGTCCGCGAGAGCATTAAAATTTACAGCGTTGAGGCCATTAGGAAGATCGGCGGATTCCGCCCCGACCATCTGGGCAAGGTGGACCGCACCACGCTGGCGCGACTGGAACAGGCTGGGTTCAAAATCGTAGCCGATCCTAGTGTTGTGGCGCTTCACGCCTGCGGGAGTTGGGAGGAACAGCTGGAGTACGAACGGCTCTGGAGTGATGACGCCGGCACGCCCTATCAGAAACCCACCCACGACGCGATGAAGGCATACTGCGGCACCAAGCCTCTGGAGCAACAGTATGAAATGAGATTGGGTTTTCTGGAGTCTGTCAATCAGCGGTTGGAAACGCCGTTCCATGAGTTCCTGAGGGGCGCAGTTACTCCCTCGCTGCCTGTACCCCCCGCCGCGGCGGCAGGAAATTCGGGAGTCTTACGTGACAATGGACTGACGATCTTTGCTATGCCCAAGGCTTTCACCGGCCACGTGGGAACAATCCAGAAGAATGCCATTCGCAGTTGGGCGTTGCTCGAGCCCAAACCGGAGATCATTCTGTTTGGGAATGAAACCGGCATTCGTGAGATGGCCGAAGAGGTGGGGGCCCGACACGTGCCTTCCGTCAGCCGCAATGAATTTGGCACTCCTTTGGTTGACAAGCTCTTCCATGCCGCTCAGGAGCACGCGAGCCACGATGTTCTGGCCTACGTGAACGCGGACATGATTCTCCTGCAGGACTTTATGCAGGGTGTGCAAACCGTTCGGCTTCGTCTTTCGGAGTTCCTTGTCATTGGGCAACGATGGGACATCTCGATTCTCCAGGAGATCGATTATCGTGACCCGCAGTGGCGGTTGTTGCTGCAAAAACAATTGCAGCAGGACGCGATGTTACATGCGGAGTCCGGACTGGATTACTTCGTTTTTCGCAAAGGCCTGTGGCCTCAGATCCCCCCGTTCGCCATCGGCAGGACCGCTTGGGACAACTGGCTGGTCATGAATCCTCGCAAACGAGGGATCCCTGTGATCGACGCCACCGAAGGGATCACCGCAGTGCACCAAGATCATGCCTATGGGCACATGGCCGGGGGTCGTCATGAGGCGTGGAACGGCGTCGAGGCGAAGAGGAATCGCGTCCTGGCCGGACCCGCTGACCATCACGGATTGACGACCGGCTCTACATGGCTGCTGCGTGGCAACGGCGAACTGGTCGAGACCGGACCTCGGCAACCACGGTACATCGGTGCGGATTATCGAAATCAACGAAGCGCCTGGCTCATCCGGCAGGCGGAGGAACTTCTATCCGTGGGTGCCCGAGAACTGGCTGCGTGCAAGTGTGAAGAGGCGATATCGTGCATGGACGGTTGGCGGGAACTCCGACGAATAGGATGCATTCCCTCCCAAAACGAGGACGGCGTCGACATTGTCGGTCGGTATGTCGCCTGCCATACACTGCTGGCCCAGTGTTACATGCAGATGGGGCAACCTGAGCAGGTGGTCGCCACTTACACGCGACTTCTGGCCGATCCGCATGTGCGGCTCCCCGAAGCACAAAGGCAGTCCATCATACAGGCGCGCGATCTCGTGGCGACGAAACTGCAGGCTAGGACTCCGACGGCGGATTCGCTCCGCGTGCCTTCGATAGAAGAAGCAGCCACGGTTTCTGGGGCTCCTGTTTTCCGTGGGGTCTGCGGGGTTTCAAATTCAGGCTCCCGACCCCAAGTCACGGTGGTGACGGCCTGTCGCAACGCGCAACGGCATCTGAGGGAGTGCGTGCGCAGCATTCTGGGACAAACCTTGAGAAATTGGGAGCTGATTCTCATCGACGACGGCAGCACCGATGAAACACGGGGGATCATCGAGGAGTTCGCCCGTAGCGATCCTCGCATTCAGGCGCACCATTTCCCCGACAATCGCGGTCCTTACGTGCGGCGCAATTTCGCGATCCGCCGCGCCGCTGCGGATTTTGTCGTGATTCAGGACGCCGACGACATCATGTTTCCGACGAAGCTTCAACAACTCTATGAGGCGATTACCCGGGATGCCAGTTTGGGGATGGTCGGTTCTGCGCATCGAACGTTTCTCGAAACGTTCCGCAGTCTCGAACTGACCGAGCGATGCGAGTTGCCTGTCGATCATGAGACGATCGTCGCTTCCTGCGTGTCCTGGCGGGCGGCCATCAGCCACGGAACCGCCATAATTCGAAAATCGCTGTTCGATACGATTGGCCTCTACGACGAAAATCCCTTTGCGGCCGACGCATTCTGGTCGGCCAAACTGGCGTTGTACTCCCAGGTCGGCGCTCCCGTGAAGCTGGCGAACCTTTCGGAACCTCTGACGTTGATCCGCGTTCATCCCGGCAGCCAGACGCAAACGCTGCCGGTGTTCGATCCCCGAGGCCGGCGGGTTCGGTATCGCCACTATTGCGAGTGCAAGCTCCGACGGATCCGCGAGAAGTGGAGGCAACAGCCGGATCTGGACGTCGCGGCGGAACTCCGCAACTGTTCGTGCTCCGATTTTCTCGTCCGGTTCAAGGCCAAGATCATTGAGTGGGAGAGCCAGGAGCTTCCGGTCCATTTTGTGAATGACTTGTTGGTCGGCGCGATGTCTTCGTTCCGCAAGAAAGCCTATGTTAGTTGTATGATCATCCTGAACGGATTGGAGGTCATGCGGCGGGACATTCCGCGTAAGGTCAAGGGGTTCGATTTGCTTCGAGCCTTGGCGCTGTGCGGTGCCGGATTGCGTCAGCGAGGTCTGGCGCAGCTGGAGCAGGAGATCGAACACCACGACAATCCCCTCGCCCGTCGATTCCTCCGGGATCTGGACGAGCAAGGCGATTCGACGGACGTTCAGGGCTGGTTCCTTCAAAATATGTCCACCCTGGAACTTCGA
Organism: Phycisphaerae bacterium; assembly: GCA_018055905.1. Classification (GTDB taxonomy): domain Bacteria; phylum Planctomycetota; class Phycisphaerae; order Sedimentisphaerales; family Anaerobacaceae; genus PLanc-01. Next base: position 9,875 of record JAGPGT010000011.1, read on the forward strand.
CTGCCGGGGGAAGAGCGGGAGCGGATCCGCGTGGCCATGGCCTGAGCGGATTGCCTGAAATTTGAGGACCCGGCGTTTTCGGACGATAACAAGAGCGTGTGGGATTTGCCTCTCCGTCGGGACGGAGAGGGGCAAGTTGCAGTTAGAAAGGCAAATCGATCATGGGCGAACTCAAGTTATCCGGACTAAGCACCGGGATCGACACCTCGACGCTGGTCAAACAACTTATGGCCATTGAACGAAAGAGGATCACCGCCTACACGAGTCGACAGGAGACCTACACCAAGAAGAAAGAGGCCCTCAGCGAACTTAGCACCAAACTCGATGCGTTGAAGAAAGCGACGTCGGATTTGTCCGACGCCGGCAGCCTTCGGGCTTATACTACCTCTTCCAGCGATACCGACATCGTGACGGCCGAAGCCAACAACACGGCCTTCGAAGGCAGTCACACCGTTATTGTCAAACAACTTGCGACGCTGGAGAGATGGGTCCACAACAGTGGTTTGGAGTATGCCGAGAGCGAGGTGGGCGCCGGCACCTTCATCTATTCCTACAACAATCAGGAGGTGATGGTCACCACGACAAGCGAGACTTCGTTGCAGGAACTGGCCGACCTCATCAATAACGACCCCGAGAACGCAGGCGTGACAGCAAGTCTGCTCTTTTACAACGGCACGTATCATCTCGTGCTGAACGGCAACGATGCCGGTTCCGATTACGCGATCAAGATCAACGCCAGCAACACCGAGGTCTGGCAGACGCTCTCCTCCCTGACGGTCGGGACCGAGGATGCTGCTCTGTCCGATAAGATCGTGAGTCTGGATCAGTTCAGTGGGGTATTGGCCGGCGATGAATCCATCACCATCACCGGGACTACGCACGACGGCGTCGCGGTCAGCAACACGCTGATGGTCACCGAACGTACCACGCTTAGCCATCTGATCGAAGAGATCGACGACGCGTTCGCCGGTACGGCGAAGGCGGTTCTGGTCAACGGACAGATCCGGCTGGTCGATGCAACGAATGGGGTCAGCCAGATGCAGTTGAGTTTGACGTATAACGCCGGTTCGGGGGGGACCTCTTTGACGTTGCCCACGGTGAGCCGGTACACGCAGGGGGGGAGTGTGTCGGCCAATCTCTCCGGGTTCGGCGTCGACGATTTTATTCAAACGCAGGTGGCTCAAGACTCAAAAATCAAGGTGGACGGTTATCCTTTGGGGGAGGATGAGTGGATCACCCGTAGCTCCAACACCGTCAGTGACGTCATTCGAGGGGTGACGCTTCACCTGCACCACACCGGGACCGTCAACGTGGGTTTGACGCGTGACACCGAAACGGTCAAGAAGTCGCTCAAGGCGTGGGTGGACGCCTACAACGAGGTGGCGTCCTTTGTGGACAAGAACACCAGCTACGACAAGGAGAAGAAAGAGGGCGGCCCCCTGATGAGCGACCAGACAATATCGAGCCTCCTGAATAATCTGCGCCTTACGCTCATCCAGCGGACTCGTGGCTTTGTGATTGATGTCGACAGTTTTTTGATGCCTGGACAAATCGGCGTGGAACTCGACGGCGACGGGCTCTTGAATTTGAAGACAAGCGCCTTGTCCGATGCGCTCACCAAGGACTACCGCGGCGTGCTGGACCTGATCGGCGCCAACAAGACAGGCGGTTCCGACAGCAACGTGATCAAATTTTACAGCGCATCGAGCAAGAACACGACCGCCGGGGCGTACAAGGTCGAAGTCACTGTCTCTGGAGGCACGATCACCGGCGCGAGAATCCGATCCGAAAACGACACCGTGTGGCGAGACGCCAGTTTTTACGACAATATTGTCATGGGCGACAACACGTTTGACGAATACAATCGTCCGCTCTATCCGGAAAATGGGTTGCAACTGAGCGTGGATCTCAGTCAGGACGGAACTTTCACCGCGACGGTCCGCGTCAAACAGGGATTCACCGGGGCGATGGAGAACGTTCTGGACAACGTGATGGACAAAACCCGCGGCATGCTGACCCTCAATCAGAATGAGATCCAAAGCCAGATCAAACGTTTGCAGGATCAGATCGACAAAGAGGAAAAACGCCTCACGCAGGTGGAGGAACGACTGAGCGCGAGGTATGCCCGACTGGAGAAGAGCTTGACCCTTTTGCAGAACCAGTTCGCCGCTCTGGTGAGGTAGGGCGGATGGGGTGATTGGCAGATTCTACGGGCTTATCGCGAACCCCTGCGTTTCTGTCGGAGGCGGTAGATCATCGCCAACACTTCCGCCACGGCCATATACAATCCTTCCGGAATCGGCCTTCCCGGCTTGACCGACGCGTAAATGGCCCGGGCGATCTCGGGACGTTGAACGATCGGGATCCCATACGAGCGGCCGATCTGGATGATCTTCTGGGCCATGTGGTCGGCGCCCTTGGCCAGAAGGATGGGGGCTTCCATCGTTTTGGGGTCGTACCGCAGCGCCACCGCCACGTGCGTCGGGTTCACGAGGATCACGCTGGCCTTGGGCACGTCTTGACGGAGTCTTCTCATCGAGATCTCGATCTGAAGCCGGCGGATACGCGCTTTCACCTCGGGCGAGCCTTCCGTGTCTTTTCGCTCCAGACGGACCTCCTCGCGGGTCATCTTCAGTTCCTGGATGTAGTTCCATTTCTGATAGTATGCATCCGCCAGCCCGAGGATGAGAATGGCGATGGCGATTCGCAGGAACAGGCCAAAGAGGATTCCCGCGGTAGCAGTCAGAAGCTGGGTGGACCAAGCCCAGCGAAGGGCCGCGAGGGCCTCCAGCTTATCGCGCAGGTAGAACCACGCGATCAGGCTGACGAACGCCAACTTCAAGATGGAGGCCAGAAGGTGGACGAGAGTGCGTTTGTTGAGCAGGTTGCCCAGCGCATTGGCGGGAGCGATCACGTCCCACCTCAGTCGTAGGGCTGAAGGGGTGAACGTCAGCCCGCCGACCGCCACGCTGGCCACCACGCCTCCGACGGTCAGGATCGCCAGGATGGGAAGCAGGAGTAGGAGAATTTCGATGGTGTTGCCATGTACCAGATGCAGAAAAGTCTGGTTGTCGGAAAACGCCTCCGAGGTGTTACCGGCCGACAATCCTTCCTGGAGTTTCAGCTTGCACCAATGGAGCAGATCGGGCCCAAACGCAGCCAGAGCCGTCAGAAGAGCCAGAAGCGTCACGGCACCGGCCAGTTCCTGGCTTTGAGGGACTTGTCCTTCTTCCCTCGCCTTGTTGAGCCGTCGCGCGGTCGGTTGTTCTGTTCTTTCTGCTGCGGGTTTGTCGGCCATCTTGGGATCTACGATCTACTGTCTGCAATTCGGAATCGGTGATTTCTCCCCGGCCGCGGGTCTGGGCCGGAGATCCCCTCTCCCAATCACAAGTCTCAAATGGGCAATAGCTTGGCCATCCAGTCCGCGAATTCCGTCACGAACCCTCCGACAAACGGCAGGAACGCGATCATGAGAAACAGTCCCAGTGCCACGCGGGCCGGCAGGGTGACCGTCAGGATGTCCATCTCCGGTACCAGACGGGCGAGCATCGCCAGGGTGACCATCAGCACGAGGAACGCCCCCAACAGGGGAGCCGCCAGTCTCAGTCCGGCGATAAACATGGCCGAGCCGGCGCCGACCACGCCTTCGACCAGCAGATTGAGCGTCGGGATTGTTCCTGTCGGGAACGCATCGTAACTTTTGGAGATGATCAACAGGAGCAGATGGTGTCCGTTGGCGCCGAGGAACAGGAGGATGAAAACCATCTCCAGCAGACTCGAGAGCTCGCCGGTTTCCTCGCCCCGTAGCGGATCGATGATTTCCGATAGGGTCATGCCCATCTGTTGTTCCGCGATGCGCCCGCTGAGTTGTACCACGGCGAACAACATCGCGGCGATGAGTCCGAGGGCCGTTCCGTAGACGGCTTCGCCGCCCAGCAGAACCATGGCGGCCGGAATCGAGAGCCCGGCGGGGTCGACCGCCATGGGTTTATAGAAATAGAAGAACAGGGATAGGAGAAAGGCGATCAGTCCTTTGAGGGGGATGGGAATGGCGGGCCATCCGAAGACCGGAAGCGACACGAAGAAAGCCGAGATCCGAGTCAACACCAAGGCGAAACCGAGAACGATCCCGAGCATCAGAACACCCCCGAGGGGCAATCGTGAAACGTCGAGGATCGAAGTTCGATCGGCTCTATCCGTCGTGTGTCGAGCATGGTCAGCTCCCTTGAATGTTCTGAATCAGAGTGAACATTTCCACGGTGAACCGAAGGGTGACCTGAAGCATCCAACCGCTGAAGATCAGCGTCACGATCCCCAGGGCCAGCAGTTTGGGAATGATCGTGAGGGTCATGTCCCGCATGGACGTGACGGCCTGGAACAGTGTCACCGCGATGCCGACGATCATGCAGGTCAACAGGATCGGCGCCGATACCAACAGGGCGGTTTCCAGAGTATGCCTTGCGATGTAGAGGGCAAAACTGCTGTCCATAGACTCTCGAATTCTCTTACCGGGTTGCGTTGCCAATCCATAGGACGGATGCGACTTACCTCGTCGTCTTACCGGAATCCCAGGCTCAGGCTCTTCGCGAGAAGACCCCAGCCGTCCACGAGAATGAACAGGATCAACTTAAACGGCAGCGAAATCATCGCGGGCGGCAACATCATCATGCCCGCGCTGAGCAGGACGCTGGCGATCACCATGTCGATCATCAGAAACGGGATGAACAGCAGACATCCGATCTCGAAGGCGGTACGGAACTCGCTGATGATGAACGCCGGGACGACGATATGCAACGGGATGTCGGTCGGAGTCGCCGGGGCGGGGGTTTTGGCCATCTCCACGAACAAAGCCAGGTCGCTCCTGCGGCTCTGACGGAGCATAAATTCTTTGAGGCAGTCGGCCGCCTTGATTGTGGCTCCGTCCACGGGCATCTGGTCCGCGAGGTACGGTTGAACCGCCTCGGCGTTGATCTTTGCATAGGTCGGCGCCATCGTGTACAAAGTCAGGAACATCGCCAGGCCCATCACGGCGATCGTCGGGGGGATACTTTGTGTGGTCAAGGCCCGCCGGACGAACGACAGGACAATTACGATCCGTGTGAACGACGTCATCATCACTAGCAGACTGGGCAGGATGGCCAAGGCTGCAAAGATGATCACCAGTTTGACAGGCGTGGACCAGTCGGTAGCGCCGGCTTGAGGCGTCGTCGCCTTCTCCAGGACGCCCATCATGTCCCCGATGTTGGGCATGGTGTTCGCTGGAGAGGTCGGTGTTTTCGCAACGGTTTGAGGCGCGACCGGAGGGACGGTGGTGTCGATCTGTCCGGCGGCAGGGGTCTGCATGGCCATGGCTGCGAGGAGTACACTCAGGAGAAACCGCAAGAGGAGGCGAGGGCCCCAATCGAAGCCTGCGTTGCCTGTCTCGACAGGGGACGTCGTCTCCTCCCATGAGGGTTTGATTCTCTCTGTCGCAGGCATCTATCTCTCTCCCGCCTCGTCGGCAGACTGCGCGGCGATCTCAGGCGACAGCCCCTCCAGCGAGGCCAGCATTCTGAGGGTGTCGCCGGTGCTGGCCAGGAGCAACCGTCGGGGACCCACTTCCACCAGGTGCAAGGCCTTACGGGGGCCCAGATAGGTGGTTTCGATTATGCGGATCTCCCGACCCGGCGGGTTGATCGCTCGCGGAAGTACTCTTTTGGACAGGTACAGAGCCAGCCCGCCCAGTCCGCCCACAACGCCTATGGCCAGGGCCATCCGCAGGAACAGATGTGTGTTGTCCAAGCCGGTCGAGGTCAATCCGGTGCCGTTTGGGTCGCTCAGAAAAGGGCGTGTTCCGGCGCCGAGCCTGGTTTCGGCGGGTGGCAAGACCCGGTTTGCCTGGCTGTTGTATCGAGAAGCCAGAGCCGCCCAGCCGCCGCAGATGAGCAGCAGGATACACAGGGCGATGATTTTTTTGGCATTTGTATTCACTTCTGCGTGGACCTCGATATCATCCCGTCGCACATGGGACCGTTTACAGGCAGGTCGCGAGAGTGCGCGGTCATTTCGTGGATGCTGCAAATGGCGTGCCGCAGGCGGTTCCGCAGCCTGTGACGTACAGAAAAGGGGGCCGGATCGGCCCAACGAACGCGTACAGGTTCGTCGTGTCGAGAAATTATACAGGCGCAGGTCAGTCGTTCGTCTTGATTGCCGCGATCAGGATCTGCGGTTGTCCGGGCAAAGCGGAGTCTTGGCCTGCCCAACTGGCCCCCGGACCGGCGCCCCACCAGAACACACGCCAAGGAGCGGATCCGGCTCTTTGAGAGGAGGAGAGCAGATTCCGACGCAAGAAATCCGCCGCAGCATGGGCACGACGGGCTGCAAGCATCTGGGCCTGTGGTCCGGCGACCCCCTTTTCCGGCAGTCCGACGACATAGAGCATGTTGTTCGCTGGTTCCAGGTTCTGTCGAACATTCAGACAGAAGCGGGAGAGCCACTGCTCACTGCCTTCGTCTAGAACCGCCTGTCCCGGAAGGAACCTGACGCTGGCGACGGAGAACTCCACCCGATCGCCTTTCAGTTGCGAGGGCTGAGTCTGCATGGATCGCCGCAGAGTTTCGAAAAGCCTTCTTCGCTGTTCCTCGCGGGCGTCTTTGGTGATTCCTCGCGGGATTTCCGGTTGGTCGATCGTGTATTTGATCTTAGGGTGTTCGAAATTCGTCGGGGTCTGGATGCCGAACCCCGTCTTGACGGAATCCAGGAACATCATAGCGAGTCTTTTCCCGTCGTCGAAGAGGGTGTCGTCTCGGATGTGTCCCATACTCAACAGGAGCACGAAGAACGTCAACAAGTTCGTCGTCATGTCGGAGAACGTAATGATCCACAGAGGAACCGCGGAGTTGGATTCTTCGGTTCGTTTGGCCATTATTGGATGCCCCCTTCCAACAAGACGATTTCCAGCATCCTTTCCTTGCGGTGATAAACCACGGCGGAAGAACCCGGTTCCTCAGGGGGGGCGATGCTTTCGGTCGCGATGCTGAATCGGTGACGGTCCAGGTTCTCCATGGAAACGAAGTAATCAATCACGGCCATGGCTCGGGCCAGTGCGGCGTCCATACCGACGGGTTGGTCTGGGGGGCCGTTCTCGCTGATGACGATGGTGTTGGACGCGTCTTTCAGAAAGGCCGCCATGACGGCCAGGAAATACCGTCCATCGGACGACAAGGCTCTGCCCCGGCCGAGAAAGATTTTCTTGGACGGGACCAGAAATACTTTGTGACGTCGATAGTCGGCGGTTTGAAAAGTTTCGTTGATCGCTCCATCTTGCGGCCGCGAGGTAGAGGGGGTGGGCGTCTCGCTGCCGAAGTCCGGATGTTCTGTGTTCACCACACGCGGCTTTGCAAGCATGGCGCTTTGGTCTTTGTTGCCTGAGGTCTCGATGGGAGGTCCGAACACCGAACGCATGGCACTTCCGAAATTCAGAGCATCCACCTGTGGTTGCTGGCTGAACTCGGAGAAGGTCACCAGCAGGACGAAGAACGTCAGCAGCAGGTTCATGCAGTCGCTGAACGTCACCATCCACTGGGGCGCGCCTGCGGCCGCCTCGGATGGGGTTTCTTTCTTCGGTCGTGCCATACGCCGTCGTCTATGCTTTCTTCTCCGTTCGTTTTCCTTGGGAGAGGAAGACCTGGAGTTTCTCCCGGACGACCGTCGGGTTGTCGCCCTTGGCGATCGCGCAGATGCCCTCGACGATCATTTCCTTGGAGGTGGTCTCGGCCTTGGAGTAGAGCGAGAGTTTGCCCGCCAACGGCAGGAAGATCAAGTTCGCCATGACGGCGCCGTAAAACGTGGTCAACAGGGCCACCGCCATACCCGCACCGATCTGGTCGGGCGACGAGAGGTTGCGGAGCATTTGGACCAGTCCGATCAGGGTCCCGACCATCCCGAACGCCGGCGCGGCGGCACCCATGTACTCCAGGATCTTCTTGCCCACCGCGTGGCGGTCCTGCATGTACTGGATTTCCAGGGAAAGGAAATCGCGAATGTCGTCGGGACTCTGCCCGTCGACGATCAATTGCAGGGCCTTGGCGAAGAATGTGTCCTTGAGTTTTCCGACTTCCTGTTCCAGGGCCAGGGCGCCGTCCCGCCGGTTGATTGTCGCGTATTCGACCATGCTCTTGATCAGCTCCGAAGGGGTCGGGATCTTTGTGACAAATGTTTTTTTGACGACGGACAGGATGCTCAGACACTGGGGCAGGGAGAACTGGATGAACGTCGAGGCGAGCATGCCGCCGACGGTGATGGCGACCGACGGAACATCCCAGAAAATCACCAGACTTCCGCCGAGCGCCATGGCCCAGATGATGACGCCGCATCCGGAGACGATGCCCAAGATGGTCGCGATATCCATACGATTACTTTCCTTCCTGGACCTGTTTGAGTTTCTGGCTCAACAGGGCCGCCAACGCCGGTTCCTGGTTGGCCATCTCCGCGAGAACCTTGGCCTTGGTTCGATCTTGCATGAAGAATAGGATCTTGACGGCGTCGTCCAGGTTCGCGGCCGAAGCGGCGGTGCCGCCGGTTTTCGAGGTGCCAGTGGCCATATTGGTCAGGATCTGGCTGGCGCCTGCGGCGTCCATCTTGTCATAGGCCGCTGCGATGGCCACCAGATTGGCCCTCTCCGCGGCCGCCACTTCCACTCGGGTTTTCAGGAGCAGTTCCCGCTCGCTCTTGATGTCCGCTACGCTGGCGGCCAGTTCCACACGCAGGTTGTTCAGCGTCTCGATGTCTTTCTTGAGCGTTTGTTGGGCGATCTGAAGCCGTTCTTTCTCTTTTTCGAGTTCCGCCGCTTTCTGGTTGTACTGCTGAATCTTCTCGCGGATCTCGATAACCAGTTCCTTGAGTTGTTCCTCGGTCATACTACGCGGGGCCGAGCCCTGTTCGACCGCCATGGCCAACGTCGGCGACAAGGTCGGCGGTGGGACTTGAGGCAGAACCCCCGGGGCGACATTTCCGCCCGGCATGGGAACGGATTGATTCGGTTCCGAGGCCGCAGCGGCAGTCGGGCGGGTGAACCATCCGGTGACGAAAGCCCCGGCAAAACTGGCCAATCCCACCATCGCGGCGATGATGATGACCTTCTTATTCACCTGTTCTGCTCCTCATAAAGCCATGTAGCGGCATCGATTTTCCGATTTCCCGGTTTTCGCACGCCTATTCGATGTTTTTCCGGCGGGCACAGGCGACGGTCGTCCGGTCGTCCAATTCCTTCTGTTCCAGCCGTTCTTGTTCTTGAATGTACTGTTCTTGGGCTTGGGCCCGGAGTTTCTCAAGGCCCTCCTTATACCGTCGGACGGCCAACAGCTCTGCGGCCTTTTCCCGGTGCCGGATTTCCAGGGTCGCGATCTCTTCCTGGAGCTTACGGATTCGTTCGTCGTCCACCGCCACACGCTGCAGGACGAAAGCCTGTGAGCTCAATCGTTCGGGCGACCGGTCGTTCCGGAGGTCCGCCAGCAGGTTTTCCAGGACCCGCTGACGCATGAGCATCTCGCCGCGTTTGGCGGTCAGGAGCTCGGTGAGCCGAAACAGCTCGGTTCGTCGGAGTTGCTCTTCTTTGGCCTTGACGTCCAGCACCCGCTGAAGACGCCATACGAATCGTTTCATTCCTCATCATCCATTTTTACCGGTCAGAAGCTTGTCCCATGCGCGCGTGATGGCCAGGAGCTGTTTGACAGTCTCCTCGAACGGGGTCCTCTGACGCATCGGCTGCCTGAGAAATTCATTGATCCTGTCGATCAGGCTGACGGCTCCGTCGATCCGCCGGTTGCTGCCGGGCGAGAAGGCACCGATGTTGATCAGATCTTCCGCATCCGCGTAGGTTGCGTAGATTTCCCGGAGTTTCTGCGCTGCGGCACGATGTTCCTCGCTGACCACGGCCGACATCAGCCGGCTGATGCTCCGCAGGATGTCCACCGCGGGATAATGCCCTCGGTCGGCCAACTTGCGGGACAGGACAATGTGCCCGTCCAGCAAACTGCGGGCACTGTCGGCCACCGGGTCCGTCAGATCGTCGTTTTCGACCAGGACGGTGAGAATGCCTGTGATGCTCCCCGTTTGGGAACAGCCTAATCGTTCGATCAGCCGGGGCATCAGTGCAAAGACGCTGGGACAATAGCCCTTTGTCGCCGGCGGTTCTCCCGCCGCCAGGCCGATCTCCCGCTGGGCCTGCGCGAACCGCGTCAAGGAGTCCATCATGAACAGGACGTTCTGGGATCTTTCGCGGAAGTACTCGGCGATGGTCACCGCGACAAAGGCCGCTTTGACTCTTTGAATCGGAGGGGTGTCGCTGGTGGCGACAACCACCACGCTGCGGGCCAGGCCTTCCGGCCCCAGGTTTTCTTCGAGGAACTCCCGCACCTCGCGACCTCGCTCGCCGATCAGGGCCACGACGTTGACCGCGGCGTCGCTGGAGACGGCGATATCGCCGAGCAGGACGCTTTTGCCCACACCGCTGCCGGCGAAGATGCCGATCCTCTGGCCCCGGGCGGTGGTGATGACGCCGTCGATAGAGCGAATCCCCAACGCCAGCGGCTGGGTGATTTTCTCCCGACTCAACGGCGGCGGGCTCTCCACATCCAGAGGGCATTTGTCGCCCTCGGGCAGGGGGCCTTTCCCGTCGATCGGCTCGCCCAGGCCGTTAAGCACGCGTCCAAGCACCTTTTCGCTGAGCAGGATATGTCGCGGCGTTGTTCTGGCGGTCACGGCGTCGCCGGGTGAGACACCCTCGATGTGTTCCAGAGGCAACAGAATCAGATGGTCCTGACGGAATCCGACCACTTGAGCGAGGATACGCCGTCCGTCGCGGGTGTGAATACCGCACAGCGAGCCCAATCCCAACACCGGGCCGGCCGATTCCACGGTCGAACCGGTGACACGGACCACGTAGCCCTGGCAATCCATCAGATTGACGGTCTCGAGGGCCGAGTAGAACTTGGCGAAATCGATTGTTCGGCGGCTCAGGGTTTCCGGCATGGGTTATTTCACTTTCAAGAGCGCATCGTGAATATGCTCGAGGTGCTCTTCGATGAACGATTTGACGATCCCCTTGGGGGTTTCCACAAGGCATTCGCCCCGGCCGATGCTCCAGTCGGCCGTGAAGGTCAATTCGGCAAAGGGAGTGTCGGGATTCTCCTGCTGATACCGTTGGCAGGCGCCGAGGTCTTCCGGGTTCAATCGAATCACGATCTCCTGACGGGTAGGCGCGCCTTTGAGCGCCTCTTCAACGATGGCCTGGATGTCGTAGTCGCCTTGCGTTACCTTGTGATGGAGGATTTTTCGGGCGATTTCGATCGCGAGCTTGACGATGTCCGCATGGCTGGTGGCCAAGGTTTCCTGATAGAGTTTTTCGAGATTGGCTGCGATCGCGTTAACGGTCTGACAGGCCTGCGAGAACTGGTTCTTCTGCCGATCGAGTTCGGCGGCCATCCGGATTCTCTCCGCCTGAATGAGGCTCTCGATCCGCTCCGTTGCCGTTGGCGACTGCGGGTTTTGCGTCGAAACGGAGGCATCGTTCATCCTGGCGGCGGCCTCCGCAATTCGAACGGTCGCGATTCGTCGAGCGAGTTGAATGGTCGGCAGTCCCGGCATCGTTTATTCTTCCTCGAACGTCAATTCGCCCTTGCGGTTGAGTTCGCGCATGGCGGCGACGATCTTTTCGCGGGCTTCCCGCACGTCTTCCTTCTTCGGGGAAGACATCAACGACGCCTCTTCGGCCACCATGGTCGCGGCTCGCTCAGAAATGTTGGATTTGATCTTGGAACTGAATTCCTCGGGGGCTTCGTGGAGGGCCAGCGCCAGTTGCCGTTCGTCCAAGCCCCGCAAGGCCTGCTGGAGGGAACGGTCCCCTACCATGGGAAGGTCCTCCCAGGTGATCATCAGATTGGTAATCTTCTCTGCGGCCTCCTGATCCTTCTGTCCGATGGCTTCCAACACCCCGTCGCGGACCTCTTTTTCCAGGTTTCTGACAATGACCGCTACTTTACGAAGGGCCTGTTCCGGCCGGGCCTGAACGGCACCGGCGTTCTGTGTTTCCGCAGCTTCCAGACGGGTGCGGACCATCTGGGCGATTCGCATCCGAGCCTCCGGCGGGACGCTGCCGACGCTGGTCATCCGGCTGATCACGCTGACCCGCACATCTTCGCTGAGTTGTCCGAGCACTTCCGATCCCCGGCGGGGGGGCAACTCGGACAAGACAACCGCGATCGCCTGTGGATGCTCGGTCTCCAACACCGCTTTGAGGCTCTGCAAATCCGCCGACCGGAGGGACATGAACGGGTCCCGTTTTTGCAGAAGATCCTGAATTTCCTGCTGAATTCGTCGGGCCTGTTCCTCGCCAACCGTGTTGCGAAGCATCTCTTTGAGGAAAGTCTTGAAGCTGAAGGTTGAATCCTTCTGGAGCGATTTGGCGAACTGCCGTGCGACGTCTGCGGTTTGCCGGTCGTTCCGCTGGCCCGCAGCATCCAGGTAGCTCAGTTCCACCGCCAATTCCTGCACGGTCTTGGGGTCAACGCCTTTGAGCAGTTCCGCCGCGGTGGCGGCGTCGAGTGTCGTCAGAAGCAACGCAGCTTTTTGTTTACCGGTCAGAGGCACGGTCGATCTACTCCTTTTCTTCGATCCAGCTCAGGAACATCTGCCTGACCTGATCGGGATTCTGTTTCAGGGCGCTGGCGATTTGACGTCGCACGAACAGCGGTTCGGCGATCGCTTCGCCCGCCGGAAGCAGGCCCTCGGCCCCTGCACCCCCCGACAGCTGACCTTGGTTCCCTGCAAATGCCGCCTGGTTTCGGGCTCGGCTGAAGATCCGCAGAACCACCACGGCGCAGACAGCCATGACGCCCAGGGAAAGTTGACGAGCTATCGCCAAATAGCGCGGCCAGGAGGATTCTACTTCCTCAATGACGGCTTCGGTCGATCGGTGGAACCGGGCATTGACGACTTTGAGGGAATCGGTCTCTTTCAACCCCAGTGCCGTACGGATGACCTGTTCGACGTCCGTCAAGCTCATAAGCATCGCAGGCTGCCCGCCTGCGCCGGGCTGGTTGACGTCGGTCGTCAGATCGACGAAAGCCGCCACGGACAACGAGCGGATTTCGCCCGGAAGCACAGTCTGCTGCTTGACGGTTTTGCCGACTTGGTACTCGGTGATGACGGTTTCATCCTTCTTGGTGGAGCCGCCAGGGGTCTTCTGTCCGGCGCCCACCTCGGAATTGCTCGTCACCTCCTCTTTTGTCGCGACCTTGGCCTTGGGGTCATAGGTCTCCGTGATTGTGCTGATGCTGTTCATGTCGATCACGGCACTGACCTGAACGGTGGCCCGTCCGGGGCCGAGAACGCGGGTCAGCATGTCCTCGGCCTTGCGAACGAGGCCCTGTTCGACGCGTTCCTTGTAGTCCTGCGCGGTGCTGGCGCCGGAGGCCAGAGTGGAATCCCCCTTGCCCGAGAGGAGCCGGCCGTCGCTGTCGACAATTGTGACGTTTTCGGATTTGAGGCCTTTGACGCTACCGGAGACAAGGTGGGTAATTGCGGCGATGTTGGTTCCGCTGAGGCGATAACCGGGGCGAAGCCGCAGCACCACCGAGGCCGTCGTCTGTTCGGCGTCGGAGCTGAAGAGCCTCTGTTCCGGGGTAACGATGTGGATTCTTGCATGGGCCACACCGTCGATCATCTGGATACTCTTGGCCAGCTCGTCCTGGAGTGCGCGTTTGAGGTTGACGTTCTGGACGAAGGGGCTGATACCGATCTTCTCGTCGTCGAAGAGTTTGTATCCGTTTTGTTCGCCCGCCGGGAGCCCGTCCTTCGCCAAGTCCAGGCGGATCTGATAGACCAATTCGCGAGGGACGTAAATCGTGCTGCCCCCGTCCCGAAGTTCGTAGGCGATCTTTTTCTCGGAGATCTTCTCGATGATTTTGGCCGCTTCGGAAGGCGTCAGATCCTGATACAACATCCGCAGGTCGGGCTTTTGGGCCCAGTGAACCAGCAGTGTGCCGATCAACAGGGCCGCCAGCACCACCGCGGCCAGCAGCACCCGTTGTACCAGGCTGATTTTCTGCCAAATCAGGATGAGCTTTTGCAGGTACCCCATGTGAGTTCATTATTGACGCTGATTGTCGGTTGGTTTTTGGGGGAGCTCAGCAGATCGGCTTTTTCCCCTCGACCCTCAGGCATGAACAATCCAAAACCTCTATATCTGCATGTTCATCGTCTGTTTATATGCTTCAATCAGCTTGTTCCGGACGCCGACCAGGACTTTGAAACTGACGTCGGCCTTTGCCACCGCCGCGACCACCGAGTTGATGTCGTTGGTCTTTCCGGTCAAGAGATCCTGGATGGAGGCGTCCGACGCATTCTGCAACTCGTTGACTTTGGACACGTATTTCCCGGCGGTCTCAACCGCTTGTACAAAAGTCGACTTGCCGGGGGTCGCCGGCGCCTGAGGCATTGGCGCCTGGATATTCGGCATGCCGGAACTGACGTTGGGATCAAAATTGATCATCTTCAAACCCTCTCAATGCGGGCCCTACGCGATCCATCGCGAAGGGGCGTTGTTATCGGAGCAGTTCGAGCGTTGTCTCCACCATTTTCTGGTAACGTTTCAGGATGGCCGCGTTGGCCTGGTAGGCCCGGCTCGCGACGTTGAGATTCATCATTTCCACAGGCAGGTGTACGTTGGGCATAACAATGTAGCCTTGGGCGTCGGCCTGCGGGTGGCCCGGATCGTAAATCCGCTGCAGCGCGCTCATGTCCGGCACGACGTCTTCCACCGTGACGCCGCTGACACCTTCATTCTCGCTTCGGAGGATCGGCTGGAGCCGGCGGTAAGGCTGCCCCTGCCCGGCGTCGATTGTGCGGGCGTTGGCGATGTTCGAGGAGATGACCTCCATGGACTTGTCGTGGGCCCGCATGCCGGAGACCGAGATGTCGACCGGACCGAACAATCTTTCCACTGCCATCGCGTCGAATCCTTTCTATTCTCTTACGTGATCGTCTGGCGTTCTCTGACGAAGTCGAATGGCCGACTACCCCTGAACGCCGATGGCGGTTTCCATCTGTGCGAATTTCCTTCGCAGAAGTCGGGTGTAGGCTGCGTGACGCAGCGAGTTCTTGAGCATCTCGCCGATTTCGGCCTCCAGGTTGACGTCGTTGCCGTTGGATTTCAACGGCGTTGTCCTGGGTTGGTGAATCTCCGGCTCAATGTCCTGCCCCTTCGTAGAATCCGGAGACTTCATGGCTTTGTCCAGCAGGTCCTCGAATCGAATGTCGAGCCGTCGATACCCGGGCGTCTCAATGTTGGCTATGTTGCTGGCGATCACGTGCTGGCGGAGTCCTTCCGCCTTGATTCCCATCTCCAACAATCTTACGATGTCGATCGAGTTCGCCATGTTCAGGCCTTTCTCCTAAGGGCCCGACTTGTCGGGTCCTACCGTCGAACATTCCTGCGTAGATTATGTGTCCCTTCAAGAGCAGCAACATGCGTGCCAAGATAGGGGGATGTCGATGTCGGTCGGATCAATTCCGGAGATTGAGACCGAGATAGCAAGACTGAATCTGCGATGGAAGAACCGTTCCGTGACGAGGATCGAGCATGCGCCCTACCGGGGTGTCAGGTTTCTATACAAGCGGATGACTTATTTGACACCGATTGTCGTCGCCGAACAAGTCGGTCTTCGGAAGAATCCTCCCTTTGAAAGAACAAACTTCCGGTATCGGTCTTCTTGCCAGTGGGATTCTCCGGAAGATGGGTTTTCTTCTTCTCTGATTGTAACTTCCCATGAAATAAAAACTTAGATCTTATCGCAGATGTGGGATCGTTGTCTTTTGGCACACGGCTTGCTAAGTCTTTGCCGACTCTTAAAGGGTATCAACCATGAACACTGCGATCCTGATCGCCGACAACCAACGCATGGTGAACTCTGCGCCGCCGACTGGTTTTGGTGCCAAAGGGGCAGCTGAATCCCAAGGGGATGAATCCCTCCAGCGATTCGCGGAGGTGTTGCCTATTGCTCAGGCGGCGATGGAACAGACACCGCACGGTGACGTGTCCGCGAAAGCCCCTTCCAAAGACCATTTTGCCAAAAGGCATGACGATGCAAAGACCTCAATCGGTGCGGAGCGGCTTGGCCGTCGTGGCGAGAAATCGCCGACAGCGGATATGCAGACCGCTTGGTCGCTCACGGGAGTTGTCCATCCTTTTGTTTTGCGGCACGCGGTTTCGACTTCGACAGGTGGCCAGGTTGCGATCTCGCGGGACGAACAGCAGGGGGCCAAAACGACAAACGGCAATACAAGTCCCATAAAATCACAACGGCTTTCGGCGGGTCGGGACGGAGAGACTCTCGTAACGGCGTCTTCACGAACGCGAACAACCCTGCCGATTCATCAAGCCGCCGTGACGCAGCCGCCGGAAATGATTGGATCGGCTGCTGCGCCGGTGACCCAGGGGGCGGTCTCACAGGGACGGTCGATTTCTTCGGTTGTCCTGACAGAAGCTCGACGAGGTTCCACCGCCGGGTTTCAAACGGCTCGCGAAACCGCTGGCGAGTCGGTCCCCCCAGCCGGCGCCGTCGGCAAACAGGCGGGCCGATCCGAAGTTCGACCGGAGGCATCCCCGCTCACCGCCTCTTCTGCTTCTAAAGCCGTCCCTTCGGCCTCGCCGGGGATCCCTGGACAGGACGCCTCCCTGACGATCGGAGCCAAGAACGGCAGCGACCTCCTCATCGCTTCCGAGAAGCCCTCGCAATCTTCGGTGAAATCGGTATTGAGGCAAGGGCAACAGGTCGTCGGTTCAAGTGGGGCCTCGTCCTCGGAGAGGAATGTCTCGACACAGGGATCTGGGTTGGAGGGGAACCCCAGCGGTGCGATCAAAACCTCTTCGACAGCCCGCAGCGATCACCCCAAGAGCGAACCCCTTCGGTCGGAGGGCAAGGAAGGCGGCTGGACCGGCACGAAGGACGGCGGAACCGCAGGGATCGAATTTCGCATGATTTTGAGTGGGGAATCGGTGACGACCGCCCCGCGGGTTCCATCTTCGTCGCAGAATGCCGTGAACTTCGAGATGCCAACCATTCGGACCACGGTCCAGAGTGTGGGCGAGCAAATCCTCGATTCGATTCGTTCTTCCGGCGTGCCGGGTGAACGGGAAGTCCTCATTCGTCTGCAACCCCCCGAATTAGGAACAGTCGTTGTGCGTTTCCAGGAACAAGGCGAGAATCTCACGGGGACCTTGGAGGTCGGCACACGAGAAGCCCAACGGGAAATCGAACAGGCTCTTCCTCAGGTGATTCGTGGCCTTCAGGAGGCGGGGATTCAGATCCGTCGGGTCGAGATCGTCACCTCGGAACAACCCGACAGAAACCTCGGAGGAGAGCATCTATCGCAGGATACGTGGCAACAACGCGAGGGGGCCGGCCAAGGGCACGAGAATTCTTCCACACCGCAGGCTCGATGGCCGCAGGGCCCGGGAGAGCCAAGTTCCGTCCGTCAGGGCGTGTCTCCAGAGCAAGCTCCCCAGATCTTCTCGTCGAGGGGGAGAATCGACGTCTTGTTATGAGGCCCTTCATTGCTCTGATGAGGCCTGCGGCATAGCCGGGCAGGCGAAATGGGGAATGCCACAGGCGGGTTCCACCTTCCTTGTATACCATTTGCGCCGCGCAATCTCGATCGAGCGAAGAAAACTGTGCTTGAACCTCGTGAGAGAGAATCGTTCGAGGACGATCTTCCGAGCTTCTTGCCCCATCCTGCGGGCCAAATTCTCGTCTCGGAGAAGGATATGGGCATAATGCCGTAGTTCTTTGGGGTCGTCGCTGAGGAATCCCGAGATGCCGTGCTTGATGGGCGAGGTGGGGTGGCGGTTGCCCAGAATGGGCAGTCCTGCGGCCATGGCTTCGGCCGTGGCCATGTTGTGTCCGGCCTCGAATCGCGGATCGGCCGTGTGAATGTAGAACCGGTGGGACTGAAGCATGGTTTTGAGATGGTCCCAGTCCCTCGCGGCTTCCACGCCGGGGATGTCCGGATTGTGGCCCACCAACGTGATCGGAATGCCTTCGAACGCCTGCTCGTGGAAATCCCACATGAGGATGTGCCGGCGGCTGCTGATGAAATTGCAGATTCGGATTCCTTTTGCTTGGTGCCCCTGCCAGGGAGGGTAGTCCTCGACATCGATGCCGAAATGCACGATGTCTTCGGTATAGCCCCACGACTCCCCTTTGAACATGGACGTTGCCACGACGTGCGCGCCGACCAGTTCGACGTAGGTGCGGAGCAAGGTCTTCATCTGCCGGGGATCGACGCCGGAGTTTTCCTCGCAGAGACGTCCCTCCAACGAGTGGTGGAGCACAAGCACTCTGGGCTCGGGTCGGGACCGCACATCGAGCAGGTCCGTGGTGTTGTGTGCGATGATACAGTAATAGAGGGTGGGGCAGACCAGTGCCTGGGGCAACGAGATCAAACGGGATCGGGGAGGCACGGGCCTCATCCGTTCGTCCCATCCCCGGTTGTATTTGCCCGGAAGGTCCACCACGATGTCAAGGTTGTAGCCGAGGGCTCCGAGCTGGTGGACCCACGGTTCATGGCAATTGAAGACCAACAACGTTTTGTCACAGGTGGGCTGGAGGAGGCCCTGGTTTTCCATAGATGAAAATGTTTCCCACTTGATGATACTTTGTTTTCCCCACAGCCGAAAACCATTCCCCGGCTTCAGGCAGTTGTCGCCTCGGCGATGCAAGTCGTGCTTCCCGGCCTTGGCTGCATCTGGATTATCGGCCATCGAATCGGAATTCCATGAGAAAACCGAGCCGGTGTGAGTTCCAGAATTCTGGGCAGCTCGGTACTCGTCCAAGGGAAAGCCGATCGGCGGGATTATGCGGACGCAGAATTTTTTTTTCGGTTTCCCCTGGTGTTCTGAAGGGACGGGGTGCCTCTGTCACTATTGCGGCGGCTTTTTTTTATGGGCTCTCTTTTTTTCTCCAGGATCCGAATGCGCAAACCCCTCAAGTTTCCCATCTTTTCATCGATAATCAGCGTAAAGGCCAACAAACTTTGTACAGTCGTAAAGCAAGCGCTTTCGTAAAGGGCCGTATTGGGGTCTTTCTTTTAAGGAGTCGCAAGCATGTTAGCAATCAAGAACAACCTTATGGCGGCGAACGCTGCCCGGTACCTGGGGGCGAGCTATGATGCCTTGGCCTCGTCAGTCGAAAGACTGTCGTCCGGTCTTCGCATCAACAGCGCCAGCGACGACGCGGCCGGTATGGCGGTCCGCGAGTTGATGCGCGCTGACATCGCCGTGCTGGAGCAGGGTGCGAGAAACGCCCAGGACGGCGTGAGCATGCTGCAAACCATGGAAGGCGCCATGCAGGTTCAGGACAACCTGCTTGTTCGTATGCAGCAGTTGGCCGAGCAGGCCTCCACGGGCTCGTATACGTCTGCCCAGCGTGTGATCATGGACAACGAGTTCGACCAGTTGGCCAACGAAATTCAGCGTATCGCCACCGCGACGGACTTCAACGGCATCAAGATGCTGGACAACTCGGCCACCGTCTCGGTGCATTTCGGCGGCGCCACCGACAAGATCGACATCCAGGGCAGCAAAATGACCAAGGCCGGTCTGGGCATCAGCGCCCTGTCGATCACCACGGCCGCCAGCGCCCGGGCGGCGATCACCGCGTTGGATAGCGCCATCGTCGCCAAGGATACGGCCCGCGCGAAATTCGGATATTACATCAACCGTCTGGAAAGCACGGGACAGGTGCTCGGCATTCAGGCGGAGAATCTCAGCCAGGCAGAATCCCGTATTTCGGACGTCGACGTGGCGACCGAAATGGCGACCCTCACTCGCAACCAGGTGTTGGCGCAGGCGGGCACCGCGATGCTGGCTCAGGCCAACTCGATCCCGCAGATGGCTCTCTCGCTGCTGCGATAGTCGATTCGGCCGATCCGAGGACGACAATCGCGGGAGATGACTGACGCTTGATGCGTCAGTCATCTCCCTGTTGATATCGGGGACTGTTCCTTCCTCGGCAAGGACAGAGCCTCGAGTCGTTTTTCACCACGGATGGCGGGGCCCGGGCGACAAACAACGCCTGTGGGGCCCCGGTATGGGTGCGCAGGCTACAGGAGGTCTACAATGAAGGCACTGGAGGCATATCAGCAGGCCACTATCACGACACAGAGCAGGGGCCGGCTGGTCGTGATGTTGTACGACGGCGCCATCAAGTTTCTCAAACTGGCCATCAAGGAACTGGAGGCCAAAAACTATGCGGCCAAAGGGCATTACATCAACCGCGCCCAAGACATTATCAGCGAGTTGAACGCCGTGCTGGACATGGAGGCCGGCGGCGAACTCACCCGCAACCTGCGTAGTCTCTACCTGTTTATGAATCGTCACTTGGGGCGTGCCAACGCCAAACGCGATCCCAACATGATTCAGGACGTCATCCGCCTGCTGGAAGAATTGAACCAAGGATGGAAGACCATCGCAGGTTGATAGGCGATTATCGACGATCCCCCATCGAAAAGCCGCTAGAACCTCCTCGTCAATCCTATCTCGACGATATGGTTGTCGTTCTTGCCCCTCTGATCAGGGTCTTCGTACCGATAGGCGGTCTCGATTCGCCAATTTTCCGAGGCGAAGAAGGCCAAGCCGGCCTCGTAGATGTTCCTAGACGCCTCCGCATTTGTTTTCAGGCTTGATTTCTGGTGATCAAAGGACAGGTCAAGGAGCAGATTCTCCCAGACATAGTGGGAGAGTCTGACGAATAGATCCGAGGAATTGGTGCCCATGTGGTGGCCGATGATCCTGCCCTCATACGTGTAGCCTGATGTGTAGAGGCTGTGCGTGTAGAACAGGTCATCGAAACCCGACACGTGGTTGTTGGCATACTCGACGCAAAGGTCGGTCCGACCTGTCTTGAGAAGGTCGTTGAACTGTGCGCCGAACACCTCTCCCCACTTGCTCGGCATCCAGCCCGCTTCATCCTCCCCGGCGAGGTCCGCGTAAAAACGAACTGACCGCAGGGGAGCATCCTGCCACAGGGGAACCAACACGGAGACGTCGAAACCCGCCAACTGGTTGTTCTCATCCTGCTCCGTGAGGGACAAAAACATTTTGCCGTAGTCGAAGAGGTCCACTCGCGGTACTCCCCGGCCTGCGAACATCACGACCCTCGATGCCCCCAAGTCGACCGCCGGATGGGGCTTGACGCTGACACGAAAACCCGAGAGTTTGGCTTGCGGGAAGTCCCGGTCGTCCTCCAATTGTGCGAGGAACCACTGGCTTTTGACCGGCCCGAGAGACTTGAAGATCCAGGGGAGTTGGATAGGCTGGGGATTGGTCAGCTTGAGCATTGTGAAAGGCTGGGCGTTGTTGCTCATGAGCATGGAGCCGTGGTGGCCCGGCCCCCACCAGAGAGAATCCTTGCCCGCTTCGATTTCCAAGTCGCCGATCATGACTTTACCGTAGCCTTCGATCAGTTCGACATCGCCGTCGGTTTGCGAGGAATCGACGTACTCGGGGTGCAGGTAGAAGGCGACCCGGTTCATCATCGCGCCTCGCGTCGCGAATCCGGCGCGGGAGTTCGACCCTCGCTGGAATTCGTCGCCCCGGATGTTTTCGATGTCCGGCGCGCGGCGCGCATGCAGATAGGCGACGTACGGGTCCTCCAGCGGTTTGACGAAGGATTCCCCATGCCAGCCTTCGATCAGTCCGATGAGGATCAACTCGCCCTGGTACTCGTGCTGGAGCCGATTCACGAGGGACTGGAGCAAGGGGGGCACGTCGTTCCTTCGTTCAAGAGTCAGCATCGCCTGGCCGATGTGGCGCGCCATTTCGACCCGCGACAGCGGTTTGATCGTCAGCATGGCGCTGTCGATCAGGCCGTAATTGGCCAGCTTGTCCACCGCGTCATAGCTCCAATGGTTCAAGGGAACATTCGTGGAAACCAGAGCCGACGACGGCAGGGCCGAGAATCCGATGAGAACGATGAGAGCCGATGCAATCCGTTGCATAACACATTCTGAGATTAGACTCGTGACAGTCCAAACCGTGGGTTGCAAGACTAAACCATTTGTTCCTCAGGGTCAAGAGGTCGTCATCACTGCCGCCAGGCCGATTTTTATGAGGCTTCCAAATACTCTTGACATCGAGCCCCGAAGCCCTAAGATATTCGCGGTTGAATCGGGTGAACGAAGACGACCGCGATGGTCCAAACGGAGATCGCCGCAAAGGGTTTTTGTCTTGATAGGTCATTGGAGGTTTGGAAGCGGGTTGGGCTTCCTGCCCCGTTCTGGAAGGCACAAAGGAGTGTGGAATGAGAGCCTGTCTGCCGTCGCTGAGGCCGGGTTTTCAGTGGGTCGTTGTGTTGCTGGCGTTCCTCTCCGCAGGACCGGGGTCCCCGTTTGCTGCGGCGCAGTCTCTTTTCGGTATCCCGGAATTGGGCGGGCCGTCGCAACGAGGCTCGAATGCCTTGTCGACCGAACGACAGACAGGAGCGGTCCGCGAGTGGCTGTCACGTCGGGGGGGGGCTGAAGATCCGTGTGTGCCGAGCATGTTCTCGCCGCCGGATGTCCGTGAGCGGCCGGCGCCGCCCTCGATGCCGTCGCGGATCGAGCGGTTGTTGTCGAGGGATGCTTCTTTGGATGTCAACGACGCGTCGCTCAGGCTCAAACAGTTCGGCTATGACATGTTCAGCGCCCCGGTGTCGACTTTTGCCCCGGTGACGAACGTGCCCGTAGGACCGGACTATGTGATCGGTCCCGGCGACAGTTTCACTCTGACCTTGTGGGGGCGTGTGGATGCGCAATACACGCTGCAGGTCGATCGGGGCGGCCAAATTGTGCTGCCGGAGGTGGGGGCCCTGCGGGTCTGGGGCATGAAGTTCGGCGAGTTGGAGAGCTATCTTCGGCACGAACTGTCCCGGAAATTCACGGATTTCAAGATGTCGATTGCGATGGACCGGCTGCGGACGATCCAGGTATTTGTCGTCGGCGAGGCGACCTCGCCGGGGACGTACACCGTCAGTTCGCTTTCGACCGCGATCAATGCGCTCTTTGCTGCGGGCGGGCCGTCGCGAAGCGGAACGCTCCGCAAGATCCGTCTGTCGCGAAGCGGCCAGGAACCGATCTCGCTGGATTTGTACAATCTGTTGATGGGGGGCGACAAGAGCCAGGATGTTCGTCTTCAGGACGGAGATACGATCTTCATACCGTTAATCGGACCGGTGGTCGGAGTCGCGGGCAATGTCAAGAGACCGGCGATCTACGAGATGGTTGGCCCTATGACTTTGCATCAGGTGCTGGATCTGGCCGGCGGCGTTGCGTTCTCCGGCTGGCTTCAGCGGGTACAGGTGGAGCGAGTGCACAACCATGAGCGACAGATCGTCGTGGATTTCGATCTCTCACAGGAGGAGGTGATGGGGCAGCCGTCCGATCCCGGCGCGATGGTGCTGCAGGACGGGGACATCGTGAAGGTCTTTGCGGTTCCGGCCCGCCAGGAGAGGATCATTCGTCTGGAAGGCCACGTCGTCCGCGCGGGCAAACGTGAATGGAAACCCGCCATGCGGCTCAGCGATATTCTAACCTCGTACGACGTGCTGATGCCCCAGCCGAACACGGAATGCGCCCAGATCGAGCGATTGGTCCCGCCGGATCTGCATCCGGCTGTCATCCCCTTCAACTTGGGCAAGCTGCTGGCCGGTGACAAATCTCAGGATCTGGAACTTCTTCAATACGACACGATTCGCGTGTTCCGTTGGGACGAACGGATCTCGCGGAGAGTGACGATCTCAGGCATGGTCTTCGATCCAGATACCTATCGACTGGTTCCCAACATGAGAGTGAGCGATCTGGTCGATACGGCCGGCGGGTTACATAAGAACGCATACGTCCGCACCGCCGAAATCACCCGCCGGCATATCAGCCAGGAGGGAATGGCCACCGAAAAGATCGACATCGACCTGGAGAAGGCGCTGGCCGGCGACTCCGAACACAACGTCCTGCTCCGCGATTACGACTACGTCGTGGTACGGCCGATCCCCGACCTCGTGTTCGACGCCAACGCCGTGATCGAAGGCGAGGTGCGATTCCCCGGCAGGTACCCGATTCGAAAAGGCGAGACCCTCAGTTCGCTGATCGAACGGGCGGGGGGGTATACCGACCAGGCCTATCTCAAAGGTGCGGTTTTCACCCGCCAGAGCGCCAGGGCGATTCAGCGGCGCCGCTTGGACGATTTGATTCGTCAGATCGAGGAGTCCATGCTGTCGAGTTCTCAGGAGCAGATGAGTGCGTCCCTGGACGCCGACAGCGCCAAGATCGAACAGGCGGTGTTGGAGACGAAAAAGGCCCTTCTGGCCAGGCTTCGCGCCGCCGAGATCACCGGACGTGTGGTTGTGCGATTGAGTGCTCTGGAGGAGTTCAAAGGGTCCTCATACGACATGGAGCTGGAGGATGGCGACAAGCTGACGGTGCCCCAGGTTCCCGGCGTGGTTCACATCGTGGGCGAAGTCTTTAATCCCACGTCGCTGCTCTACGAGGAGAACGGCACGGTCAGCTACTACCTCGGACGCGTCGGCGGTATGACCAAAGAGGCCGACAAGAAGCAGGTCAGCGTGATCAAGGCCGACGGCACGGTCGTCAGCATGGAGCAGGGGAATCGCGGCAAGCTCCTGTTCTGGGATTCGCAGAGCAACTCTTGGTTCTTCGGCGGTTTCCTGAGTCATCGGATGGAGCCGGGAGACACGATCGTGGTGCCCCGCAAGGTCGACAAGTATCTCAATCTCCGGTTGACCAAGGATATCACCCAGATTATCTTCCAAATCGCCGTCGCCGCCGGCGTGGTGTTCGCGATATAGAGACAGGAAGAGGTCGTCCGCAGATTGCATAGATCTGACAGATTGTGTAAAGGCTATCAGGATGAGTGTATTGTGACGGATTCTCAGGCAAAATCACAGTTGCCGCGTCCGGCTGCAGGTCCGGAAGATTTGGAGATTGATCTGTTCGATTATCTGCTCGTGATCTGGCGGGCTCGTTGGTCGATTTCCCTCCTGTGCATCTTGGCCATGGCGGTGACCGTCGTGATCGTATTGACAAGACCCCG